>NZ_CBDDRA010000020.1:0-113373 GCF_965232925.1 Tumidithrix helvetica PCC 7403
TACAGGCTTCTAGTCTTTCTTTGTCTTCTGGACTCATTGTTTTATAGGGCTTAACTTTGATCTATTATCCCACTCTGCTTTGCTAAGTATTTCTACTTATTACCTAATTGAGATGCTCCCATCTTTCTCTTTGTCTTCTTTCTAAAATTCTACATTCACACTTTGAACTGATACCATTTTCAAAAAAAGATGCGTTGCATCTTTTTTTGAAAAAACCGCGCTCAGCGCGGAATCTAAAACCTGATCTGTCGCAAATATTTAGGAAATTGGTATGAGATGTTCAAGTAAGCATCTGGATCGTTGCTTTAATTATTAACGTTTATTAAGATTTTAATGAAAGCTATTCTCAATAAAGAAGTTGCTAGTAGGATTATTGAAGAAATTATTGCAACTAATTCCTATTAGTGAATCTAAATAGCTGCAAAATTAATAACCTACTTGCTTATCTCTACCCTCTATGCAAATCTCTAAAAATACTAATGTAAAGTCCGATTGGTGGGCTGGAAATGCTCGTTTTGCTGACCTGTCTGGTCTTTTTATCGTAGCTCACGTTGCCCAGGCAGCATTGATCGCTTTTTGGGCTGGTGCATTTACTTTATATGAAATCTCATGGTATAGGGCTGATTTACCCATGGGTAGTCAAGGCTTGATTTTACTGCCCCATCTTGCTTCTCTAGGTATTGGAGTTGGCGAAGGCGGCACTATTATTGATAGTTATTCCTATTTTGTTATTGGCTTACTCCATCTAATTTCTTCTGCGGTTTTGGCAGCTGGAGCCTTGTTTCATCTGACTAAAACCCCATCAAGTCTCAAAGATCTAAAGGGCTTTGCCAGAAATTTTCATTTTGAATGGAATGACTCGCATAAACTAGGAATTATTTTGGGACATCATTTGCTGTTTTTGGGCATGGGAGCATTATTACTTGTACTGAAGGCGATGTATTGGGGTGGTCTCTATGACTCGAATATTCACGCTGTCAGAGTTGTGACTGCACCAACTCTCGATCCTTTAACGATTTACGGCTATCAAACACATTTTGCGAATGTAAATAGCTTAGAAGATTTGGTTGGCGGTCATATATATGTTGGCTTTATGCTTTTGGCTGGTGGGGTTTGGCATATTGTGATGCCACCTTTAGAATGGGCTAAAAAAGTCTTGATCTTTTCTAGTGAGGCAATTCTCTCTTATTCCTTAGGAGGAATCGCATTAGCTGGTTTTGTTGCTTCTTATTTCTGTGCGGTAAATACTCTTGCATATCCAGTGGAGTTTTATGGTGAAGTACTACAGGTAAAACTTGGCATCATGCCTTTCTATGCAGACACTGTGACGTTACCCTTTGGTGTGCATTCTCCACGTTGCTGGCTAGCAAATGCTCATTTCATCTTAGCGTTCTTCTTTTTGCAAGGACATTTGTATCATGCCCTGAAAGCGATCGGGTTTGATTTCAGTCGTGTTAGTAGAGCTTTGAATATGTACGTGGCGGAAGTGGAATAAATGTCTAGATTCCCGAATTTTTGGGCAAAAATTCGGGAATCTTATATGGCAATTATCGGTTGTACTAAGATATCCATTTTGAATGAATTTCCTATGGGACAGGGCTTTTAAAAGCCAACTGCTAGCAGCGAATTGCAAATGACCATAGCAATTCTAAATGATAGATGAGAGATTCTTTTTTCTGCATAGAATCCTAGAATCGTAGGGGCAAGTCATGAATTGCTCCTACATATAAATCAAATAGGATTGCTATATATGTCCGTATCTTTAGAATCTTAGAGAATAAAATTATGGTGATGTTTCTTGGTAGTTTATTAACGATCGCTTCACTAACCTGTTTGGTTAATTTTTGGGTTCTATTGGCTCTGACACAAGCATAAATTCCATTGACTGTGAAGAAATACAGAGGTTCATGGAATGAATTCTATATTGCATACCAACTTTCATGAGAAATCCTTCTCATCAATTACAAATACAATCTTCAATTAGGAATAAATAGAACGATGGCTAAAATTGGTTTGTTTTTTGGAACTCAGACTGGAAATACTGAAGCTGCAGCGCAAGAAATTCAGAAAATATTTGGGTCTGGACTTGTGGATTTACACGATGTAGCAAAAGCTGACACTGGAGATTTTGAGGGCTATGATTGCTTGATTATTGGTTGTCCAACTTGGAACATTGGGGAGTTGCAATCAGATTGGGAAGGATTGTTTGACGAACTCGATGATATGGATTTCTCAGGCAAAAAAGTTGCTTATTTTGGGTGTGGCGATCAAATTGGCTATGCTGATAACTTCATAGATGCGATCGGCATCCTCGAAGCAAAAATTACAGAGCGAGGTGGAAAGACAGTTGGCTACTGGTCAATGGAAGGCTATGATTTTGATGCATCAAAGGCAGTACGCAATGGTAAATTTGTCGGTTTAGCGATTGATGACACCAATCAATCTGAACTAACCGAACAGCGTCTCAAAAAGTGGGTTACGCTATTGAGGTCTGAGTTTGGTGTATAACTTGAATGCTATAAACTTGAGAGCTTTTGTTCCTGCAAAAGATTTCAATCTCTCCAAATCATTTTATTTAGACCTTGGCTTTCAAATATTTTACGAAGATGCAGAATTAGCCGTTTTTAATGTCGGCAATACAGGGATCGGCTTTTACTTGCAAAAATTTTATGTAAAAGAACTTGCCGAAACCCTGATGATGCATTTGCTGGTTGAAGATCTGGATGGTTGGTGGGCTGAAGTGCAAGAGCGTAAAATTGCCGAAAAGTATCAGGTGAGAGTTATTCCACCGCAACAGCAAGCATGGAAAATGCGTGATTTTGTCATCATCGATCCTTCAGGCGTGTTATGGAGAATTGCCGAAAATACGACATAACAACAAATTCTTTTTTCTAAAGCATTTGAACTATCACAACCATCGATTTGTATTTGAACTTTATAGTTATGAAAAGTATTCTTATGAAGAATGAGCGGTTGGTTTACATTCTTGGAAGTTTTTTGCTGGTCAGTACTTTGGCTATGCTTGCGCCGACAAAACTATCCGCGCAGACTCTCCTTACTCAAGAGTATAAGGAACCAGAGAAACTCGAATTTAAGAATAAAGTCTCTGGAGCGGCGCTAGTTCGCGCTTTGCGTCAAGGTGGTCATATCATCTACTTCCGTCATGTCAGTACTGAGATTGACTATGCCGATCAAATTGTGGCAAAGATGGGCTATTGCCACAGTCAGAGGATGCTTAGCGAAAAGGGCTGGCAACAGGCGAGAAAAATTGGACTTAGCTTTCAATCTTTGCAAATTCCCGTTGATAAGGTGTACTCTAGCGAGTATTGTCGAGCTTGGCAGACAGCAGACTTAGCTTTCGGAAGGTATCAGAAGGATTCTAGGCTGAACTTCTTACCAAAGGCAGAGTATGATGAGATGGATACTTTACAGATGAAAAAAGCTGTGTTTCCTTTGCTCGCTACAATTCCTGCTCAGGGAAAGAACAATGTCATTGTGGGACATGATGATATTTTTGAAGCTGCAACAGGAATTTATCCAGAACCTCAGGGAGTTGCATTTGTCCTAACCCCTAATGGTCGTGATGGGTTTGAAATCATTGCTAAGGTGTTGCCTGATGAATGGAACCAATTATTACCCTAAGATATTGCTGCGAGATCGCTTCCTGCCCACGTTAGTTTTATTAACGATCGGACTGCTATTAACAATGGCAGTTTCTCTATGTCAGGGAGCCGTGCCGATGGGTTGGAACGAACTTTGGCAGGCGCTCTGGCATCAAGGTACATCGATTAATCAAACGATTATTTGGGAGTTGCGTCTGCCGCGAATCATTGCGGCGATGGTAGTCGGTGCCGCGCTAGGGATGTCAGGAGCTTTGCTGCAAGGGATGTTACGAAATGGACTTGCCGATCCCTTTGTGTTAGGCATTTCCGCAGGTGCAGGACTCGTGGCGATCGCCATGATTACTCTTGGAGTAGTACAGACTTTAGTTCCCTTAGGTGCTTGGATTGGCGCGATCGCTACCGCAATACTCGTTTACACCCTCGGCTACTTGGGCGGTGGACTATCGGTTGAGCGCTTAATTTTGGCGGGTGTGGCGATTAGCTCTATGTTTGGCGCTATCCAAACTACTTTGCTATTACTTGCTGATGATGGCAGGATTCAGTCGGCGTTAAATTGGCTGATTGGTAGTCTGAATGGTCGCGGCTGGGCTGAGGTGAATAATGTTGGACCTTACGTTGGTATGGCGCTAATTGCAGGTTGTCTATTAGCGCGTCCGCTAAATTTGCTCAATCTTGGTGATGACATGGCTTCGGGTTTGGGAACTTCGCTTGTGCGCTCGCGTTTAGCGATCGGCGCAGTGGCGAGTTTACTTGCCGCTAGTGCTGTCAGTATGGCGGGACTAATTGGCTTTGTCGGCTTGGTTGTGCCTCACGGTGTGCGCTTGTTAGTCGGTTTTGACTACCGATGGATTTTGCCATGTTCTGCGATCGGTGGTGCATGGGTGCTGACTCTTGCGGATTTGCTATCCCGACTTGGTACAGTGGAATTACCTGTGGGCGCAGTGACTGCATTGCTAGGTTCCCCACTATTTATCTGGTTACTCTATCGTCGGGGTCAGAGAGGTTAGAAATGGATAGTTACGACCTTACTGATGCATTGCTAGAAGCCCAAAATCTAGTCGGTGGCTATGGCAAACAGACGATTTTGCAGAATGTGTCCCTATCTCTACACAAAGGAGAATGGTTGAGTTTAGTAGGTGCAAATGGTTCGGGCAAATCAACTTTGTTGAAATTATGCAGTCGGATTCTTGCGCCTCAAACAGGCACAGTGCTACTAGATGGCAGAGCCATTCATCAACAGCCAGCGAAAGATGTGGCAAGGCAGTTAGCGATTTTGCCACAACAGCAGACAATTCCATCGGGCTTGACAGTTCGACAACTGGTTAGCCTCGGACGTACACCTCATCAACCTTGGTGGCAATGGGATCTGAGTTTAGAGGATCGCGCAATGGTGGAGACTGCGATCGCGCAAACCCAGTTAACTGAATTTAGCGATCGCCCTGTGGAACAACTTTCAGGTGGTGAGCGGCAAAGGGCTTTTTTAGCTTTAACCTTAGCGCAAGATCCCCAAGTTCTCTTACTGGATGAACCAACGACATTTTTAGATTTACATCATCAATTAGAACTATTGGAACTGCTCAAGACTCTCAACCAAGAGCGCCAATTGTCGATTATTACGGTGCTGCATGATATTAATCTAGCGGTGCGCTATAGCGATCGCCTAGCGATGTTAAAGCAGGGTGCGATCGAGGCGATCGGCACATCCGCCGATGTGATCACCCCTGACAATCTCCGTCAAGTTTTTGATGTAGAAGCAGTGACCGTCATTACCCCTGTGGGTTTACAGATCTGTTTGCTTTCGCCATCCCATACCTTAGTTAAGAGTCGCGATCCTACGAAGTAAGCCTTCAAAACTATCACAAAAGGGCAAGCGCCAACTTGCCCTCGAAATATCGACATCAAATCGACATCAACAATCATATGAAATTTCATCCCATTCTGCTCAAGAATGCAGCATTCTTAATGCTTAGCATTCCCATATCGCTGTTATTTGTAGAATTAGCGATCGCTGAAAATATTTCCAACAGTTCAGCAATTCCCACAGAAGATAGGAGGGCTAAGCCTCTTGCCCCACAAATCGCCCAAGCATCACCTGTTAAAGTTACCAAAGTTCAAATCAATCCTAGCGCCTCTAGATTAGAGATTGTTCTGGAAACCGCAGAGGGGCAATCGCTTCAGATTGACAGCAATAAATTTAGGATAGAAGGAAATAATCTGGCTGCGGATATTCCCAATGCGGTATTGGCGATCCCTGATATTCAGGAATTTAGCGCCGCCAATCCTACTGCTGAAATCAGCAAAATTAACATTACTCAACTTGATTCGAATACCCTGCGGGTCAATGTGTTCGGCAATGGCAAGCCTCCCATCCAAGAAGTTGCGTTGAAAATTCAAGGACAGCTTTTTAGTCTCAATCGCGATCGTGAAGATGAAGAAGAAATTACAATTACTGGCACTAGAACTCCTAGACCAACAAGGCTAACCCCTGGTTCCATCGCAGTAATTGATGCCGATAAAATCGATCAAAATCTATCACAGGATTTACGCGATCTCTTCCGTTATGAACCAAACGTTTCAGTTGGTAATAATCGCCGCTATGGATTGCAGGATATCAATATTCGTGGCTTAGGTGGCAACCGCGTTCTAATTCTCAATGACGGGATTCGACTTCCCACTCAGTTCTCCTTTGGGACATCCTCCCTTGGGCGTGATTACGTCGATATTGAAAGCTTGCAACGGGTAGAAGTAGTGCGTGGCCCTGCTTCCGCGCTCTATGGTAGTGATGCTCTCGGTGGTGTGGTTAGTTTTCGTACCATTGACCCAGAGGATTTACTTAAAAAGCGCCCCGATCGATCTGTCGTTACCAGCCTATCTACCAATTACGAAACAGGCGATCGTAGTTTTACAAATACCGCCGCGATCGCTTTTCGGGAAGGTAATTTTGAAGGTTTACTTGGCTATACGCGCCGTGATGGAGCCGAGGCAAAGGTTCCCACTGGTAATGAGTTTGTCGATAGCCGCAGTAATTCTCGTAACAACTGGCTCGGTAAATTGGTCTATCGCATTGATGCAACTAGCAAAATTGGTTTCGCAGCGGAAATCTTCCGCAATCGCGATAACTTTAAAGTTGCGCCAATTACTGCAGCTGGATTGCAGTCACCAACAGGATTTCGGGGGCAGGATGAGACTCTGGACAATAATGTCTCCCGCGATCGCTTTAGTATCTCCTATGATTTCAACGATCCTAATAGCACCAGTTTCTTGATTGCCGCCAAAGCCCAGTTGTACTATCAAAACGCCAATGTTGAAGAAATTCGGACTCAGGATTTTGTAAGAACTGGGGCAGGCGCCGATCGTCGTCGCCTCCGTAATCTTACCAACACCTTTGTCGATCGCATTTTGGGTGGCGAAGTCGAGTTCCAAAGCCGTTTTAAAATTGATGAAATTCTCAATACCCTAACCTATGGAATTGATATTTCTACTACGCACAACGAGCGCATTCGTAACGGTACTGAAAATCGCTTTAATGCCTCAGGCATAAATATTCTTACCACGAATGTAGTTGGCGCAGATAGTTTTCCTGTCAAGGACTTTCCCGATTCTGATACTTTTCGTTTAGGTATCTATGCCCAAAATGCAATAGATTTTAGCGACGCCTTCACATTGATTGCAGGGCTAAGATTCGATTCCTATCAACTCAAGACCAAAATCGATGAACTCTATTTGCGAAATTCATCTAGTGCGACAGCAGCAGACTTTAATGACTCGGCAATCTCACCCAGCCTCGGTTTTGTTTGGCAAACTTCACCCGAGTGGACATTGACAGGACGTTACGCCAAAGGATTTCGCACGCCATTATATAGTGAAATCAATTCTGGCTTCACCAATCTCACCAGTCCCACCTTCCGTTACCAAACCCTATCAAACCCCAATCTCAAACCTGAAACTAGCGACACCTTTGAGATTGGAGTTAGAGCCAATTATCTCCAATTCGACTTCAATCTCACAGGTTTTTACAACAGTTATAGTAACTTCATTGAGTCTTTTGCAAATGCAGGAGTTGCCACAGTTAACGGTATTCCCAATGTAAATCTATTCCAATCTCAGAATGTGGCAAGGGCAATCACCTATGGACTTGAGTTGGGCGGAGAATATCGCTTTAGTCCCACCAATGATGGCTTCAGCCTGATTGCAGCTTTAGGTCTAACAGTTGGTGAGAATCAAATTACCAATCAACCTTTAGAAACAGTCGATCCAATTAAGTTAGTGACGGGCTTGCGCTATCGCGCTCCAGAAAATATTTGGGGAGCCGATCTGATTGCCACTTTTGCAGGGCAACCCCGACTTGCGAGCAATCGACCCGTCAATGCCTATACACCGCAGGGATATACAGTTGTTGACTTGACTGGATTCTACAAAATCACGCCGCAGCTAACTCTAAATATGGGAATTTTCAATCTATTCAACAACCAATATTTCCTTTATTCCGATGTACGTCCTCTCGTTACTGCGCCTGCACCGACAGATCTGGCGCGATTTGCTCAACCAGGAATCAGTCTCAGAGCTGGATTGACCTTTGTTTTTTAACGATTCTCCAATCCTTAAAATGGCGTTGCCATTTTAAGGATTGGAATAAACGACGCAAGCGCCACTTTTTATATCAATTAGGAGAATCTCAAAATGGCAGTACAATTTCGACATATCATGCTGATGGTAAAAGACGTTCCTGCTACTACACAGTTCTACAGCTCAGGCTTAGGTTTAGAAATTACTAAATTGAGTCCCAACATGGCCGAACTTGATGCTAATGGAACAAAGATTATTATGCATGGCGTAGAAGAAGATCCTAAGACTGGAGGATCGCCGATTCTTAGTTTTCATGTGGATGATGTAGTTGAGACAATCGCTAAATTAGAAGCTCTTGGTGGCAAACTAGAAGGACGCATTCGCGAGCCTTCCTTTGGCAAAGTTGCCGCAGTTCGCAGTCCCGAAGGACATTTACTAAGCTTATTACAACCTGCAACAGATAAATAACATCAATCCCCAAAAGTGTGATTACACTTTTGGGGATTGAAAACCAAACCCCGAGATGACTTGTATAACCGATATCAAAGAATATTAGCCATTGATATCGTTCTCGCATGAGATGACAACAACATTAAGAACAATTCCATGACAAATATGACCTTTGAAGCTGCGATCGCCTACACCGAAACTTTACGAGTACGAAAAGATTTAGAAGCCTCACAACTAAAATCAGAAGTTGAAGCACTTATTAAAACTTCAAATGGAGCGAGGGGATTTTTTGTAAGTTTTTTGACCAGCACATGGGAATTGGCCGATAATCCCAGCCCTGCAATTATTCAAGCTTTGCAATCTGAACCCAAGGCGATCGCAGAATTGCTTGTGAAAAACCTTGCCATGTCAACAGCAATGGCAATTACCCATCGTCGTAATGGCGACACAGAACAGGCTCATGATTCCGAGCGCGTGGCTAAACGCACGACCCTTTTAATTGAGAAAGTAGATTTGCCAGAAATTCGCACAATTGCTGCCCAAATGCTGAATTCAGCAACCTCAAACAAAGGAGAGTATGCAGCATTTCTCGAAAAATGGGGCTATGACGCCGAACAAAAACAAGCGATCGCAAATGCCCTAAGTTAATAACCGCTATATTAAAGAAGATGATTTATCGAGTATTTCAATTGATGAGATCGCTAAGAAACTGGGTGATTATCCTCATAGTTGCCATATTTACCATTTCCTGTAATTCTGCCATTCCTTCGCAATCTTCTGTCCCACCTGCTAGCAAAAGTTCGCAAACCACAGCGCCTGAAGTTAAACCTGCTGGTGCTTCTAAGGTTGTTGCCTTGACTTCACTTTCCGCAGATATTATCTATCGCTTGGATAAAACCAAATTAGTCGGCATCCCCGGAAGTCGCTTGTTAAGAGAGAATGCCGAAATCTCCAAAATCACCCAAGTCAGCGAAGGGCAAACACCACCTAATCTAGAGAAAATCATCGCCCTCAAACCTGACTTGGTAATTGGTGCAACGGGATTCCACGCTCGAGTTCTAGAAAAGCTGAAAGGGCTAGGCATCAAAACAATGACTTCTAGTATTACTAGTTGGAAATCATTAGAGGAATTGACTAAAGCGCTCGCTACCGAAATTCAAGCCGATCCCACTGCCTTGATTCAGTCCTATCAAACTCTACTCACCCCAAAAGCTGGCAAATCAGAATCAACGCTCGTACTGGTCAGTTCTCAACCAATCCTTGCTCCTAATAAAAACAGTTGGGCGGGAGATTTGCTGACACAATTCCAAATTGACAATGTGGCGGCTGAACTACAGGGGCAAAGCCCCCAACGTGGCTATATTACACTTTCGGCAGAGAAGGTTTTAGAAGCTAACCCAAAGGTGTTGATTCTTGTGGATGTTGGTGATGGCACGATCGGCAAACTCAAAGAAGTTCCCTTCTGGAATAAACTCGGGGCTGTGACTAGCGATCGCGTCTACACGTTTGACTATTACGGATTGGTAAACCCAGGTAGCATTGATGCCATTTCTAAGGCTTGTAACAAGTTACAGGCGATCTTTAGTGCCAAGGCTTAAAATATCTCCATAACAATTCCATTGTCGTCCAACAGGTCATATATATGTTGGTGCCTTTTTATGCAGACACCGTGACGTTACCCTTTGGTGTGCATTCTCCACTTCATAACATGTGACAGGCGACGAAACGGCTTGAGTCATTTGCTTTTAACTCCTTTTCTTACCCATATATTATCAAACTCAACATTGCAACCAATTTCATTGGCAAAGGGTAAAAATTCTAATTATGAGTATTTCCTTAGTTTCACCCTATGTTTGATAAGTCTAGTGTATAAGACTATAAACATAGATCGGGTGAGTGTAGTTCTGAGAGTTAACGGATGAGTAACGAGTTTGAAAGCGCGAGCGATCGCTTCCCCCCCCAAAATATTGAGGCTGAAGAAGCAATTTTAGGGGGGATTTTAATGGATCCAGAAGCAATCTCGCGTGTGATGGACTTGCTGCGACCAGAGATGTTTTACGTCGCAGCCCATCAAGAGATCTATCGTGCCTGTTTAATGCTGCACAACCAGTCCAATCCCACGGACATGATGAGCGTTACGACTTGGCTGAGCGATCGCGATACCCTCGAAAAAGTGGGCGGACAGAGCAAGATCGTACAGCTATGCGATCGCACGGTTAGTGCCGTCAACGTTGATTACTATGCCCAGTTGGTTGTAGACAAGTTCACCCGCCGCAGACTCGGTGAAGCAGGACGCGCCACAGTGGACATTAGTTTTAACTCAGAGATGGAGTTGGCTCAGGCGCTCGATCTGGCGGAACAAAAGATTTTTGCTGTCACCCAAGCCCGCACGCAGCAGGGCTTAATTCCCGCAGGCGATATTCTCACCAAGACCTTTTACGAGCTAGAGAATCGATTTAATGCGCTTGGCTCGGCAAGCACTAGTTTACCTGGTTTAGCTACGGGCTTTTATGACTTTGATGCCATGACGAACGGGTTGCAGCGATCGGATTTGATCATCATTGCAGGCAGACCTTCCATGGGGAAAACTGCTTTTGGTGTAGAAGTCGCCAGAAAATTGGCAGAAAATCACAAATTACCGATCGCGATTTTCAGCCTAGAAATGTCAAAGGAGCAACTCGTTTATCGTCTGCTTTCTAGTCAATCAAAATCGAAAGCTACAGATATTGGAATTGATAGCAATCGTCTGCGATCGGGGCAAATCAGTGAGAATGAATGGGCAACTGTGGCAATGGCAATCAGTACCCTATCCGATCTGCCTATTTTCATTGATGATACCCCCAATCCTTCGGTAACCGAGTTGCGTTCCAAAGCTAGGCGTTTGCAAGCAGAAAAGGGAGGCGTTTTAGGCTTGATTCTGATTGATTATCTGCAATTAATGGAAGGTTCTGGTTCGGACAATCGCGTGCAAGAATTATCGAGAATTACGCGATCGCTCAAAGCCTTAGCCCGCGAACTACAAGTACCTGTGATTGCCCTCTCTCAATTGAGTCGCGGCGTAGAAGCCAGAACCAATAAGCGTCCCATGCTATCTGACTTGAGAGAATCAGGCTGTTTGAGTGGTGGCTCCCTAGTGACGATGGCAGATACAGGAGCAGAAATTCCCATACGAGATCTGGAGGGAAAATCTGGGTTTTCAATCTGGGCATTGAATACCGAAACGATGAATATGGAACAGGCGATCGTGAGTAATGCCTTTTGTACGGGTACAAAACCTGTGTGGGCTTTAACCACAAACTTGGGTCGATCGATCGTGGCAACGGCAAACCACAAGTTCCTGACGATCCAAGGTTGGAAACGTTTAGATGATTTGAAAGTTGGCGATCGCCTCGCCTTGCCTTGTCATATTTCTAGCCCAGAACTACCCGAAGCAACTGCAGAATTCGCTAACCGCGATATCTATTGGGACAAGATTAAAGGAATTGATTTTGTTGGACAAGAAGTAGTTTACGATTTAACCGTTCCAAGTTTAGAAAACTTCTCGGTGCAAGGATTTTATGCCCATAATTCCATCGAGCAAGACGCAGATTTAGTAATTAATTTATATCGCGATGAATACTATAATCCTGATACCCCAGATCGCGGCATTGCCGAAATTATTATTGCCAAACATCGAAATGGTCCCGTGGGTACGGTTAAATTACTGTTTGAACCCCGCTTAACCAAATTTGAAAATATGGCTTCGAGGTAGAATTCACTGACCTATGATTTGCACGAGAGTATAAAAAATTATGAGACGGCGAGAGTTTCTCATTAGTGGTTCTGTCATGCTTGGCGTGGGGGGATGTGGTTTATTTGCCGATCCTAACCGTTTGCGCATCTTGGGACTAGCAGGTGCAATTCCTAGTAAGGTTGTGGGACAGTTTGAAGGTACCTTTAGTAAAACGACTGAGTTAAAAACGGCTAAAACACCCCAAGAGCTTTGGCAAGAACTCCTCGCAAAACCAGATGCCGATAAAAAATTCGATCTGACCAGTATTGGTGATGCTTGGCTAGACAGTGCGATCGCGCAATCTCTGATTCAGCCAATCTCTCCTAACCTCTTGGCACAGATACCTCAATGGACAAAGTTGGATACGCGTTGGCAGCAACTGGTCACTCGCAAAACTGGGGAGAAATCGCAGGTTTGGGGTATTCCCTACCGTTGGGGTACAACCGCGATCGCCTATCGTCAGGACAAGATTAAATTTGAAATTACCAAATGGGCAGACCTATGGCGACCCGAACTCAAACAAAAAGTCACACTGCCCGATCACCCCAGAGAAGTTATTGGAATTGCCCTAAAGAAACTCGGTTTATCTTATCAGCAAGAAGATCTTAGAGCGATTAAAGAATTGAACGATGAACTCAAGCAACTGCAACAGCAAGTTTTTATCTACACCTCTGACACCTACCTACAGCCCTTACTGATTGATGATACTTGGGTCGCCGTGGGATGGTCGCAGGATATGCGTAAAGCGCCTCAACAAGACCCCAATATTAAAGCGATCGTACCAACCGAAGGAACAGCACTCTGGAGTGATATTTGGGTATTACCAAAGCAAGCGAATCCTGCAAATCTTCCCTCTGCCTGTCATTGGATGGACTATAGCCTCACCCCAGCGATCGCGGCTCAAATTACAGCACTCACAGATGCCACCACAACTTCCTCTGCTTTAGAGCAAGTACCAGCCAGTATAAAAGCAGATATTCTTAAGTTTCCTGCACCGCAAACGATCGCTCAAAGCGAAGTGTTCCTGCCTCTCTCAGAGACAACTGCGAAACAGTACAAAGAAATTTGGACGAAACTACGAACCAATAGCCTGTAGAGAATGAGAATTACTGTTTTGTCGGTACTTGCTTTACAGAAGCTCGATCGGAGAGTTGATCGGTGGCTTCGAGAATTGGGTTGAAAACTCTAAGTTTTCGGCGTTGTTGCAGCTTAAAATCTTGAACGGTTTGACTAAATGTAGCGACAGGATTGGGACTATCTTTTGGTGATTGCCAATTTAGCAGGTTAGTGATGCCATCAATCGCAGGAATGCTGACCTTATCCCCTCCAAGTTGGAAGAAATTCATACTCCCACTTAAAACTGAAGAATTATTTTGTTGCATCTCCCCCAATGTTTTTTGAGATAGAGGCGTATCATTGCCCGTTGGTTGACCAATTGTGGCAATCTGGGCGATCGCATCTAAAGCGAAATAAGAACCACAGACAGACATTGCGCCACTACCCGCGATCGCAACCAACCATAGTTTTTTGGAAAACATTTCTTGACCTCTCCTGATAATATTTGGGCTTTGGGTTAGCAACACAGAGTCCCAAAGAGAAGTTGCTTGCTTTTGTGCAGGCGAAACAATCAGTGCTCTACAAACTCAACACAAGAGAGGTAAAGCTAATGGAATATTGATAGAGCCCCAAAAACCAGAAATTTAGCAACTAAGAATCATCTGTAAATTGATTAAAGGACTTTGACTGCCCATGCTCAATCGAAGTTCCTGTAAAAATTTTTTATGAATCTATTTTGCTAACGAGCGCAGTGATTTACTGCCATGAAACTTAAGCTACCACGAACAAAATTCCCAAACTCACTTTTGGCTCATAAAGTTAATATTTCGCAAACTTTATCCTCCTTAAGGCGGAGCTTTAAATATTTAGGAAAGCTTTTAAGCAGGACATCAAAATCTAATGCCTGCTAGGATTGAATTGATATTTATCAAGAACTTAAGAACTAAGCTTTAGGTTTTCATGTCAATTCCTACTACTGACACCACGCTAGAAACCCTTAGCCAAGCGCCAACATCTGAGGATGAGGTGCTTGATGAGGCGACGGATGAGGTAATTGATGAGGCGATCGATGACGTAGAAATGTCGCTATTCGATCACCTTGAAGAACTGCGAACCCGAATTTTCTACGCGATCGCGGCGGTAATCGTTGGGGTTATTGGTTGCTTTGCGATCGTCAACAAAATTGTCTACCTGCTTGAGATTCCCGCCCATGGGGTCAAGTTTTTGCAATTGTCACCCGGAGAATACTTTTTTGTATCGATTAAGGTGGCTGGCTACAGTGGCATCTTGGTCGCGAGTCCCATGATTTTGTACCAAATCGTGCGATTTGTTCTACCAGGGCTCACGAAAAAAGAAAAGCGGCTCGTTGCCCCGATCGTGTTTGGTTCCAGCATTCTGTTTGTGGCTGGCATTGTGTTTGCCTATGTAGCGTTGATTCCCGCTGCCCTCAATTTCTTTATTAGTTACGGTGGGGATGTGGTCGAGCAACTCTGGTCGATCGATCGCTATTTTGAATTTGTGCTGCTGCTGCTATTTAGTACGGGCTTGGCATTTCAGATCCCGATCGTACAGGCATTGCTAGCAATCACAGGAATTGTTTCCTCTAAAAAAATGTTGGCAGGATGGCGGTTCGTCGTGCTAGGCGCAGTAATCCTCGGAGCAGTGTTAACGCCATCCACCGATCCCATGACCCAAAGTTTGCTGGCTGGGGCTGTGGGGATGCTCTACTTTGGTGGCATCGGCATCGTAAAGTTATTAGGTCGCTAAAGGTGGACAGACATGAAAGATTGCCAACCTAACCTCCAACCCTCCAAACTGCAAATCTACGATACAACCCTACGAGATGGGGCACAGCGAGAAGGGTTATCCCTATCGATTGAGGATAAAGTCAGAATTGCCCGCAAACTCGATCGCTTAGGGGTAGCCTTTATTGAAGGCGGTTGGCCTGGGGCAAATCCCAAAGATGGCGAGTTTTTTCGGCGGATTCAAGCAAAACCCTTGATGAATGCCGAACTGGTTGCCTTTTGCTCGACACGCAGACCGGGAGCTAAAGCCAACGAGGATGCGATGCTCGTGCCGATTATTGCCTCAGGTACGCGCTGGGTGACCGTATTCGGTAAGTCTTGGGATCTGCATGTTACTGAGGGCTTGCGCACCACCCTAGATGAAAATTTGGCAATGATTACCGATACGATCGCCTATCTTCGCAGCCGCGATCGCCATATCATCTACGATGCCGAACATTGGTTTGACGGCTATAAGCAAAATCCCGAATATGCACTTCGTACCTTAGAATCAGCGATCGAGGCTGGGGCTGAGTGGCTGGTTTTTTGCGACACCAACGGCGGCACATTGCCCAGCGAAATCGAAACCATTGTGAAACAGGTTGGGAACTGGTTATCAGAAAGGGGCGATCGAGATTCTAAAGGGATAATGCCAAAGCTGGGGATTCATACCCACAATGACTCAGGGCTAGCGGTGGCAAATGCTTTGACTGCGGTGCAACAGGGTGTAACCATGATCCAAGGGACGATCAATGGCTATGGCGAACGCTGCGGCAATGCCAATCTCTGCACGTTAATCCCCAATTTACAGCTAAAAATGGGCGTGCCATGCATCACGGACGAACAGCTAACCCAACTATCTGAGGTGTCTCGCCAAGTTAGTGAAATTGTTAACCTCGCCCCCGACGAACATGCGCCCTTTGTAGGTTTGTCAGCATTTGCCCATAAGGGTGGCATTCACGTTAGTGCAGTTCAGCGCAATCCGCTCACCTACGAACATATTGCCCCCGAGCAAGTCGGTAACAGCCGTCGAATTGTGATTTCCGAGCAAGCAGGGCTAAGTAACATCCTGTCTAAAGCCAAAGCCTGTGGTATACCCTTACAAAAAGACGATCCGACCTGTCGCCAAATCCTCCAAAAAATTAAAGACCTAGAACAACTGGGTTACCAATTTGAGGCAGCAGAGGCAAGTTTCGAGCTATTAATGCGAGATGCGATCGCCCAACGACCTCATTTCTTTAGCGTGCTTAGTTTTCAAATTCATAGCGATGCCGCCCGCCATAGCGATCGCCACGGTGAGGTCGATTCCCTCGCCACGGTAAAGGTTATGGTAAAGGGGCAAGAAAAATTAACAGCTTCGGAAGGCAATGGGCCCGTATCAGCGCTTGACGCAGCTTTACGCAAATCTTTGGTGAAGTTTTACCCAGCGATCGCCCAGTTTTATCTGACCGACTACAAGGTACGGATTCTCAATAGCAATGCGGGAACGGATGCCAAAACCCGCGTGCTGATTGAGTCTAGCAATGGCGATCGGCGATGGACGACCGTAGGCGTCTCCACCAATATCATTGCCGCATCCTGCAAGGCCTTGGTGGAAGGGCTAGAGTATGGGTTGATGCTTTATGAATCGCAAAACTCACCGAATCACCTAAGCGATCGAGGTTTGTCAGATTTTATCGAACAAAATTACGATCGAAGTAATCCAAATAACCAAATTGGTGCTATAAATCTCGCAAATTAACTATAAAAGCTGTAAACTTTTGCCTGCTTACTCAAGATGGCGTAGTTGCGAGGGGATTTCTCAAACATATGGATAACTTTAATATCCAAAATAGTAACTACGAGCAGACCCTAAACGGGATTACAAAAGACCTCGCAGATCTGCGGGCAAATCTGATCGGACGGCTCAGCCGCGAAATCTTGATCCTGCAAGCCCAAAAAAATGCTCTGACAGACGATATTCAACGTCTGCAAGCGCAGAGGAACGAGCTTGAGGTGCAGATCGTGTCACAGCAAGGACTAAATCAACAGGAAATTCAGCGCCAACAATGGATCGAGCAACTTGCCCGTGCGATCGCAGTTCACCTCAAAGCCGATACCTATACGTCTAACTCTGCACCTTTAAATCAATATTCGCAAAACGTCGATCGTTTAATTACCAATTTAGATAGTTCGCTCAGAGCAACGTTTCAAGCACTCCAGAGCGATGTTGACAGCTACCAAAAAGAGCTAGATCGACAAATGGGTCGGATGTATAGCCAAAGGCAGCAAGGAGAGTTAATGCTGGCAGCTTTGGTAGAGAGACTCAACGAGCAGCTACATAGCTCTCCCAGCCCCAATAGCTACACCAACGGCAATGGTGTGTCTGTTTCTGAAACTAGTTCCAGAAACGACATTCCTGAAATGAGATCGGATGTCAAAACAACGGTAAGAACCAATGGCAACGGTTCCTATGGATCGGCTAGTTCTGCCAAGCTTCCCCCAATCTATGGCAATCAAAACCTAGCCACAACTGTTGCACAGCCCAAAAAAATCCTAAGTGATGATTGGTGGCAGGGATTCATGTTGGTGTTGGCAGCCTCGGTGATTCTTTCTCTGCAAAATGTATTCGTCAAAATTGTCTTTTCACCCTTTGACATTTTGGGTGGTTTTCATTTTGGTGGCTTAATCAAGCCCAGCATCAACAGTTCTTTTATGTTGCTGTTTTTGAGAATGCTGTTTGCGACGCCTTTAATGTGGTTGGTAGCAACGCAAATCTTTAAAGTCAATGTCAAACGAGACATTCAGCAAACCTTAGCCCCCAATCGGCGACCTTTATTTTGGCGCGTTGTGATGAGTGCGGTGTTGCAATTCACATCATTTGCTTTCATCTATCTAGCGATCGGCTTGATGAAACCTGGTATTGCTGTCACGCTATTTTTCATTTTCCCAACCGTCACTGTTTTATTGGCTTGGTTTTTGTTTGGCGATCGCCCCACAAGGGCAAGATGGGTTGTGATTGGAATTGTGTACTTTGGTGCGATTTTAACCGCTAAAGATGTGATTGCTGGGATGCAGCCCAACTTAAATCCGATTGGGATTGTCTATGCAGTACTATCTGGCATTACATTTGCTGGCTATATCGTTGCCTCCCAAGCTTGTTTTAAACAGCTCAACCCTGTCTCGTTTACGACAATTAACTTCAGTGTGGTTTTATTACTCTGTTTATGCACTTTGCCCTTTATCTCATCTTCAATTGCTTTAAACCAGTCCCTTTTAGGCATGTGTTTCTTGATCTCTCTGACAACCTTGAGTGGTTACTTACTAACAAGCTTTGGCACAAAGCTCATGGGGGCATCCCAAGCTTCGATAGTTAGCGCCAGTGGACCTGCATTTACAACGTTTCTGGCATTTGCAATCTTGTCAGATAAGATCGAGCCCTTACAGGTAGTTGGGGTATTGATTGTTACCTTTGGAGTTGCATTGCTAAGTTTGCAAAACCTCTATAAACGACCTGCTCGGTGAGTGCATTGACTGAGAAAATTGGATTAAAAAATAGGCTGCGATTTTGCCTGTCAAGCCGTTAGAATATTATCCACAGGTAATCATCACCTCATTCTGTCTATCTTTAAGTTATTCGCTTGGGATATTAGCTAGGTAAGCAAGTGGTAAGAGATTTTCGAGATCGTTTTCAAGAAACAACCTCAACATCGCAGCAATTTATGCGATCGCTCAGTCATAGTCTGAAGCGTAAGCAAGATTTCCCCGTTTGGGCATTAGTGGCTGTAATGTTGCTGCTCATGCTGTTTTGGAATTGGCAACTGGTGACGGCAACCATGGCTGGTATCGTGGTGATGAGCCTGATCTATATCTTGCAAGACTGGGAATGGCAGGGGCTCCTACCCCGCCTTCAGAAGCTTTGGCTGAGTCCCTATCGTCGTTTGTCCCTTGCTGTAGCAACAGGGGCTTCCACCGTATTTTTTACTTACACGTTATTGGGAATTTGGAGTAGTATTCCCGACCACTGGTTAGCCTCAGCCGAGATCCTACAGTTAACCGCCACTTTTGCGGTATTACTCTTACTGGCGCAGCAGATCATCGATCGCTGGGTACAGAAACAACAAACCAGCATCGACCAGCTCATTTCTCGTATCACTTCAGCTGACGACCTAGAGCGCCTCATCGCCGTACGCCAACTCGCTCAATGCGTCCAACAAAAACGTTTTCCGCTCAGTCAAGAACGCGCGATCGCTGACTATTGCCATCTACTTCTCAGCCGCGAGTCAGTCCCTGCAATTCGAGATGCCGCCTTGGAAACCATAGAAAGCCTTCACTATCTCAACCTACCTTCTTCCTCAGTCCGCAACCTATCTAGCTAGTATTTACAAACAAGAAATATTAGGGATTTACGCTAGCAAAAACAGATCTTACGCGCCCGAATATCTTCTCCATAAATGCAACAGCTCATGCTTATCTCGAACTTTTTCGCGTATATCAACAGCATCCTTCCGACTGATGAAATACGATCTGTTGAATATTCGAGGTTAGTGCTTAATGCTGAATCTTTGTCCCTGTATCGACTAACACAAAGATAAATACCCAAGTTTGGTCTGATCTTTTAAGGGGGCAGTTTATCGTGCTGATAAATTTTGTTGCGGCGATCGCTTAAGCTTGCACCATCACCTTCTAACATCTCAATTCCTACTCATTCTTCACTAGTAATGAAACCAGCCATCACAAAGAAAAAACGGCATTTACCAAAACTGCTGGCACTGAGCATTGGCTCCATGATTTTTGCAGTATTTGCTCCAACGGTAGTTCATGCAGCAGATCCAGCGACGATTGACTCTTTGACCAAGACCACCACAGATATGAAGGTGTCCATTGACACCACATGGGTGTTGATATCTGGTTTTTTAGTATTTTTTATGCAGTGTGGCTTTGCCATGCTAGAAGCGGGCTTAGTGCGTCAAACGGGTGTTGTAAATACCCTGATCGAAAACTTTATTGACGCAGCAACAACAATTCTAGGTTGGTGGGCAACTGGATTTGCGATCGCTTTCGGTACCAGTGCCAATGGATTTTATGGCACAGATAACTTCTTTCTCAGCCAAGCGATCTCAACAGCTTCCGATGGTACATTAACTTACGCCATGGGTGCAGGTGGTTCCAGCGCCCAGATCAGCACTTTCACGCTGTTTTTCTTCCAATTTGCCTTTGCTGCCACAGCAAGTACGATTACCACAGGCTCGATGGCAGAGCGAACAGACTTTATTGGTGACTTGATCTACAGTACTGTGATGGGCGCATTTAGCTACCCCCTTATCGTGCACTGGGTCTGGAATAGCGGTGGTTGGCTAGATAAGCTCAGCTACCACGACTTTGCGGGTAGTTCGGTTGTCCATGCTGTGGGGGGCTTTACCGCACTTGTCGGTGCAATTATGCTCGGGCCACGTCCAAATCGCGTGTGGGGACAGATGCCGCCCGCTCACAATTTGGGCTATGCAACGATTGGCACGATGATTCTTTGGTTTGGTTGGTACGGCTTTAATCCAGGCTCTGCTTTAACTATGAGCAACCCTGGTTTGGTCAGCCTCGTAACCATTAACACATCCTTGGCAGCAGCGGCAGGAGCCATGACGGCTCTGATTTATGTCTACATCCGCTTCAAACAGTGGCACTTGTTTTGTGCGCTGAATGGTTCTCTTGCAGGCTTAGTTGCCATTACAGGTGGCTGTGCGTTTTTAATGCCTTGGGCAGCAGTACTGATTGGCGCGATCGCAGGCGTCATCGTAATTGTGGCAGTGGATGTGGTCGAATGGTTTGAAATTGACGATCCAGTCGGTGCTTTCGCCGTTCATGGTTGCTGCGGATCGTTTGGAATCATTGCGATCGGCTTTCTTGGCGATCCGAGATTGACCTTAAATCAAAAAGCTGGACTTTTTCTGGGGGGAGGATTTGATATTCTAGCCGTACAGTTGGGCGGTTTAGCCGCGATCGTGGCATTTACTTCTGCTTTTGCTTTTCTCATGTTCGGTGCGCTCAAAACAATGGGTCTCTTGCGCGTGCATCCCGAAGCCGATCGCGTGGGTATTGATGTTTACGAACACGGTGCCTCTGTATGGCCAGATGTCTATCCCATCGATGGTTTTCAAGATGATTTGGATGATGAATATGAAGATGAAGCAGACGAACCAACCAATTTGCGATCGCTTAAAAGTTGAGATTTAGAAAGCGATCGGCGATCGGAACAAAAGGGGCTTTTCGTATCAAGTCACGTATTTTATTTCAACTTTTAAAATCATTTAATATTTTCAAAATACTGCTGAATTTTGCCCGAATCAAAGTTCAGTTTCAATAAATACTTCACCATATATTTTGGGGCAGAAAATCATTGCGTACTAATGAATTTTGCCCGAATTAAAGTTTAATCTCAGCCCATATTGATATCTGCAAAATTGTGAAATGTATAAGCCAAAATGCTTTATTTATTGCGCCTAGAGAAAGATGTAACATCTGATACAAAGTCATCCCCCTTGGTCTGGTGAGATCTAGTAAGTTTAATTGAACATTTGACTAAACCTGACTAATTTCTTCAAGGCAGTTTCTTCCTTGACTTTAGAAGCTTAAAAATTTTTCTGCTCGATATTTTGCTGCTATGTCGTATGCAATTTTTTCGATTAGAAACTGTTGCTTTACCGCATATATGTCTGGCTGAACGTATTCCTCGGTGTATTAGCAGGATATTCATTAAGTGTCTAGAGATACAGAATTGGTTTTCCGATAGATAGATAGTCAAATGCAATTCTTATGTAGATCAATTCCTAGGGTTTGTGAGGTAAAAACTAAAGTGCTAAGAAAGCTTCTAATTTCCGGGGTAATCACATTGTGTATGCTGATTCTCCCATTTGTAGGGAGTGCATGGGCTGCAGATCCTGCTCCCGCTCCACCATGGGCTGCTAATTCAGGTGATACAGCTTTTATGCTCGTAGCATCTGCGTTAGTTTTGTTTATGACTCCTGGTTTAGCCTTCTTTTATGGAGGTTTGGTGCGATCGCGCAACGTTCTCAACACCATGATGATGAGCTTCTTGCTCTTAGCAATGGTGGGTGTGACCTGGACATTGTTTGGCTATAGCCTTTCCTTTGATGTCACGCTTGGTCCCAGCGGCTTTGGCGAAGGACTGGAAAAATTCATTGGTGGTCTTGATTGGTTAGCCTTGAATAAAGTTGCGGCAGATGCAGCAGATCCAATTGGCTATGCCGCTACAATTCCGCACCAAGTGTTTATGGTTTACCAAATGATGTTTGCCGTGATTACACCGGCACTGATATCAGGTGCAATCGTAGAGCGCATGTCTTTCAAAGCCTACTTTTGGTTTATGTTACTTTGGTCTTCTCTAATTTACCCTCCCTTGGCTCACTGGGTTTGGGGTAAAGGCTGGCTCGGTGCGATGGGTGCTTTAGACTTCGCAGGTGGTACCGTCGTTCACATCAGCTCTGGCGTTTCGGCAGTTATTGCTGTATTGATGATTGGACCGCGTAAAAACTATACGACCACCCCTCATATACCTCACAACGTTCCTTTTGTTTTACTAGGAATTGGAATGCTGTGGTTTGGTTGGTTTGGTTTCAACGCAGGTAGTGCTCTTTCTGCTGGTTCCCTAGCAACTGTTGCTTTTGTAGCAACAATGGTTTCAACATCGGCTGGTGGTTTAACATGGATGCTTGTTGAGTGGGTATTTAGAGGCAAACCCACAGCCGTTGGTATTGCCAGTGGCTTCCTCGCCGGGCTTGTTGGCGTTACACCCGCAGCTGGATTTGTCACACCCATTGGCGGAATTCTAATCGGCTCGATTACAGCTGTTTTCTGCTTTATTGCTGTCAACTTGCGTGCTAAGTTTCAATTTGATGACTCTTTGGATACTTTCTCAGTACATGGAGTAGGAGGAACTATTGGAGCAATGCTTACTGGTGTATTTGCAACCAAAGCTGTCAACCAAATTATGGATCCAGCGACAAAACAGCCTATTAATCTTGGCTTGCTTGATGGTAACGGTGGGCAAATATTAATTCAATTTTATGGTGTTGCTGCAACCTATATCTTTGCTGCAGTTGGTACAGCCATTATCCTTTTTGTTTTAAAGCTCGTATTTGGCGATCTGCGTGTCAAGCCAGATACCGAAACGCAAGGGTTGGATATTGCCTTACATGGTGAAGAAGGTTATGGTCAAGACTTTGGCACTGGTGGCTATGCTTTATCAGAAGGTGAAGCTCAATAGTCTTTTGCCCTTCATTATATTCAGATGACAAAAAGTGTTCCTAGTCTAGTCCTAGGAGCACTTTTTTATATTGGTTCAGACGTTCGAGCTGATGCTACATTGCAGTGCTGATAGACTAGAAATTAAGCTACGCAAATTATCTGTTGCCTGTCTATGAATAACCCAAACGAGCTTGAAGATAATCTAGAGTCCTTAAAAAATCACAATCAACAATTAGCCGAGCAACTACTTTTATCGCAGCTAGAGTGCAGTCAAATTAAGCGAAAACTTGAGGAGCTTGAAGCTCAAGAGCTAGAGAAAATTTCTTTAATCGTGCAACTGTTAGAGGTTGGACTTGCACTTTCAAGTATCAAAGATTTGAGAGAGCTATTGAGTTTGATTTTGTCAAAAAGCCGAGAAATCACCTGTAGCGATGCTGGCAGTATTTATTTGATCGATCGCACTGGCTCAGTTGATAGTATTTGCTTTGAGGTTTCTCAAAATTATTCGCAACCCGAGCGATCGCTGAAAAATTTTGCGATGCCCATGAGCCCCGATAGTTTGGTTGGATATGTAGCAATTACGGGCGAAGTTTTAAACATACCAGATGTCAAAAATATCCCATCTCATGTTTCTTATCGTCACTACCAAGCCATGGATCGCGATATTGAGTACATTACTCGCTCAGTCCTGGTTGTGCCCATGCAAGGTTCAGCAGGAACGGTGGTTGGAGTCATGCAATTAATCAATCGTAAAGTTAAGCCTGACGATCTCATAACCGATAAAAATGTGAGCAAAGTCACGCAATCCTACTCAGATTGGGAAGTTTGTGTCTTGCGATCGCTGGCTAGCCAAGCAGCACTGTGTATTGAGCGCAACCAACTTATGAGCGGGCACTTACCTATTTCGCCATAGGCAGAAGGTAGGCGATTAGCAAATAAAGTTCTGAATTGAGTTTCGATAGGTTTAATTCTAGTTTTCCGATAGAATGAGATTTGCTATATCAATCTCTATTTTTCATTTCATTGGGAGATTCTCATTCATGCTCACGCTCAAAATCGTGGTTTATATCACCGTCATATTTTTTGTTAGCCTTTTTGTATTTGGTTTTCTGAATAGCGATCCCTCTCGTAACCCCGGTAGCAAAGATCTAGAGTAAAAACTCAACATAAAAATCTAAAATCATTGGGAGTGTCTATCAAAAGCTCAACAACCAAAGCATCTCCCTCTACTCAAAAAGAGGAGAAACGCTCTGAAGGTGGGGATTGGCGGTTATTACTGCAACTACTGCCATATGCAAAGCGCAGCACAAAAGACTTAGTCATCTCATTTGTCCTCCTTGTCCCTTTGTCAGTTGCTGGAGCCATCCAGCCGATCTTGGTTCAACAGGGTATAGATGGACCCATTAAACAAGGAGACTTAATTGGACTTAGGTCTGTCTGTTTATGGGTACTGCTAACGATTGTGGTGCGTTTGGCTTTGCAGGCTTGGCAAGGTTACTTAGTCCAAGCAGTAGGGCAAAAGATTACGTCTGATATCCGAACAGATCTCTTTCGTCATGTCACGTTACTCTCCACCAGCTTTTTTGACCGCACCCCTGTTGGGAAATTAATTACTCGCCTTACTAGCGATGTTGAGGCATTGGGAGATGTTTTTGCTACAGGTGCAGTAGGCATTTTTAGCGATCTTGCCTCGATCGCAGTAATCGCGCTATTTATGTTTTGGTTACGTTGGGATCTAGCGTTACTCCTTGTAGCAATGGTAATTCCCATTACAGGATTAATTGTTTTCTTTCAGCACGAATATCGCAAAGCCAACTACAAAGCGCGCGATCGCCTCGCTGAACTAAATTCAATCCTGCAAGAAAATATTATTGGCGTTGGCATTGTGCAGTTGTTTCGTCGAGAGACGTTTAACTCAAAGCAACACAAAGAGGTCAACAAACGCTACATTGACGAAGTTAATACGACAATTTTTCACGACTCAGCGGTGTCAGCCACCCTAGAGTGGATTGCCTTGGTTGCGATCGCAGGGGTTTTGTGGTTAGGCGGCGGACAGATTATCCAAAAAAGCCTCACCTTTGGCGAACTGTCTGCATTTGTGCTGTTTTCACAGAGGCTTTTCGATCCTCTGCGGCAGCTTGCCGAAAAATTTACAGTGATTCAATCGGGCTTTACCGCGATCGAGCGCATTAACAGTATCATGCGTGAAGCGATCGATATTCGCGATCCTGAGTTTCCTAAATCTTTGCCCTTAGATGGTAAAGGAGAGATTTGTTTTGAAGATGTTTGGTTTGGCTATAAGCCCGATGAGTACGTCCTAAAAAATTTGAATTTTACAATTCGGGCTGGCGAGAAAGTAGCATTGGTAGGCCCAACTGGGGCAGGTAAAAGCTCGATTATTCGCTTGTTATCGCGACTCTATGAGCCGACCAAAGGTCGAATTATGATTGACGGTGTGGATATTAAAGAAATCACGCAATCAGAGTTGCGCCATCGCATTGGTGTGATTTTACAGGACGCATTTTTATTCTCAGGGGATGTGAAAGCAAACATTTCTTTAGGTGAGGACTATAGCCTGGAGGAAGTAACGGCTGCTGCCCAGTCTATGAATGTCGATGGATTCATCCAAGCCCTACCCAATGGCTACAATACCCAAGTTCGGCAAAGAGGGACAAATCTTTCTGGTGGGCAGAAGCAGCTTTTAGCTTTTGCTCGTGCGGCGGTTCGCGATCCAAGAATCTTATTTCTGGATGAAGCTACGGCAAGTTTAGATGTAGGAACGGAATATTTAATTCAACAGGCACTCGATCGCTTGCTCGTCGGGCGCACCACCATTATCATCGCTCATCGACTTTCCACAATTCGCACAGCCGATCGCATTTTGGTATTAAAGCAAGGCGAAGTCGTCGAGTCAGGCAGTCATACTGAACTGATCCAAAAGCAAGGTCTCTATGCCAGTCTGTACGAACTAGAGATGATGGCGACTCATTAAGTATTGTTATGACACTTTAATTCATAGCGAAGTTTTTGCAGGACAGAAACAATAACTTTTTAATAACTTTTTGGATGCCATTTAATAACTTTAGGGAATTGTCATAACTGCCATTGTTTCTGTAAAGTAATTACATCATAGAAGTGAAGATTTGCAAAAATCAATGATAAGTTTAGATTTTTGAGATTTTTAGAGTTTTCTCTTAGGTAAAAAAGACTGAATGCTACAAAGTGGCTGGCTAGGGCTTCAGTAAAGATGCGTCAAGTTTAATCAGCAATGAAATCAGCAAATCGAGTAGTAAAAATAAACTATGACAAAATCTACCCTATCTTTTTTAACTAGTGTTTCAGTGCTTGCTGGTATCAGCGCGATCGTAAGTACAGCACCTGCCTTTGCTGTTGGTATCACTGGTGCGAGTATTGGCGGCTCTGCCCCATCTGATTACTTAGTCTTTGATGCCAATGCTACAAACACGTTTCTAGTGCCAAACACTCCTGCAAACGTGCAAAAAGTTCTAGATGGAGATGCAGGCAGTCCAACTGGTAATGTAGAACTGGCTGCGAGCAGCGAACAACCTGGATTCGATTTTACAAAAAATACTTCTTTGTCAGGCACAATTGGTGGGCAAGTTATCCAGTTAAGCAGCCTAACCCTGTCTGACTGGGAAGCAGTTGTTACTCCTGGTGGGTTTACATTTGGACAAAAGTGGTTCCTCCAAGCATTATTGGCTAACAGTATCACTCCAAGTACCTTAGGTCTAACTCCCCTTGCATATACAGCATTCATCGGATTAGCCTATCAAGGTTTTGTTGCCACAGGTGGGTTCCAACGATTTAGCGACCCCAACATCTCCTACGTCAATCAAGATTCAGGGCTAGTCAAAATTGGCTTGGCGGGATATTTCAATGCCAAAGATGTGATTGTGACCCCAGACAATATTAACTACATCATTCAGCAATTAATTTCTCAGGGATTTACCAAACCAGCCGCAACATTATTCGTGAACTCATTAATTGCCAAGTTGCCACCAACGATCCAAGCCAGCGAGGTTGTTAAGGTCACCTATGCAGGTCGGACAGATTTTCTATATAGCTTTCAAGCAACTAAGTCTGGGCTAATCTCTAATGATGGTACGAGGTCTCATACGGGTAACTATGAGGTTACGCTCAGAGCCAAACCAATCCCAGTTCCTGGCTCAGCCACAGGGGCGATCGCCGCAGGGGTCTTGGGAGCAGGTTACTTGATGAGACATAAGCTAAAAAAACACAGACAGTTTAGTTTGTCCAATTCAGTCCAAGCTTGATCGCTATAGCAATCCTGACTGAGTTGTAATTTATTTGTAGCGCAGGCATCTTGCCTGCAAGAGCTTTCAGCTCTTACTACGATCCCAGACAATTAAGGATCGTTTTAGCCGATTGGCAAAACAAATCAAAAAGAGGGGAAGAAAAACTTCCCCTCTTTTTGATTTGTTACTTATCGCCATCCTCTAAGAACTGTAATATCAAGAGCCGACTGTTACAAGTTGGATGACCCCAACTAATCACTCGACTTCAGGACTGCTCGCAGATTGATTACTGGTCGGGCTGGGAAAAAGACTAGGCTCTGTGCCTTGCAGTAACCTTTCAATATTAGAGCGATGTCGCCAAACCACAAAAAGCCCACCGATCGCAGTCAGAACTAAGTAAGCCAGATCGGCGCGAACGGCAAACATCAGAATTGGGGCAGCGATCGCCGCCATCATTGAACTGAGCGACACCGTGCGCCAAATTGCCATCGTTGCCAACCATAGCCCTAAAGCCCCTGAGGCAACTACCCAATTAATAGCAAATAAAATACCTAAGCCAGTTGCTACCGACTTTCCACCACTAAAACCAATCCAAATTGAGCGGCTATGCCCTAACAGAGCGAGTAACGCGGCACTGACCACCAACCATTGCACCCAATCAACTGGAACTGAGTAGTTAAGTGAAAATGAGGGTCGCAGCCAAACTTGGAACTGACTAGCAGATTGCATCAGCCAAACCGCAGCCAAACCCTTGAGGAAATCGACGGTAAATACTGTAATCCCAGCAGGCTTACCCACAGTTCGCCAGACATTTGTAGCTCCAGTAGAACCAGAACCATGCTGACGAATGTCAATTCCTGCAAGCCGCCCTGCAATATAACCCGTTGGAATCGATCCCAAAAGATAAGCAACGATCAGTAAACAGTACTCAACCCACATAAGATATTGTTGCGATTAGTTTGGTGCGATCGCTAAAATTTACTCAAACGATTAATCAATGGAAATTGACTGAGGTCCACTACTCTTGCCATTTTGATAGCTGTTGGTTGCTGAGCCCCCTTGCGTCGAAACACCCTGATTTTTTAGCCAAGATTTTAGCGGATCTTCATTTACATCAAGTCTGAGAAAGCCAGAAAACAACCCACCTAGAAATGCTGCGGGCTGGCTCACAAGTTCTTGGAATATCGGTTTTAGCTCATCCATCGTTCGTTGCCCACTAAATTTTTAGTTAAGTTTTTTGTTGAATTTCCTAATCAGAGGTTACAGGTTTAGTGTTTACTAAATAGACCCTGATTAGGGCATTATATACAAGGCAATTGTACAATCTTTTCAAGGGATCTAAGGGATCTATAGCAATCAGGCATGATTCATAAGCAATTTTTTCTCCGCCTAGAATCGTAGAGGCAATTTATGAATTGCCCCTACATACAAATCAAATAGGATTGCTATATTCAGTTTGTTGCATGATGGAGTAAGCATTTCTTTTGCCTTGCCCCTATATCACCTCACAATGTTTTTTGTCTTAAGTTAATGACTACACTTAACGGTTCCACTTTACGTCGCCTCAAGCAACTCAAACAAACTACGGCAGTTTGGGAGGGGGATCGTCGTTCGTTGCCAAAGTTTCGAGAATATCAAGCTGACTCAAACCTAATTCATATTGGGAATCATATTGAAGAAGATCACCCCCAGTGCATCCTTTGGGTAGATGGCTCTATGGGTATGGTAAGAGCCATGGACATTGTTGATGGAAGCGTCGGTCAAGAAGCCTTTGTACGAGCGTTACTCCAAGCTATTGAACGTCCCCAGAGCCCTGCCCAACCAGGACTACCCCAAAAAATTCTTGTTTGCGATCGCCAACTTCAGTTTTACTTGCGCGGTGTTTTGCAGGAATTAAACATCACGGTTGAGTATATTGAAAAATTGCCCCTTGTGGATGAAATCTTTGCAAATATCATCCAGCACGCCAATACCAGCCCCCCTACAGTCCCAACAGCACAAGCGACCGCTCTTTACAGTCAATCCGATCTGCTTTGGAAAAATGCCCCTTGGAATTATCTCTGGGATCATGAAGTCATTGAAATTGAGTTAAATCGCTGGGATCTTGATTCGCTATATGCGATCGTCATGGGACGACTAGGTTTAGAGCAGGGCGTAATATTTTATCGCTCTAAAGAATCTCTAGTTAGATTTCGACAACGACTTGCCCAAGAAGAGGAAGAAGATGATTTAGAAGAAACTTTTTTGCACCAAGACTGCCTCTTTAATCTATTTGAGTCATCTGAGTCTCTCTCTGAGGGTGAAATGCGCATGATTCGATCGCATGGTTGGCCCACAACCCATGATAAAGTTCATCCTATCTTTGGTACTTTACATCCCCTTGAAGGCGGCAGACCATTTTTGTATGAAGAAGAAGCGATCGCACTTACAGTAGCAACAGATGCGTTAAACCAATTTTTAGTCCAATATAGCAGCAAGCTAAAGGCTGGCAAGTTTATTGCCCTAAAGGGTACCTACAACATATCAACTGCTCCCAATCAAGAAGGTAAATCTGAAACAGTTAAAGTTCTTGTTAAATCGCTCCCCGATCTTGCCGAAGAGTTACATAGCTTTACACCCGATCTCGATGAGGATGAGGAGGACGAGCCATTAATTCATGAGGATTTATGGCCTGACAAGGCTGTATTTCAACTTTCTGAAATTCCTTGGTCTACTGTTATTGAATTGCGGCAAACTGCTCCCTATCGCTATTTAGCAGACACATCCTTTCCTCAAAAAGGAGATAGTTTTTCGGGGCTATTGATTCAAACCTCTCGACCTAAAGCCATAGATCTGATTAAGCAAATTGAAGCCTTTGGCGGTATTAAGGGAATCTGTTTTAACCCTGCCGAGTCCTTTTTTGGCGAATCCTGCGATCTTGGCTTGATCGTCATGGGTAATGGCGATTTACATCTGTTTGGCGAGTTCCAAAAGAACGTTCGCGAACTAGAACAAGTCCGAAAAAATTGGAATCAGCGCTGTAAAACTGCAAAAGGGAAGTGTGGTGTGATTATCGCAATGGGCGTTACAGGGGCATCGCGTGGAAATCCCGAACCACGTCATATTCTTGGATATTATGAAGTGCAGTTGATTCCAGCCAAGGATCTTGGTTTAGGCGTACTGCGATCGGAACCGATGTTCGACTTTGAATTTTGACCTCAAAACCTTGTATTTCTCAACTTTCAACACCTCCCCTTGGCAAGGGGAGGATGGGTGGGGTTCTTGAGATTCACGCTATTTAGAAGAGAGACTTAAGTGTGCGTTGCACGCTTGTAGGCTTCATCTAAGACTTCGCTAAGGGTGGGATGGGCATGAACGTTACGCACGAGGTTATGGATAGAGGCACGTTGCGCGATCGCGGCGGAAGCTTCATGAATCAAATCGGAAGCATGAATTCCCATAATATGCACGCCCAAAAGCTCGCCACTGTCTTGACGATAGATAATCTTGGCTAGTCCGTCGGTTTCTCCTTCGGCGATCGCTTTGGAGTTGCCCTTAAAGTAAGAGCGGGTTGTGGCGATCTTAAAGCCCTCGGCTTCAGCTTTAGCCTGTGCTTGAGGCTCAGTCAGTCCTACAAAGCTAATTTCTGGGTGGGTAAAGGCAGCCGCAGGAATACTGAGGTAATCGATCGTACTAGGTCTGCCGCAAATATTCTCAACAGCAACTACACCCTGTGCTGAGGCAGCATGAGCTAGCATCATTTTGCCTGTGGCATCCCCGATCGCCCACACATGGGGTACAGTCGTTGCCATAGTGTCATCCACTTCGATAAAGCCGCGTTGGTTGGCAGCCAAGCCCACAGTCTCTAAACCAATATCTTTGGTGAGGGGAATTCGTCCAGTGGCAACCAGACAGGCATCGACTTCTAGAATATCGACAATTTGTTTGGTCTTGGCATCGGTTAGCTCAATTGTGACGGGTGAGCCTGCGGTAATTTTGGTAGCAAATACACCCGTTCTCGTTTCGATATCGCGTGGCTTGAGTAGCACCCGTTCGGCAAGCTTAGCAATATCAGGATCGAAGCCCGGCATTAGATGATCCAATGCCTCAATCATGGTAACTTCACAGCCCAAGGCGGTGTAAATATCGGAAAATTCTAAACCAATATAACCACTGCCAATAATGGCAACCCACTGAGGCAACCAATCTAACCTCACGCCTTCATCACTGGTAAAAACGGTTTTGCCATCTAGTTGAATCCCTGGTGGTACAAAGGGAATGGAACCCGTAGACAAAATTACATCTCGTGCTGTGATTTTGCGACCATCCACATCTAAAGCCTGTTTCCCTGCTAACTTTCCCCTGCCATGAATGATATCGACTCCCAATTTTTTGAGGCTGTTGGTGAGATCGCCACGTAGCTTACTGACGAGATTGCCCGCATGGGTAGAAATTGCCTCTCGGTCAAAATTGACCTCACCGACACTAATGCCCAAGGCTTTGAGATGATCTTTAGCCCGTAGCTCCCGCACGCGTCCTGACGCAGCCAACAATGCCTTAGAAGGAATACAACCGCGATTTACACAAGTACCACCCATGTCAGCAGATTCAACAATGGCGGTTTTTAGCCCACAGGCAACGGCATGAAGGGCAGCCCCATGACCACCTACACCTGCACCAATAATTACCAAGTCGTAGTCAAACTGTTCCGCCACCGTTAAATTCTCCTGTGCAAATGTGCTTGAGTGATTTTATTTTGGACTTCTATTTTGACATGATTTGCCCACGCGATCGCCTGAGCGAGGAATGCAGCCTCGCGAACGGGCTATAGGCTATCTATATAAATCTTAATATATTTGCATAGCCCTACGTTTAGATTCAAAGTAGGCAGAGGATTATAAAGATTGGCACAATTGGCATAGTAAGTTTTTGCTCTAAGTTTTTGCTCTAAGTTTTTGTTCTAAGTTTTTACGCATTGATGAAACCCACAAAGACGAAACACAGGAGAATTCTAATCATTGTCGCGATCGCGATCGCAATCCTCCTACTCCTCTCTAGCATCATTCCGATTAAACTTGCGATCGCCTATGCACAAGCCCCTCAACCCCAAGCCATTTTAGTTTTAGGGGGTGGCAGGCGACTTTCACATGCCCCGTGCTAAAGCGATCGCTGCCTTTGTCTTTGGTAGCAGAGGTATCGCCGTCACACCCATTACAGTTCCTACGACCAACCCGCCCGAATCCTGGTTGCGAACCGTGCGCGACTGTGGTCGTTCTGTTTTATGGATTACCACAGGTCATTCAGGTGCAAGTCTCAGACCCGATGAAGATAGCGAAGAAGAATAAGAAATCGAGATATCGGCTTGGTCTTCTTCGCTTTTTTTGACTAGCTATCGTAGTTTTGGACAACGATATAGAAAAACAAAAGGATTGATAAAGCTGCTAAGATGCTTCCTGCAATTACCTGAGATCGTCTTGGAGTCGGATTTTCATCAGCCCAAACCTCCTGCCCCCAGAGTGCGCCAGGAATACCCGCCAATAGCGCACCATACATTGGCATCCGAATGGCATTATTTGCACATTCTTTCCCAACGCAAAAAATGTAAGATAGCGAACCCAATGCTCCTGTAAGGAGCAACGTTGCCAGTACAGCAGCAAGCACGCCCCATCGGCTTCCGCGACTAGGATTAAAAACCTTACTGACCACTAGTCCTGTAACAACGATCGCGATCAGGACGAGCATCAAGTTCACAAATATTGTAATTAGTAAAAAACTTACCATGCTAAACAATGGCGATCGCTTACATGAACGAGCTATAGAAATGGAAACACGTAAAATTTACTAATTCACAACCTAAACTTTACAACAAGAAGGTCGCTCTATGATTTTAGTTTAGTTTACGATCGATTTGCGTAGAGGATTTAGAGTACAAAGCTAACATTGACGTAAGAACTGACATCAATCCGTAACAAACAATGGAACCCTACTGGCTGGTACGCTGCTAAGAAAAACAGCACAGGTGAAAATCCGATCGAAATGTCAAGATTTAACTCAAATGCTTAGGGCATCTGGTTTCATGTTTGAAGAGCGTATATTCTGGTTTGCAATAGCACAATCCTAATTTGTAGCGATCCTTAATTGTTTGTAAACGTCGTAGAGGCTTCCAAACCATGCAGGCAAGATGCCTGCGCTACAAATGAATTACAACTTACTTAGGATTGCTATACTCCTGCAAATCAAGAGTCATAGCCCGTCTCTGTAAGTGCTCGATCGGAAATCTAGCTATCTTTCTGTTTAAGTCAAAAATTAGGCGTATATTTATGTCTGCCAATTATTCCGAAACCGAAACTTCTTTAGCATCGATACAAGAGCGATTGCAGGTTTTACAGCCCTATCTGATGCCAAAAGCAGAGCGGGGAATTATTGGAAAGAGTCGCTATGCTACGCGGCTGCGTCAAGAGATCAAAAAAGCAAGTGAAGATCGAGAACCCGCGTTGATCCTTGGGGAGCCAGGACTAGATAAAGATAATATTGCGGCGTTGATTCACTTTAATTCTGCCCATCGACGAGAACCGATCGCTAAAGTCAATTGCAGTCTCGTGCAGGCAAGTGGAGCCGATTTATTTGGTCGAGCTGGCGGCAATCCAGGACTCTTGACATGGTTGGGAAAGGGAACGCTGGTTTTAAATAACGTACAGGAACTCCCTGTAGAAGTGCTTCCCCAGATCGTACAACTTCTATCAAAGCGAACCTTTAAGCCTGTTGGAAGTACTGAAACCGATGCGGCTCTAACCTGTGAAACCCGCATCGTTATGGTGAGTGAGAAATATCAACCCGCTTGTGAATCCTGTGTCAAACATTCGATCAAAGTGCCTGCTTTACGAGTGCGAAAAGCGGATATCAAGCCCCATGTGGAATATTACATCAGCTTATTTTGTCGCGATCGCGGCATTCCCAAACCCAAGATCGCAGCGGAAGCTTTACGCAGTTTGCAAAGCTATGACTTTCCAGGAAATTTGAAAGAACTACAGTTATTGGTGGAACGGGCGATCGTCCAATCCCTGGGAGCTCCTTCTCTCACCGAATCTGTATTTTGGTCAACCCAACCCAAGGGGAAAAAATTTCGCTTTAATCTTCTCAATGCCTACCCAGACCTGCGCCGTTTTTTACGCAGCGACTGGTTCCCCGAGCGCATTAACTACGGCTTTACCCTCACGTTTTTTGCAGTTGTAGTAGCAATGCTATTTCTAGCACCGCAAACTCGCGATCGCAATGCGGCACTTAACTTGTTTTGGGCATGGTGGTGGCCTTTGATCTTAATCGGCTTTCCCTTTGTGGGGCGACTGTGGTGCGCAATCTGTCCGTTTATGATTTACGGCGAGGTCGTGCAAAAACTATCTCTGTGGCTCTTCCCACGCCAACTTAAGCATTGGAATCGCGATGCTGCCGAACGTTGGGGAGGCTGGTTTTTATTCGGTCTCTTCGTTCTGATCTATTTATGGGAAGAACTTTGGGATTTACAAAATACTGCCTATCTTTCTGCCTATTTACTGCTTTTGATTACGGCGGGGGCGATTATTTGTTCGTTAATTTTTGAACGCAGGTACTGGTGTCGCTATCTCTGTCCTATTGGTGGCATGAATGGACTTTTTGCAAAGCTATCCATGACAGAGTTACGGGCTCAGCAAGGAACTTGTTCGGCAGAATGTACGACCTATCAATGCTATAAAGGCGGTCCTCAAAAAGGTGAAGGGCTAGAGACGAATGGATGTCCGCTGTATTCCCATCCTGCTCAACTTCAAGATAACCGTGACTGCGTGTTTTGTATGACCTGTCTCAAAGCTTGTCCTCACAGGTCTGTGGAGTTCAATCTACGCCCTCCTGGTATTGAACTATGGACAACCCACATACCGCGCACCTATGAGGTCGCACTTCTATTGTTATTGCTGGGAGGTGCGTTTCTGCATCGATTACCAGAGATTCAAATAGCATTAGGTTGGCAGATTTCTCAAGCAGAATTTCTTCCTCACTTAGGACTATCTCTATTGATTTTGTCGGTTTCTGCGGCAATCCCCTTGGCTGCCTATGGCATGATGCGATCGCTGCATTCCATAACACTTGTCTGGCAAAAGAATTGCGAAGATCGTAAATTGCCCTATGGTCTTACTACCTGCAAACCCAAACCCTTTATCCAACTCGCCTATGGATATTTGCCTTTAGTTTTGGGTGGGAATCTAGCGCATTATTTACGTCTGTTTCTACAAGAGGCAGGTCGAATTTTACCCGTTACTTGGGCGACATTCGGAATGGATGGTTCAAACTTACCAATTTTTATCGCGCATCCTGCTGTCACTGAGTTTTTACAAGGAACGACATTAATTTTTTCAGTGATTTTGACATGGGCTCTGACGCAAAAGATTGCGCGGCAACCCTGGAGATCGCTCCTGCCCCAACATTTGAGTACGGTCGTATTAGCGATCGGGTTATGGGCAATTATCATCGCTAATTATAGCAATCCTATTTGATTTGTGTGTAGGGGCAATTCATGAATTGCCCCTACGATTTTATGCAGAAGAAAGAATCTCTCATGGATCATTTAGGATCGCTATAGATGTATTTAGTACTTAGTACACCCCTTAGCAAATCAGCTATTTTTTGTTATTAATAAAAAATTAATAATTACTCTATCAAGGGATCTAATGCACAACTAAATCTCATCCTTTAGAAGTAAGATCTTGAGACCATAATTAAGTTATGTTAATGTAAATCATGATTAGGATCAAGTTTAAATTTATTTCTACATAGCCTTATCTTTCTCATTTTTTTTCTAATTCTTATTTTTTTAGTCGATTTTTACTCGAATCAAACACTAATTTAATATCGACTATTTCAATGCCTTTTAGCCTTAAGCTAGATTTTTTCTAAACAGGAACGCATAAAATCCTGTAGTCTCTCTCGCTTTCAATTAGCTCTTATATATTATCCAAAGAGCATCATCGGATACACCAATTTTGGGGTAGATATAGGTATAAATTTAGTAATTCCAAAGTTGCTGGAACAAACTTCTCTAAATATAGTTATGGATCTCAATATTCAATCTTTTACTCCTTATAGCAACTTTGATAGCAGGCATAGCTCTTGGCTTAGAACTAGGGTTATCAAGCTCTCCCACAAACAGCCAGATGTATTGGTTATAGACATGCAAAATGTCTACTTTATTGATAGCTGTGGCTTAGGCACGTTATGTACGGCAAGAAGACTAGCAAGAGAAAGCGGTTTTAGGCTGTTTATTTGTTCTTTAAACGAAGAAGTAAAGTTTTTGCTAGACATAACTTCAATGTCTCAGTATTTTGAAATTTTTTCCAATCGGCATGAAGCATTAAAAGCAACTAAGACAGATGAAGTACTCTGTGCCTAAAGTTGCGGTATTTCCACCCATACTCCTACATTTCAAGTAGGGCTTTTAGCTTTATTGTCATTACTTTCGAACTTTGTTTTTAAAGACAGTGCGCCTCAGAATAAACACAAGCAAAGCGATCGCGATCGCAGCTAACACAATTTTAGAAATTGGATCGATGTAGGTATCAACCAGTTTGTAGTTCGCACCCAAGACATAGCCTGCATAGGCGAGTAAACTAACCCAAGCGATCGTACCAATTGTGGAATAAAAAAGAAAGGGTAAGAGGGGCATTTTGCTAATACCCGCAGGAATTGAGATCAGGGTACGCACGCCGGGCACGAGGCGACAAAACAAGACGGCTTTAATGCCATGGCGATCGAACCAGCGCGTGGCTTTTGAAATATCATCCCCAGAAATACCAAACCATTTGCCATGGCGATTTGCTAAAAAATATAGGCGCTGTTCGCCTAAGATTAGTCCTGCATAGTACCAAGGAATTGCCCCTAAAATTGTACCGAGCGTTCCTGCCGCGATCGCTAAAAAAACGTCCATCTTGCCTTGTGATGCCGTAAAACCTGCAAGGGGCATGATTAGCTCAGAGGGAATGGGTGGAAATAGGTTCTCTAAAAACATCAGTAACCCAATGCCTAGATACCCTAGGCTATTCATTGTATTGACGATCCATTCCTGCATAAAGACTTCCAGTTTGAACTGTATAGATAAAGAGATACGAAGATGTTCAGCGACTTACGCTTGACATACAATAAATTTTGGGGGTTTTCAGCATTCCCATCTTAAGACATTCGTGAAAGATTCAGATCGCCAATTTTGAAAAGTGCTTCATCCCCATACCTCCATGCTTGAAGACATTGGTAGTCTGATTTTATTTCTTGTTTTGGCGATCGGTATTCCTAAACTTTGTTTTGCGATGATGAAGATATTGTTATTATTGCCCAGCCTAGAGCATGGTAAGGAAAAATCTAGAGTCATCGCTTCTAAAAAAAGAGTTGAGAAGATGTTCTACCTTGATATGCAGCATATGGATCGTCGTTCGAGAGAAGATTTTCCTAAAGAGAACCAGAAAAATAAATCGTAGAGATCCCGCGTCTTGTATCTTAGAAATTGTTTGAGATATATATAGATACAGTTTTTTTAGTGAATTTTCACCCAAAGTTAATCATGTTTGCCCCCTAACCTCCAAATTTGGTAGACTAGGGGGTAGAGTTCTGACTTCTCAAATAGGTTCTTAAAGTTGAGCAAAGCTAAACAACTTCAGATCGCTACTAAAGTCCAGTCGATCGCCATGTGCCATGAAAGCCCATGGGTACGACGCTTGGTAAAGCCAAACGACAAACAGGCTGTTCGTTGAGGCGATCGCGATCGAATACCCATACTTCACTACAATCCCGTTTCCCATCAAACACAACCGTCAAGATCCACCCTGTTTCAGGATTTGAGGGGTTAGGAGCAAAAATCGGTTCCATCGGATAGCAATTTGCGCCAAAATCTGCTTCTTGGAGTATTCCAGTCTGATAGTCAAACGAAGCGATCGCACCAAATAACTCTCGGCTGAGATCGGCATCTCGACGATGGATCGAGCAATAGGAATAACGACTGGCTCGCCCAACTTGATGAGGGTTAACCACTGGAAATTCGCAACCTCGATCTAGAACTTCTTGCATTTGCAAGAGCTTTCCCGATTTAGGATCGAGACGAATTTGACAAAGCGTTCCTTTTGCTGCAGTTTGCGCTTCACCTGTAGCGATTTCTTTTAAAAACTGATTGGTTCGAAAGTCTTTGTATTTAACCAAATCTATAACAGCATCTCCATCCATATTCACATAACCATTGCCAAAGTGCCACTGATACCAAGGTTCCACTTCGTTACGGCTGACCAAGTTTAACGTATCGCGATCGACCACAAGCACTTGCGTTCCCTTTTGGGGTTGCCAAGCTAGTGAGTCACTATAACTCTTGAGATTTAGCAATACGGGGAATGGATTTAAGCGCACGGGAGGAATAAAGAAAATCAGATATTTACCTGCCATGACAAAATCATGCAAGATCGGAAGCCCTTCAAGCGGAATTGAATTTTGAAGTTGAATCTGACCCGCGCGATCGCTTTTATATAAACGCAAAGCCGCATTCTTACCAAAGGTCACACCAAAATTAAAAATCTCGCCTGTTACTGGGTCGCGCTTGGGGTGAGCCGAATAGGGAAACTGATTCGCGAGGCTGTTTAAATTATCCAACCCAATCGTGGTCAGTGTTTCAAAATCGAGGGCGTGGGGTTGTCCGCCTTCCCATAAAGCTAGCAGTTTGTCAGCTACGGCAATTACTGAAGTGTTTGCGACATTCTTTGCCCCTTTACCAAATCGTTCCCAAATTGCACCAAGGGGAGTCATACCATAACCGCTAAACAGGAACCTGTTTGCTTTTGACTCAGCTTGATAGCCTGCGGTTTGGACGTAGCGATAAACACCAGTCGCGCCGCGATCGCTAAAATGGACGCCCAAAATTGCACCGTCGCCATCAAACCAATGCCCAACCCTTTGCCCGTTGCGTTCTAATCGAGCGGGACCATTGCGATAGAGAGAACCTCTCAGCTCGTGGGGAATCTCACCTGAGAGAAGGCTCAAGGGGGTGAGTGGAAATTCTTTGGCTGGCTGCGCGATCGCTTTTCCCCAAGTTGGTTCGGTCTTGGTTCTCGTGGTTTCAGGAATGAGTGTTGACATGATTTCTCCCAAATTTGATATGCAACTAATTGCTTATACATTTAGTATATTCAACAAAGTGCATATGTCAAGTGTCTGCAAAAAATCACAATGATGAGCGATTATCGAACCTCCTGACTCCAACTTGAGACAGAGTTGGCAAATCGATCTAGAGATAAAAGATGAATGCGAGGATCGTTTTGGGCTCGATCGCGATCGCTTGCTGTGTTGTATCCCCAATCTGCCAAATACAAATTCACTGGCGCTAGATTTGGTCGATTTTTTACAGAGATTAGCGTTTTTAAGCGATCTTCGACGAAATGGATTTGGCTGAAATCGACTTGATACTTTTCGGCTAACTCCTCAAGGGTTTGATACTTGGGGCATTTTACTTCCTTGCCAAAAATGCGATCGCGCGGAAAATCTATCCCTGCATCGGCAAGTAACTGGGCTGTAAACCGAGCCTCTTTGGTCGTGATGATAAAACATAGGGCTGATTTATTCACCCACTGTTGCAAGCGTGGGACAACTCCCGCATAGAAGCGATGTAAAGCCAGCCAACTATCAAGATCTTGTTCGATCCAGCGATCGCGAATAGCATCTAAGTTCGCACTCAGTTGGGCAGGAGTTGTTGGGGAGTCAGCAACGCTTTTCTCAGCGATCGCTTGCCAATTCGTTAAGATTTCCGATGGAGAAAATCCTTCCAAAATGGCTTTGACTAGTACGGGCATTTCCCAGCCCGTTTCCACGACAGGACGCAATTGATAAAATATTGGCGCAATCTCTGAAGGCGCTGTTGTTTCAGAATTCAACCAGACTTTACAGTAAGTCCGCCAAGCGACTTGCCAGTATTCCAACATGCCATCGCATAACACTCCATCAAAGTCCAAAGCTAAAAGCATGGGTCAATTTCCTCAGTACGAGACAGAAAGTTGAAAAATAACGAGGAAAGGGGTTTCATAGAAATAACAACATAGGCTCTCAAGCTTTTGTCCTGTACTTAGGAATAATTCGGACGAGAGAAGGTAATCCCGATCTGTTGCAAAGTCATGCCATTTTCAAAAAAGCTGCGACGCAGCTTTTTTGAAAGACCGCGCGTAGCGTGGAACCTAAATCCCAATCTGTTGTAAAGTCCATCGAAATTGGGATCGATTGGATTTGGCATCGAAAAAAAATCAAGATGGATGAACTACAACCCACCCAATCCTAAACGATCTCAAATGGGTTGTGTGATTTAAATGGAACATAGTAGAAAACGATTAAAGATGTTTATCTAGCGCATTGATCAGCGTCATTTTGGGTACAGCACCCACAACCGTATCTACCTTCTGACCTTGCTTAAAAATCATCAAGGTAGGAATACTGCGAATACCATATTCCTTAGCGATCGCTGAGTTTTGATCTGTATCAAGTTTGACCACTTTCACCTGACCTTCATATTGAGTAGCAAGTTCGTCAACAATGGGAGCAACCATCTTGCAAGGCCCACACCATTGCGCCCAAAAATCTACCAATACTGGAAGTTCGTTATCCAAAACTTCTTGTTTGAATGTAGAATCTGTAACCTGTATGACGGATGACATTGTTAGTCTCCTGATTTAAGGATATTGTTTTAACTGCTTAATTATTCGATTTTATCGAACTATTAAACTATAGAAGATTTTATGCAATAATGTCAAGTATGAGATTGGTATATCATCCAGACAGAAAAGATATTTCCTTGGCAGGGGTTCTCTATGCCCTAGGCGATCCGATACGGCTAGAAATTGTCAAACGACTCGCCGAAAAAGGAGAGCAACCTTGTGCTGCTTTAGATTGCCAAATCGCTAAGTCAACCATGTCTCATCACTTTCGCGTCCTGCGCGAGTCAGGCGTGCTTTATTACCGCAAAGAAGGAACGCAACATATCAACTCTTTACGGCGATCGGAATTAGATGAGCTTTTTCCCGATCTGCTTGATACGATATTAAGGTCGGCAAATCAGTCACCTGTTTGTCCAGAAAGTACACATGAGAAGCCTTGATTACCTTAAGTCAGACAAAAGTTTTAACGATAAATTTATCGTAGCACTAGGTTTCAGCTTCACTTAAACCCAAAAAGCATTCGAGAAAATCCCTCATTTTGTTTGGTCTATGGCAGAATCATCCTCCTCATTTTCTCAAAACCCTGAAGCGCAAAATCTAGGATCGGGAAACTCAGAATATATTTCTCAAACAGAGCTAGATGAGTGGCACAATAAAATTGAAATTGCCAATCAACATAATGTTTTTTCTCACTGTCATAGCTGTGGTTATGAGTGGGTCGCCTCTAGTAAGGCAGCATGTCGTTGTGGTAGCGCTAAAGTCGAATATATTCTGTGCTGGCAGTTCCCTGACGACTAATTTTTGAGCCGAAGCCCTGATAATTTTATGTGACTTTTAAGCTGGAGAATATACCCTGCGAAGGATTATGGCATTAAGCAAAGTCGTTATGATTACGAGTGAGCTTGTGTTATTGTTAAATAGTGTTAACCTGCGTAAGCATCTAATTTTGTAATTTTTTAAGGACTGGAACCATGACTGAATCTTTGCGTGTAGGACAGGCCGCGCCTGACTTTGAGTCTACAGCTGTTGTCGATCTAGAATTCAAAAAAATCAAGCTATCTGATTACAAGGGTAAGTATGTCGTTCTCTTTTTCTACCCTCTAGATTTTACATTTGTATGCCCCACGGAAATTATTGCCTTTAGCGATCGCTACAGCGACTTTGAAAAGCTAAATACAGAGGTACTTGGTGTTTCAGTCGATAGCGAATTTTCACACCTAGCATGGATTCAAACCGATCGCTCTTTGGGCGGATTGGGCGATCTTAATTACCCTCTCGTAGCCGACTTAACAAAATCAATTGCCTCATCCTATAACGTGCTCGTTCCAGAAGCAGGCATCGCACTACGCGGTCTTTTCATTATTGACAAAGAAGGTATCGTTCAGCACGCCACAATTAACAACCTCTCCTTTGGTCGCAGCGTTGACGAAACCTTACGTACTTTAAAGGCAATTCAGTACACGCAATCTCATCCCGATGAAGTTTGCCCCGCAGGTTGGGAAGAAGGAAAGGCAACCATGAAGCCAGATCCTAAGGGTTCCAAAGAGTACTTTGCCGCACTCGGTTAAATCGCGTGAGTTTGGGTTAAGGGTTTTAGCACAAAGCAAACCGAACTGTTTGAACTTTAATCCCCTTGCTCGATCGGATACTCTTCTACTCTTTGGGAAATCGCTTCGCTTTTAGAAAAAAGGAAATTAATCCCCCTTCTTTTTTTGGGGGACTGTTTCCCTTCTGGTTAACCCTCGATCGGTATTCAAGGAAAAATCCGCGAATCCAACAAGTATTAAACCCCTTGGCAAAGCTCTTACAAGGCATGTTTGCATCGACAAATCTCCTAAAATTCAGAGCAGAGATATCCTCTGAAATGGAACAATGGCTGCAAGCATACTGCAATCCTTAATAATTTTGCGAATAGGTTCTATTTTTTGTATATTTCAGGGAACTGCTTTTGCAACTGTTCTAGTTTAGGCAGATCGTGAGCAACCACATAGGGATAGTTGGGGTTATGCACAATGAAGTCTTGATGATAGTCTTCGGCAGCATAAAAACTCTGCAAAGGCACTACCTGAGTCACAATCGGTTTCGAGAAAGTCTTTTCCTTGTTGAGGCGATCGATATAGGCTTCTGCGATTTGTTTTTGCTCGGCATTCGCAAAAAATATGGCAGAACGATATTGCGTGCCGCGATCGGGTCCTTGTCGATTTAACTGCGTGGGGTCGTGTGCTACAAAAAAGTAGACCTTGAGAAGTTGTTCGTAGGAAATTTGGGATGGATCGTAGGTGATTTTCACAGACTCAGCATGTCCTGTCTGTCCAGAGCTAACAGTCTCATAATGTGCGGTATCGGCAGTTCCACCCGAGTAGCCAGAAACGACATTCGTAACGCCTTTGAGATGCTCGAATACGGCTTCCACTCCCCAAAAACACCCCCCCGCAAATACTACCGTAACCTTTCCTTTTTCATCGGGCGTAGAGAGTGTAGTGGAACTGTTCGCTAGATTTGCTTTAGCTGATGTATCGATCGCATTTCCCTTAGAAAGAGAGCTGAGGGAAAAAGAAGCAAAAGAGATGGCTGCAACAACGCCGCAGAAGAAATAGAAATTTCGCTTTAACATATTCATCGTTCCTTGATTCAAATCATCTAATCCATAGTACGAATTGCGATCGCGATCGGATGGATTCTTAAACCTTACTTTTTCCGTTAAGCATGAATTTGAGCAAGAAGCTAACCATGACAAAAGCTGCTTAAATTCGAGCGCGTCAGAGAACTTGAATCCCAATCATCAATCTCTGATTGGGCGATCGCGCTAAAGGTTTGCAGAGCTAGATTTACTTTGATTTCAAAATCATACATTTGATTTTGAAATCAATCATTTTCCCTTGAAATCACACATTTAATCAGAGGAAATGTGTGATTTTATTAAGCGTTTGATTTTATTACAAATATTTATGTTAGGATACTTTACCTTTGGTTACCATTGCTATGTGCTACTAAATTATCTATCAGGAGTGTTTTGCTATCTCTAAGCGATCTCTAAAAGCATCAGCATCAGGAATCAAAGAAGCCAAGGAACGGTTTAATAGAAAAGGCTGGACTCAAGAATATCTTGCGATTGAAGTAGGACTCAAAACACGGCAACCGATTTACCGTTTTTTTACAGGGAAGCCAATTGAGCGGTTTACATTTTTTGAGATTTGCGAGAGGCTCGATCTGGATTGGCGAGAGATTGTTCCCAAGTCACTCGTAGACACGGTCGATCCTACGACCAAAGGGCTTAACAAGGCTTCTCATACCTCTAATCTTGCTACGATTTCTTCAATATCCAGTTCTTCTGTAGAAGTTGAGAAACCGCATTATGGACTGAATGAGAGTATCCACCAATATTGTGCCGAACGGGCTGCTGAAATCTTAGAACAAAACCTTAAAGAACTGCGACTGATTACCTGTAATTTAGACGGTGGCTGTTCTCTTGCCGCTATTCATAATGGTCAAATTATTGATACCGCTACGGGATTCACTCCTCTAGAAGGTTTGATGATTGATTATAGTTCTGGCTCAATTGACCCCAATGTTTTAAATGAGATGATGCGAGAGGACAGAGACAATTCCTCAGATGGAGAAGTAGATAAAAAACCGAGTCTAGTTAGCACTTCTGGTGCATCGATAGAGTTGCAATCAGTAGGCTCAGCAATTGATACAGATAATTCTAGAGCAAAACAGGCGTTGGATATTTACCTTCATCGTTTGCGGTCATGCCTCGGTTCCATGCTTATGAGTTTAGGAGGCATGGATGCGATCGTGTTTACCTCTGAATTAAGTGAAAATTCGGAGATTATCCGCGAACTTGTTTGTCAGTCCTTATCATTTCTAGGATTAAAGCTTGACTTAAAACAAAATCAAAACGATCCTGTAGATTCAGATATTGCCACCACTACTTCCAAAGTAAGAGTATTAGTGGTTAATATCCAAAAAACTTAAGCGATCGCACTAAAGAATATCTGCATGACCACCTAAAAACACAACGAAATCCCCGCTACACAGGGGCTTTGAAAAACTGCGGCGTGTTTTTTTAAAAAATCGTCTTTAGATGGGCGATCGCGTATCTTGCTGATCTTTGAGTGTCTGAATTTCATTCTCAGGCGTCCACTGAATTGCTCCATCTTTGCCCGTCCAGTAGAGTCGAATTTTGACGCCATAAATTTGATTGACGGTCTCATCGACAACGCTATTTGCGGAAGCGATCGCCACCGTTGGTCTAATCGCTTGCAAAATTTCTGGCATTAACTTACCGCCACTCCAAAGCAAAATTGTCGATTTGAGATTTGGTAAAATCTTCCTTCGTTCTGCGGCGAGTTGCTGCATTTTAGGATCGGGATCGATGTCTTGGGGCTTACGGGTATCTGGTTTGCTGTAATCAACCAAAAGTTGTTGTGCCTTTAGATCGGTATCGCCAAACAAAAGCCAACTCGTATCTTGGGCAACAAGGCGCAAAATCGGAGGGGATGAGTTCACCGCTTCTAATTTTAGGTTGGGAGCAAATTCTACACTCTCTCCCTGCTGCAATCTTTTGATATTGGTATTCGAACTAGCTAGGGCTTCAATCAGGTCTTTGTAGGGTTTGGAGTATACATCTACGCCCGCATCGCGGAACTGCTTGATGGGTATCGAGTTGTCTAAAAGCGTTTTCCACCCTTCGCTAAATTCAGTCTGCGGATCGGTGGCGATCGCCCAATCAATTTGATTGATGCCTGACTTTTGCAGCATCGGTAGCAAAGTAAATGTGGCAACTTGACGATTGCCACTATTGATCAAAATTGTCTGTCCTTGGTTTTGAATTAGCATCACAGGCACTTCACCCACAGACAAAATTGTGACCTGAAACTGCATAGAGCGAGCAATGCCATTCGGAATAAAGATCAAGATCAATGTTAGAACTACGCCCAGAAGCCAGCGTTTGCTCAACCAAGGAACCAGCCAAATCATCACAATCAAGCCATAGCCAACCAGCAATTGCCATAGAGAAATCGTGCCCACATTCGTCGCTGCCCCTGGTAATGTATTCGTCCATTTGGCGATCGCGATCGTGAAGTGTAGAGGAGGAATCATGAACCAACTAATTGCCGCCCCAAAGGGAATAAAGAGCGCACCCAAAATCCCGCTAATCATGCCGCCAATTGTGGCGAAAGAAACGAGAGGAGTGGTCAATAGGTTGGCTAAAACGCTATAGGGACTAATTTTGCCAAAGTTATAAAGTTGCAAGGGCAATGTCCAAATATAGGCAGCGATCGGCACTGCCACCGCAGCTGCAACCAGAGGAGGTAACCACTCTAGGCGTTTGGTAATCGGCTCCACGGTTGCAACCAAACCCAAAGTGGCTAGAAAACTAAACTGAAATCCTAAATCCCAGATCCAGAGCGGTTGATACAAGAGCAAAATTACTGCCGCGATCGCCAGCCCCACAATCGGACGACTGCGCCGTTGGGTGAGAATGCCGACTAAACTACCAAACCCCATCACCACTGCCCGCAGCACCGAGGGACTAGCACCAGTAATCAGCGCATAGGCTAGTAAACAAATACAACCTTGAATGAATTGCTGCTTTGGCGAGCGATCGCGACTTAACAGCAACACAGCCCCTAGCAGGAGCGACACTTGAAAACCCGATGCTGCCAGAACTGCCGCCAACCCAGCTTGAATGAATGTATCTTTGAGGTCGGTAGGCAAATCGACCGCACGATTGCCTAAAACTAGAGAGCTAAGTAGCGCCCCCTGTGGCATTCCTGCGCCTGTGACATGGGCGCGTACCATGCGACTCTTGATCCACCACTCGCCCCAAGCAGAAGCCCGATCTTTTATGACCAACATGCGCCCACTCAGTCCTGCAAAGACTCCTTGGCGTTTGAGATAGTTTTTAAAGTCAAAATCGGTAGGATTATTTGCCCCACTTGGCAAGTACAGTCTGCCCGTTATTTCTACCGATTGCCCCACTCTCAGCCCCGTTGCTTGAATCAATGCCACCGTGACATACAGGTTGCCAGAAGCCTGTTCAAACTTAGGTTCTACTTTTGGTTTGGGTTTTATCTCATTTTGCGTGTTGCCAAAGACCTGCTGCGGTTCAGAGGTATCAACCTGCTGATTTATGCCTTGCACTTCTAAAATCAAACGGGCGCGATCGCTACGGGTCAGGCTAGGAGGTTCTAGCAGTTTTCCCTGTACAGCCACATTAGAGGCAGGTGCAAATTTTGAAATGTCATCTGATTGAGGTTGGGGCGTGCGAAATTGGACGTAAAAGCTAGCAAAACCCGCGATCGCAGCAGCAACCAGCCAAACCCAACGCTTCGGGGCTTTGCGCCAAATTAGTGGCATCACGATCGCAATCGCAAACCCCACGCCTAATACCATAGCCCCACCTAACCACCCAGACAAAACACTGGTATAGGCTCCACCGATAAAGGCCAAACAGAAAATTAGGCAGATCAGTACATTCATTCAAACACGCATTCAAACAGGGAAATTTCAGGCAATAGATACTTAGCTTTTTACGGTTGACTAAAACAGCCCATCGGGGGGCATATCATCACTGCCTATGGTGCGATCGGAAAATTCAGAAGGGGGGCGATCGCTGCTCCACGCCCACCAAACAGCATCGCATTCACAGGCATAAAATTCTTGCCATTTGCGACGGTGATTTTCTGTGTAAACAGGCGATCGGCGATTGATCCATACAGATTTGGCTTGGCTTGGTAACCGACCGCAACGGGGACAGCAGAAATTTTGGGCGTGCGTTGCCTTTTGCGTCCAGTCAGGTGAAATTGGCTCAAAAGCATCCATAAATCATTACTCTAAAGTTTTGGGGATGGCAAGGGTTTTGAAGATGGGCTAACTATGACATTGGGTGAGGTAGTAGGCTTTCCTGTGGAAGTAGTAGGCTTTGGCGAAGGTGTAGCGCTGGGAGATGCCGTAGAGACATTCGTCGGTTTGCTAGTGGGTGTACTAGTAGGCGTACTTGTAGCAGTACCTGTGGGACTGAGACGAGGGGAAGGGGTAGAAGTTGGCACAACTTGTTGTGGCTTTTTCCCCATAATACTGGGGTTGCCATCATCAAACACTCCCGCCACTGAGGCAATCATCATCGTTGCCAGTGTACCGACAAACAGGGCTTTCCACCCCAACTCTGAGATGTCTTGGCGGCGCGAGGGAATCAATGCGATCGTGCCACCCACGAAAATGCCTACAGAGGCAAGGTGGGCAAACCCTGAGAGGGCATAGCTAACAATTAAAACAGTACGCGGAGTTAGCTCGCCTGCGAGGCTGGCTCTTCCCAGTTCTTGATAGGGGGGAATGGCTGTCTCTAGCAACCTGCGTCCAATAATTACCGAAGCTTTCCAAGACTCATCGGGAATGCCCTGCAAGAGTTTACCAAGATCGACCGCTACGCCCGTCAAAAGTGTAAGGGGATAAAACAAAAAACCCAGAATATTTGCCAGCGTGACCACCTTAAATATCTCTCCAATATTCAAGAAGCTAATCGTCCCCAAAAAGGCAAAAAACTGATTGAGTAAGTAGACTAAACCCACGATCAAAATCAACACAGCGGCGATCGAGACAGACATCTTGACCCCATCTAAAGCTCCTAAAATGGCAGCATCGAGGGGACTAACCCGTTGCATCACTTCACTGCCAACGGTTTCTAATTGGGGTTCATCTTGGGAATGCTCATTGGGATACTCATTGGCACTTTCGTCTGTTTCACTTGCTTCAACCGCATTGCGATCGCTCGATCCTCTAGGTCTAGAAGGCTCCTTTGGCAGTCCACCCATGGTTACGGGCACTTCTGTCTCTGGTACTAAAATTTTGGACAGTACAAAACAAGCGGGGATCGCCATGATCGAGGCAGAGACAAGGTGTCCCAAAATATTAGGGAATGTTGCTTTGAGCGCATTTACATAAATCGCCAATACCGATGAAGCTGCCGTGCCAAAGCAGCAAGCTAAGATCGCGCAGAGTTCGCTGCGAGTCATCTTGGGCAGATAGGGCTTCACCACGATCGCTGCCTCAATGCCCACAAAGATATTAGCAGAACCGCTTAAAGCTTCTGCCCCACTCAGGCGCATGGTGCGTTCAAAAATCCAACCAAAGAAATTGACGATTACCTTAATTACGCCAATATTCTCTAAAAGCGCCATCAAGCCTGAGAAGAAAATTACTGCTGGAAAGGTATTTAAAGCAAAAATCGTGGTAATCCTGACAGCGCAGAGTCCCTCGGCTACCTGTCCCAGACCTACAGGGGGAACAGCGCAGGCATTTGCGCTTCTAGGTAGCGGTGCGATCATATAAGAGTTTCTGCCAAAGATAAACCTCGCCCCCTCCTCAGCAGCATCAAATACGACATTTAACAGGTTGCTGAATGCCTCTAGGGCAGCTTTTGTAGGCTCAAACTGAAATACCATAAAACCTAAGATTAGCTGTAAGCCAATCCCCCAAGCGATCACGCGCCAAGGAACGATACGGCGATCTTCAGAAAAGAGCCAAGCGATCGCGCAGAGACCGAAAATGCCAAAAAAAGAAATTACGTTAAGGTAGCTCATCTAAACTTAATTTTGTCTAAATTAGGGGGGATCGGGTAGTTTTAGAATTACCGAGGTGAAATCTATAAATCTAGGTGTTAGGATATTAATCTCCTTGTTTTTGAATTCGTCAACAACTTTTAACGATTTTCTCGTTATTAATCGCAATAGACCTAATTCATTTCATGGCAAGCTCCACAACAACAAACTTAAGAGGTAATCTGTGGCAAATATTAAATCTGCAATTAAGCGCATTCAAATCAGCGAGCGTAACCGCTTGCATAATAAAGCATACAAGTCTGCCGTCAAGACATTAATGAAGAAGTATTTTGACGCGGTAGAAACCTATCAAGCTAGTCCTAGTCCTGAAGCCTTAGAAGATGTCAATCTTAAAATGTCCTTAGCCTATAGCAAGATTGACAAGGCAGTAAAGCGTGGCGTATTACATGGCAATACTGGAGCCAGACGTAAATCTCGGATTGCAAACGCGATTAAAGCAATCGCAACCTAAGCGATCGCTTGTTGCGAATCTCCCCGTATCCTTTCTGTTTAACCAATCCTTAACGACTCAGCTATCCCATAGTGAAAAAATTCTGATAGAGTTTAATTGGATGCCAGTCGTATATTTCAATATCTGCCAACTTAGTCATAGTCATATATGGAGTCAGGTATGACAGAGCAAACGGGGAAAGAAGAATTTTTAAATCCTAGGGCGCGGTTTCAAGGAGAATTTTCCTTGGAAAATCTAGCTTTTGATGCCAATCTTCAAGAGTTTGCCAATCGCATCACCATTATTTGCGCCCTAGAAAATGGTGGCAAAATTTCTCCGCAGGATGCGTACAAGCAAATTAAACAGCTCTGGGCGGATCTCAAAAAGTCCAAAAAGAGTCTGCTTGATTCGGGATCTTAAGGGCGACACCCCAAATAATTACCTAGCGATCGCTGCTTAGCTGGAGATCGCCGTTTCGTCATCTTAACTTTTGTGATTTATCACCTCAGGTATAAATTCGTACAAACTTGTTTACAATCTTTAACATTGTCCTATAATTAGAAACATCTGCTTTTGCTTGTAGTTCTAACTTTTCGGCGGAATTTCTAAACAAGCCTCCCATTGAATTTGTAACCAATGGTTCTGAAAAACCTTAGAGATAGGGCTGGTGAAGCGAAGCAGTATCCCTGGTTATCATCTTTTAGAATTGATTTCTGCTCATATGAGCCTAGGTGGACGGGGAATAGCAGAAACAACAGCACATCATTTAGTTTGGAGCATTCATGCCCTCATCTTTTCAATCTCTCGGTATTTCAGAAGCAAGAGTTCAAAAGCTTATCTCTATTGGTTTTACTGAACCTACAGCGATTCAAGTACAAGCAATTCCTCACCTGATGGCTGGCACAGATGTGCTAGGTCAGGCACAGACAGGAACGGGTAAAACGGCAGCATTTGCTTTACCTATTCTCGAGCGGATCGATCTGAACCAAAATACCTTACAAGCGATTATTCTCACCCCTACGCGGGAATTGGCAATTCAGGTCAGTCAGGCAATTCGTGGCTTTAACCTCAAGCCTGGCGCAAAAATTCTCACTGTCTATGGCGGACAAGCGATCGATCGCCAAATCTCTCATCTACAACGCGGCGTGCATGTGGTGGTTGGTACTCCTGGACGCGTGATCGATTTGATGGATCGTGGCGATCTGAGACTAGATCACCTATCTTGGTTTGTGCTTGATGAAGCCGACGAAATGTTGAACATGGGCTTTATCCAAGACGTTGAGAAAATCTTGGCAACAACACCACCTGGTCGCCAAACTGCTTTCTTTTCGGCAACCATGCCTCCACAGGTTCGTAGACTGGTCAAGAACTACCTACGCACGCCTGTAGTGGTAAAAGTTGAGTCAGAGGTAACTGCACCAACCCGAATCGATCAGCAAATTTATCAGGTTCCTCAACATCTCACCAAAGAGGAAGCGCTGTTACCCATTTTGGAGCTAGAGTCACCGACTTCAGCCATCATCTTTGTACGTACCAAAGAGTCTGCCAGCAAGCTCACCGATATTTTGCAGGCAGCAGGTCATAGCGTTGATGAATATCACGGCAATCTGTCTCAATCACAACGCGAATCTTTACTGCGTCGCTTCCGCAACCAACAGGTCAAATGGGTGGTTGCCACGGATATTGCCGCACGCGGACTGGACATTGACGGTTTGACCCATGTGTTTAACCTAGAGCTGCCTGATGACTTAGAACGTTACGTTCACCGCATCGGTCGCACTGGCAGAGCAGGCAAGACGGGGATCGCAATTACGCTGGTCACCGCTAAAGAACGCTACAAGATTCGCCAACTAGAACGTCATGTCGGTCAGCCCCTAGAGGTGCAGGTTCTGCCTACGATCGCCCAAATTCAAGAGCGTCGAATTGCTCGATTTACCGAACAAATTCATCAAGCTTTGAGTGGCGAACGGTTGGCATCTTTTCTACCCTTGGTGTCTCAGTTGTCGCAGGAGTATGATGCTCAAGCGATCGCTGCTGCCGCCTTACAACTTGCGTATAGCCATATTCAATCTGAGAAATCAGAGCAGGCCGCACTGAATGTCTTGTCGAAACAACCAGACAAATCGGTGAAGAATACAACCAAGCCTGTCAAGCGATTTCAAGGTAATGGTGGTGGTGGTCGCCGCAGTGACTTTGATTCTCGTCCAACGATTAGATCGGATAGATCGGACAAGTATGCAAGTTCTTCTTCGGGCTCCAGCAATCGTTAAGTAGTTCTCTAGTTAGGAAAAACCTAATAGAGTTTCTACCCGAAAGCTAAACCAACGATCCCCCCGCCTTTCCTACGCATAGGAAGTTATAGGTTGGGGGATATTGTTTGTCTTAAAAATTTATCAAAAAATTTATCAGCGTTTGTCATGGCTCCAGAATACTGGCAGCCAAGGGGAGTAATTGTTATGCGCTTTCTTCAGACTTTTCGGCAAATTCCTAAACCTGTACGACAAAGTTTGACTGCCTCTTTTGTGGCGGGTTTGATGTTTTGGTCGAGCTTGGCTTCTCTATTGCCGACATTGCCTTTGTATGTTGATAGTCTAGGTGGAACCAACGCTCAAATCGGCTGGGTGATGGGTGCTTTTGCGATCGGATTGCTCGCCTGCCGTGCCTATCTAGGCAGATTAGCCGATCGCAGAGGCAGGCGGTTGGTCATGCAAATCGGACTTGGCGTTGCGACGATCGTGCCCCTGTTTTATGCGATTTCGCCATCGATTCCGATGTTGATCGTACTCAGAGCCATTCATGGCATTAGTATCGCGGCTTTTGCTACGGGATTTAGCGCCTTGATTGCCGATCTTGCCCCTGTCGAGCAACGCGGTGAAGTGATTGGCTACATGAGCTTGGTCAATCCGTTAGGGCTGGCTTTTGGTCCCGCCTTTGGGGGATGGATGCAGGAAATTTGGGGATATCAGATTTTATTCGTGATGTCATCGGCGCTAGCGTTGGCGGGTCTGTTGATGATGATGGAAGTCACTGAGCCTCGACTCTTTTCCCCTAGCGATCTATCCCCTAGCGATCGCATCGAGAAGAATTCCGAGAAAATGCCCCGTCAGTTTTGGCGGACGCTATGGAATCCAAGAGTACGCGTTCCTGCCACGGTGCTATTTATGATTGGGTTGGTGTTTGGCACGCTCAGTGCTTTTTTACCACTTTTGATCAAGCAACAACACATTCAGTTTAATGCGGGTCTGTTTTACATGACAGCGGCAATTACAGGCTTTTCGATCCGTTTACCCATGGCTCGGATTAGCGATCGCTATGGACGTGGGGTGTTTATCTCGATCGGTTTGTGTTTCTATGCCCTGTCTATGGCAACGGTCTACGCAGCCCAAACAAGCTATGGCTTTTTAATTGCAGGAGGACTGGAGGGCATTGGCTCAGGCATCGTGATCCCCGCTATTGCTACATTACTTGCCGATCGCTCCGTTGCCTCAGAGCGAGGCTTAGTATTTGGACTTGCTTGGGCTGGCTTCGATCTAGGCATTGCGATCGCGGGCCCAATTATGGGCAATGCCGTCGAGTTTCTAGGGTTGGCGAATGCTTTTGTGGTCAATACAGCTTTATCTCTACTAGCATTGGCGATTTTTAGCACCCAGTCGAACCACAATATCGCTGATTCTTGGCGGTTCGCCACGGGACAAACTGCGGATAAATATGCAATTAAGGGCATATAGGATGCGACACAGCTTTTGAAATTGGTAGACAGCCGTAGGAGGGAGATGTAAATCCCCCCTTTCTTTTTGGAATTCCTCAATCTGGGGATTGCTAGAAGTACATCTCTCATGGTTTGATTAACGTACATTAATCAAAAAAATTACTGTCATGTTCGTAGCTACCCTAGTTCGTGACATTTACATTCCAAACTTTTCTAGTTCGCTCAGGTTGCCCCTCTATCTATGCCCCGTCTCGGCGGGCTTTCCTTCACCTGCGGAGGACTACATTGAGGGCAGGCTCGATTTAAATCGCTATTTGGTCAAGCACCCTGCTGCGACATTTTTTGTGCGCGTCACAGGTGACTCCATGATTGACGCAGGCATTCACCCTGGGGATTTGCTGATTGTCGATCGCGCGATCGCGCCCACCAACGGCAAGATTGTGATTGCGGTACTCAATGGCGAACTCACCGTAAAACGCGTGCGGCAGTCAAAGCAAAAGCTCTTTCTCATGCCTGAAAACCCCCAATATCCCTCCTTAGAGATTCGCTCAGAGATGGATTTTCAAATTTGGGGCGTCGTCACGAATGTGATTCATCCCTTGTAGAAACTTCTCCCTCCCAGCCTCCCTCTCCTCTCATACCAATTTCTCTTGAAATTGCGACAGATCGGGTTTTGTGTTCCGCGCGGAGCGCGGTCTTTTCAAAAAGATGCGTTGCATCACTTTTTGAAAATGGTATCAGGAGATGGAGGGGCAAGAAAATATAAGGCATTCAAGCCCCTTGCCTCCTAGGAGAGGGATCGGGGAGAGGTTCCTAAGCGCATTCTCCGAAGGCTTCGCCCCGACGCTGATTTATTCGATCTAAATTTTTCTATTACCCTGTTGTACCCATGACCAAACAATTTGCCCTTGTGGACTGCAATAACTTCTATGTTTCCTGCGAGCGCGTGTTTCAGCCTAGCTTAGAAAACAAGCCTGTGGTAGTACTTTCTAACAATGATGGATGTGTGGTTGCCCGATCGGAAGAGGCAAAGGCATTAGGAATTGGGATGGGTGTGCCTGCCTTTAAAGTGCAGGGGATTCTTCAGGCACATCGCGTTAAGGTGTATTCCTCGAACTATGCTCTCTATGGCGATCTTTCGCGGCGGGTAATGGAAACCTTGGCACAGTTTGCCCCCTTGGAAGTTTATTCGATTGATGAAGCTTTCTTGGATCTATCAGGGTTTAGCCATTGGAGTAGTTGCGAACTCACCGCCTATGGCGAGCAAATTGTCGATGTCGTACACCAGTGGGTCGGCATTCCTGTTTCCATTGGCATTGCCCCCACCAAAACCTTGGCCAAAATTGCCAATCAGCTTGCCAAACGCATCTCGAAAGCTTCATTTACCCAAGGCTCTGCACAGGCTTTTGGACAGGCTTTTGCGCCCAATTCAGCACGAAGCGTGATCGAGTTGATGACAGACACCGCCCAAGAATTCGCCCTAGCAAATTTGGCAGTGGCAGATGTGTGGGGCATCGGGTGCAACTACAGCGATCGCCTCGCTACCGTGGGAATTCACACCGCTCTGCAGTTGCGGGATGCCGACGAGGAGATGGTTAAACAAACCATGGGTGTAGTGGGACAGAGGATTAGACTAGAGTTGCAGGGCATATCTTGTTTTGCCTTGGAAACCGAGCCAGCCCCCAAACAGGAAACCGCTGTATTTCGCTCGTTTGGTCAACCTGTCGAGAACCTAGAGGAGCTTAAAGAAGCCGCTGCTACCTACACGGCGATCGCCGCCGAAAAACTACGCCGCGATGGTTTAGCCGCAAGTTTGCTCACAGTTTCCCTGATTACCAATCCTTTTGGTTTGAATGCTGAAGGGGCTCGATCCCCACAATATCGCAATGCTACCCACATCAAGCTGCCAGTCGCCAGCAACGATACTGCCGAACTCATGCACTATGCCCTTGATGGCGTAGAAACAATCTTTAAATCGGGATTTCGTTTTAAAAAGTTGGGGATTACCCTCTCAGAGTTGGTGTCAACTGATCGAATTCAGACAAATTTATTCGATCGTAAAGATCGGGAGCGATCGCAGAGGCTAATGCAAGCGATCGATCTCGTAAATCAAAAAATGGGTAAAGGTACGTTAAAATTTGCGGCGACGGGGATGCAGCAACGCTGGCAACTCCAATGCAAGCAACCATCCTACGGCTATACGACCAACTGGAACGAGTTACCCGTAGTTAAGGCATAAAGGTAAAGCGTCAGGTTAAAGTCGCGATCGGGTTCAATAGCTGCTAGCTCTGCTGAAGCAGATTCAGTTAAAATGTAGCTTGCTAAAATGCCCTATCAATCTCTAAGGATGTTATGGCGGATCGCTATGTGCGTGTGAAAAATGCCCAAGGGCAAGTTTGCTATGGGTTACTAGAATTAAATCAGTCAGTGCACATCCTTACGGATGCGCCATGGTCTGGCGGCAAGCCAAATGGCGAACTGCTAGCCCCAGAAACCTATCAACTCTTAGCTCCCTGCGAGCCAAGTAAGATCGTGGCAGTTGGTAAAAACTATACGGCTCATGCTGCCGAAATGGGAGGTGCAGTTCCGCAAGAACCCTTGCTTTTTCTCAAGCCCCCTAGCACTGTGCTTGCGCCTGAAGGTACGATTTTACTGCCGCCCCAATCTCAGCAAGTTGACTACGAAGGCGAGTTGGCGTTAGTGATTGGAAGTAAGTGTTTTAACTGCCTGCCCCAACAGGCGCTTAATATGATTTGGGGTTATACGATCGCCAATGATGTCACCGCTCGCGATCTACAGCGCCAAGATTCGCAATGGACGAGAGGCAAAGGGTTTGATACATTTTGTCCCCTTGGCCCTTGGATCGTACGAGAAATCAGTCCAACTGCCCTGTTGCAAACTTTTGTCTATGGTTCTAAAAAGCCGCTGCAATCGAACACGATCGATCAAATGGTATTTTCGCCAGAGATTTTAGTTGCCTACATTAGTCAAGTGATGACGCTTTTCCCAGGAGATATTATTCTCACAGGGACACCTGAAGGGGTAGGTCCCATGCAGGCGGACAGTCGCATTTATATAGAAATCGAAGGCATTGGCAAACTGCATAACTATGTGGCTTTGCGCGAACCTCTTCCTGTAGAGGTAGTTGAAGAGTGAATGCCAAGTTTTACTTAAATGCTGGTTGGAAAAGCTGATTGGATAAGCAAATTGAAACTATGAGATATTTGTCGGTGACTCGATTTTTGCCTAAATTTCTAAGATTAGTATTCTCAAGAACTGTGCTGGTTAGCATGATGCTAGTCAGCATTCTTTTTGCCTGTACCAGTAGCAATCTTTCGCCCAATCAAGGTAACCTACCCGATCGCATTACAATCGGCACGACTAGTAAAATTCGCACGTTGGATCCTGCCGACAACAGTGAATTTTTCCCAAGTAATATTCTTTACAACACTACGGAGCGGCTCTATACCTACAAATTGGGAACAACTGAATTAGTGCCGCAGTTGGCAGCCGATTTCCCCAAGGTCAGCGATGACGGTCTGGTTTATACAATTCCCGTTAGAACTGGAATCAAGTTTCACGATCGCACGGATTTTGACGCGAGAGCGATGGCATTTTCTTTGCGTCGATTTATGCGCTTACAGGGAGCCCCTTCCTATGTGCTCTCAGATGTGATTGAAAAAATTGCCGCACCTACGCCAACGGAACTAATTATTACGCTGAAACAACCCTTGCAGTTTTTCCCAAAGTTGTTAGCCTTTACAGGCGCATCGGCGATTTCGCCGACTGTATACAAACATATTACGGGGTTTGAACCGAATAAGTTAATTGGTACAGGGCCTTATCAACTCACCCAATATAACGAAGGAAGTGTGTTGCATCTAGATACTTTCCCTGATTATTGGGGTAAAAAACCCGAAAACAAAGGAATTGATATTCAGTTTTTCTCGTCGGGGGCGAATCTCTTTAACTCCTTTAAAACGGGTGGAGTCGATGTGGCATTTCAGACACTCAGTCCCAACCAGATTCGCAATTTAGAAGTGAATGCCGCAAAGCAAGGTTGGACTGTTGCCTCGGGGCAAGGCGGGACGATTCTCTATATGGCATTGAACGTGCAGCAGCCTCCATTGACGGATGTTAGGGTGCGGCAAGCGATCGCTGCGGCAATCGATCGTCCGCTCCTACAAGAACGTGTATTTCAAAATCAACGAAGTTCTCTTTACAGCCTACTACCCAATACCTTGGCTGATTACAAGCCGACATTTCAGAAACTCTATGGCGATGGTAATGGCGATCTAGCCAAGAAATTACTGACCGAAGCGGGCTATTCCGAGCAAAATCCAGCGCGGATAACCCTGTGGTATCCGCCCCAATATGCTGGCAATGGTGACCTCGTGGTGAGTACGCTCAAAGCCACCATGGAAAAAGCTGTCGGGAAAATCTTGCAGATCAAAACGGAACGAGTGGAAAATACGGTAGGTTACGGATTTTTAGAACAGGGTGCCTATCCTGCTTATCTATTGGACTGGGTTCCCGATTTCTTCGACCCAGATAACTATATCAAGCCGTTTCTAGACTGTGAGGAAACAAAGGACAACTTCTGTACAAAGGGAAGCACAAAAACACAAGGGTCGTTTTATAATAGCCCTGAAATGAATAAACTGATCGTTCAGGAAAGACAAGAGCGCGATCCGAACAAGCGTTCCTTACTATTGACCCAAATTCAAGAGCTGCTTGCTAAGGATGTCCCACTCATTCCACTTTGGCAAAATAAAGAATATGCTTTCGCCCGCCCAAACCTCAGCGGTGTAACGGTTGAACCAACCCAGCAACTTCTCTACTGGACGATTAAAAGGGCAAAATAAATTAAGGTAGGCAACCTCACGAGTGGATAAAAGTAACGATAATATGCTGTCGGCAGTCCTCTTCAGTCTTCAATTTCTGTAGGCACAGTAAAAAAATCTGAAGTTATCGCTTTTATTGATCGCTGGGATGAAGATGAAATTATTATTCCTAGTTGTTCAGTTTATAATATTAAGACTTTCAAGATATAGAATAGAAATCAAGGTTCTGTTAGAAGTTCGTTTGGTATGTGTTGGCAACTTGACGCGGAATGCTCGTTCACGAACTAGCTGCCCAGATAACAGAAACCTCATATCGATCGAACATGGAATCTGCACTCACAAGAGTCATGCCCTCGATCTGAGTTTGGGCAATCAACATCCTGTCAAAGGGATCGCGATGGAGTAAAGGCAGTGCTGATGCCCTTAAAGCATGGGAGGCGGTGATTTCTAGCGATCGCGCTCCTAATTGAGCCATGCGAGTAGAGATGTAATCATCGATTGGTTCTGGAAGTGGAAGCTTGCCGATCGCCACTTTAATTCCTATTTCCCAGACACTAGCAACTGAGAGCCAAACTTCATTCGTCTCATCAACAATTTGGGCAATTGCCTGCTCACTTAACTTTTCTGGTTGAGAAAACCACCACAGCCAACACTGGGTATCTAACAAAAGCTTCACGTTACATCACCTTCAAAAGCGGCTAAAAGCTCTTCTGGCAGAGGTGCATTAAAGTCATCTGGCACGACAAACTTCCCTCGATCTTGTCCCAAGCTAGATCGACGATCTAAAGATGTGCGAAATGGAACCAACTTGGCAATGGGAATGCCTCGGTTTGAAATCACAATTTCTTCTCCATTCTCTACGCGAGATAATAGACGAGAGAAATTTGTTTTAGCTTGATGGATGTTTATCGTTTCCATACTTTTTAGGACTAAGTCTGTAAACTAAGTTTAGTGTGATTATCGCGATCGCGCAAGAGATAGATTTTTGGACTTGCGATCGTAGTTAGCCCCAATTCTCAGTTTGCGTGCAAGATATCTGTGTTAATACCATTTTCAAAAAATGATGCAACGCATCTTTTTGAAAAGACCGCGCTCGGCGCGGAACCCCAAATTCGATCTGTTGCAAATTTAAGAGAAATTGGTATAAGAATGCATAAAATCGTGATTGACAAGAGATCCCTTATCTGGCAATACTAGATATTTGTGAGATCTTTCTTTATTAAGAACTTAATTTAAACTCTTGGCTAACGTAATTGTTATTGGGGCGCAGTGGGGCGACGAAGGTAAGGGCAAAATCACAGACTTGCTGAGTCGTTCTGCAAACGTTGTAGTGCGCTATCAAGGTGGTATTAATGCCGGGCATACCGTAGTTGTTAACGACCAAACCTTTAAATTGCATCTGATCCCATCTGGGATTTTATACCCACAGACCGACTGCATCATTGCCAGTGGTACGGTAATCGATCCCAAGATCCTTTTAGAGGAGCTGGCACAGCTTAAGCAGCTTGGGGTGACGACAGACAACCTGTTTATTGCTGAAACTGCTCATGTGACGATGCCCTACCATCGCCTCATCGATCAAGCATCCGAAAAGCAGCGAGCAGAGCATAAGATCGGCACAACGGGGCGAGGCATTGGCCCAACCTATGCAGACAAAGCCGATCGCATTGGTATCCGCGTGCTCGATCTGATGGATCCCGAAGTTTTGCCAAAACGACTGCGCTGGGCAGTAGAGCAAAAAAATATTATTCTGGACAGGCTGTATGACCTGCCACCACTCGATCCCAAAGAAGTGATCGAGCAATATCAAGGATATGCCGAGCTATTACGCCCCCATGTGGTGGACGCTTCGCTTAAAATTGATGATGCGATCAAAAAACGTCTCAATATTTTGTTTGAGGGCGCACAGGGTACGCTTTTAGACCTAGATCACGGAACCTATCCCTATGTCACATCCTCTAATCCTGTAGCGGGGGGTGCTTGCATCGGGGCTGGGGTCGGGCCTACGATGATCGATCGCATCATTGGCGTAGCAAAAGCTTACACAACCAGAGTGGGTGAGGGACCTTTCCCAACTGAGTTGAATGATGAGACTGGGGCTTTGCTCTGCGATCGCGGCGCAGAGTTTGGCACGACGACCGGTCGGCAACGACGTTGCGGCTGGTTTGATGGCGTAATTGGGCGCTATGCAGTCAGAATCAATGGTTTGGACTGTTTGGCAATCACCAAGATGGATGTACTAGACGAACTAGACGAAATCAAAGTATGTATTGCCTACGAGCTTGACGGTCAAGTCGTACGCGATTTCCCTAGTAACTCTCGTGCTTTTGCCCGTGCTTTACCCATCTACGAAACGCTCCCTGGCTGGCGCAAACCAACCAATGACTGTAAGACCCTTGCCGAATTACCCACAGAGGCAAGAGCTTACCTGAAGTTTTTAGCAGAATTAATGGAGATTCCGATCGCGATCGTTTCCCTTGGTGCAAGTCGAGGACAGACGATTATCGTTGAAGACCCCATTCATGGGCCCAAACGCGGGCTGCTAAGTTTGGAGACAAGCCTCTAAAAGACAAATCTCTAAAAATTCAGCCAACAGTAAAAAAGAAACTGACAACTGATAAACGTTAACTGATAACCGATAACTGACTACAGATATGCAACTTACAATCGAATCCCAAACCCGTTCTGAAAAAGATACCCCTCGTGCCCTGCGCCGTTCTGGCAAAATCCCTGGAACCGTCTACGGTCATAAAGGCTCTGAATCTACAGCCATTTCCCTAGATGCTAAAGACGTTTTTACCTTGCTGCGTACCGCAGTAATTAATAACACCTTAGTTGAACTCAACATCTCGGATGGTGACTTTAAGGGCAACACGCTATTAAGAGAAGTACAGCACCACCCTTACAAAAATGAGGTCTATCACCTTAGCTTCTTTTCGATCGCTGCTCAAACCAGTGTAGAAGTAGAAATCCCCCTACACTTTGTGGGAGTTCCCGTGGGCGTAAAAGTCGGCGGTGGCTCTGTGGACGTGACCATGAAAGCCGTTCGCGTTTCTTGCCCCCCCAATAGCGTACCTGAAACCATCGAAGTAGACATCACAAACCTCAATGTGGGCGAAGGGATTCACATTAGCGACCTCGTTTTCCCAGAAGGCGTTGTGCCCATTACCGACACCACACCTTTGGTTGTGACCATTCTCAAGAAATAGAAATTACCTCTCCCCTAACCCCTCTCCTAACAGGAGGAGAACCGAGTTTAGCTTTTGGGTAGATTTGATTACCTACAAAGTTTCGGGAATATAAGTAATAAAAAGACGGCTACTAATCTTAAGATTGGTAGCCGTCTTCTCTATAGTGAAATTTTTCCAGCGGATCGCTAGACTGCCTCTTCCGCAATGACGATGTGGCGATCGCGATCGATCCATAACCAGCCGTCTGCCTGTAGTTGCCCTAAAGCTCTAGTTACGGTGACGCGCGTGCTACTAATTGCATTGGCAAGATGTTGATGGGTTAATCGAATGCTGAGCCTCATACCGCCATCGGTGGGTTGCCCAACTTCTTTTTTTAGAAATAGCAAGATTTCTCGCAATCGATCTTCCACCCGTTTGTTGCTAACTAAAGCTAGCATTGCCTCAGCTTGTTGCAAGCGACGATTAAGGTGACGAAAAATACTGAGGGAGAGTTCGGGTGATTCCTCAATTTCAGCCATGGTGAAGCGCATTAAATCGACATCAGACAGTGCGATCGCTTGGTAAGGCTCCAGCATCGTGAGGGGCAAACCAAAAGGCATCGACTGAAAAGCTAGACCCACTAAAACCTCATCCCCACTGGGATGCAATGTACTCAGTTGAACCACTCCCCGACAGACAACCCAGACCTCATGGCTATGCATGGGAATCGATTGGCTGCTCTCAAAGAAAGATAAATTTCTGCCTCGGTAGATTTCTTCTAGCGATCGCCGCCAGTCAAATCGGAAAGCTGCTTCGGAGTTTAAAAGGTAGGTCATAGGTATCGTAGTACACATCACCATACTAGTAGCCTTGACTTAAGACGAGGTTAAGAGCAGCTATTGAGTAGGTAAAGCTTTCGATCCCAAACAGCACCAAGTCAAAAAAAGTTTCCCTGAATACCAATGTTTTCAAAGAAATTGATCATAATTTGTAATATCTGTTTGTAATTTTTCACAGGCATTGGTCTCAGTTACAAACGGTAGCAAAGAATTCGTGCTTACAAGACTCGTATTTAGCAGGTAAATGATGCTCACAATCCAGAAAGAAAGCACAAAAGCAGCGATCCAAGACGCCTCAGCAGATCGCAAACATCATACGATCGTCGTGGGTGGCGGTTTTGGGGGACTCTATGCCGCCAAAGAGCTAGCAAAACTACCGATTAAAGTCACCCTGATCGATAAGCGTAACTTCCATTTGTTTCAACCGCTCCTCTATCAAGTCGCAACGGGTACGCTCTCGCCAGCCGATATTGCGTCGCCGCTACGGGCGGTTTTGGCGAACAAAAAAAACACAACGGTTTTGATGGCTGAGGTGGCAGATATCGATCCCCAAGCCAAAAAAGTCGTTCTCACCAGCCAAGAAGAGTTGAGTTACGACTCTTTAATTGTGGCAACGGGTGTAAGCCATCACTATTTTGGTAACGAACAATGGGCAGATTTGGCTCCAGGACTCAAAACCGTAGAAGATGCGATCAATATGCGCCGCCGCATTCTGGGGGCATTTGAAATTGCCGAAAAAGAGACCGATCCCGAAAAGCGGAAGGCATTACTGACCTTTGTGGTGATTGGTGGCGGTCCCACAGGTGTAGAACTGGCGGGAGCGATGGCAGATCTGGCAAACCATACCTTAAAGAACGAGTTCACAGGCATTGATACCACTGAAGCTAAAATTCTTTTGCTTGAAGGCTTCGATCGCATTCTCCCACCCTACCCGCCTGAGTTATCTGCTGCTGCCGAAAAGTCGCTGACTCAGCTAGGTGTAGAGGTGAAAACCCGCGCGCTGGTGACAAATATTGAAAATCATGTGGTGACCTACCGTTGTGGGGATCGCGTCGAGCATGTCGAAGCCAAAACGATTCTCTGGGCAGCGGGTGTCAAAGCCTCAGCGATGGGCAAAACCCTTGCCGATCGCACGGGGGCAACGTTAGATCGAGTCGGTCGCGTTACCGTAGAGGCAGATATGGCGATCGCGGGATATCCCAATATCTTTGTGATTGGGGATCTGGCAAACTACGCCCACCAAGGCGATAAGCCCTTACCTGGTGTCGCACCTGTTGCCATGCAGCAAGGTGAGTTTGTCGCCCGTTTGATCGAATCGCGGGTCAAAGGAAAACCTGCACCTAAGTTTCGCTACCGCGATCGCGGCAGTTTAGCGGTGATCGGTCGCAATGCTGCGGTGGTAGATTTAGGATTTATCCAATTTACTGGCATCATCGCATGGTTGACCTGGACATTCCTGCACATTCTCTATCTTGTGGAGTTTGATAACCAATTGATCGTGCTCTTGCAATGGGGATATAACTATTTCACCCGAAATAGCGGCGCACGCTTGATTACAGGTCAATACCTTCAGGTGATGGAGGAAATGGAGGGAATTAAACCCAGCTAGTTATAGCTATTAGCATTGAGCGATTAACCCAAGTTGCTGTGTTTTGGGAGGAAATTTATCCCAGTCTTATTCTGTGGCTTGGGCTTTGATAAAAGCTGTGACCTCGGCGGGACGAAGCCCTAATTGACGGGCAGTTTGTTTTGGAGATAAGTTTAAAGCCCTCAATCTAGCAATTTCTTGGGTTTGCTCGGGAGTCATACATAAACTTAAGGATAGTGAGATCTCGCTATATTAAAGCTCTTGTAATGGGGAGATAACTGTTTTGCCCAAAACATTGGCGCACGCTTGAATGCAGATCGATAATTTTAGATAATTGAGGGAGTGGAAGGAATTATATTGGTTCGCTCCACAACAGGGCAAAGGGGTGCATGTTTCCTGCGATCGTTATGGATGTCATGTGCGATCGCGATGGCTGGGTTGGGGAATCACAAAAAAAGCCCGCAGGAGTTATCTTGCGGGCTAGAGGTTTGTAGATACGTCGCTAGTAAACCTATTGTTGCTTTTTCAAGAGATTGGCTGTGCGATCGCGGTACTTGTTTCCTGCGATCGTTACGGATGTTTTGTGCGATCGCGATCGCTGGGTTGGGGAATCACAAAAAAAGCCCGCAGGAGTTATCTTGCGGGCTAGACGTTTGTAGATACGTCGCTAGTAGACTTATTGTTGCCTTTTCAAGAGGTTGGCTGTGCGATCGCGGTACTTGTTTCCTGCGATCGTTACCGATGTTTCCAGTGATCGCGATCGCATGGGTTTGACTACCAGTCACGAGTTGCAATGACATCTTCGATGTCTACCTCAAAGCCATAAGCCTTAACAATAAACTCGAAGTCAGCACCGATTGCCTCACGAGCACCTGTTTCAAGTTCGCTGTCGTTCTCCTCAAATTCCGCAGCAAGTTCGTTGAACTCATTGGTTGCTGCATGTGTGAGATGGAATAGACTTTCGTTGTCTTTTGGGTTTTTCTCTCAATTGCCTCACACAGAACGATTAAAATTTGCTTGGCTTTATCTACAAGATTATTAGGAAAATAGTCATCTTCATACATGTCCTGAAGGAATTTGTGACTCAGTATTTGTCGGTTCGTAATGGTCATGGATTTGTGGAACGGTTGTGAGAATATTTTTTGAGACCCAACGGTGAAGTTGAGCCGCCAAAGTCAAACTCTGGCTTTGAAGATAGCACTTCGCCTCCATCGTACTGTTAGGTGGCGATCAACTGGGAGTGACATTTTGCCATAACTCGGCTGTAATAAACCTTGACAGATGCCCCACATTCGTTGTCACAATCACAATATCAGGGATTCCCAGAGTTATGGCTTGAGCCACCAAAACCATATCACCATCAATTGTTTTGTCACCTGCCGTCGGTTGACCTTGCTGACGAGCCTGCGCCCAAAATTGTGCAGCTTGGCGCATCGCAGCCGTTGTAATTGGCAAATATTCAATCAACTCAGCCAAGTTATCAAGGCGAGAAATGCCCTTCGTCTTGTTTGCCCGCATTAACTCTCGGCGAACCTCATAGTCAGCAATTTCTGGAATTATAATGCGACTACCTGAATGTGATGTGGGTTTGGAGCCACTTGGCACAAGCATTACTTTCGGTAGACAACTTTGGATTAGTAACTAGACCAAGTGGTGCAGCATCCAAGATTATGACTCGACTCACCAACTCAAACCCTTCATCTCAACTGGAAACAATTTACGATCGGAGAGACGATCCTCATCCAACGAACGGATCAAGTATTGACCTGTTTCTTTCTGTTCCTCGACATCTTCATCATCTATCCAAGACTGAAGCAGATTAACTGCCTTGGTTTGTTTTTGCCTTAATCCAATAATACTTTTTAAAAGCTGCAATGTCACAGACTCAATTGAAAGCCCTTTCTGCTTAGCTTCCTGTAAGAGATACTGTTCAACTTCTGACGGTAAATCGAGGGTTAGCGTCATGGATTTTTTGAGTATGTTCACTCTGATTCTAACATTCTTGGCGATCTCAATACTAGAATGAGTTTGATTTTACTTATGAAACTTGACTCAGAATTTCGCCTAAATGTTGTTGAAAACCCTAGAAATTCCATCACGATCTGCGAGGTCATACAGACTTCTGTGTAATGAGTCAGGAATTTGAACTTGAATAATACTCATGGCAACTTTCCTATCAAACGTAAAAACTCTGAAGGCTCAATATTTATCACTCGGTGCAGACACGCACTCTGAGTGGTGTGGGAGGGAAAGGCTAAACACCCTTCTCGACCCAATTATGCTGACAGCAATACATATTACTAACCCTTCAAAATTCTTGCTTCAGTAAAGAAAAGTCCGCTTTCATTTTTGCCATTACTTGTTACTTCTAGCGTTAACGTTTTCTTCCCCGCTACATCCAGTGGTACGGAAATTATTTGGTTCCCTTGGCTACGACGACACTCACCAGCCCAAAGAGGCTTTCCATCAGCTGATATTTTCACAGTGTAAAGACCATTAGTCGTACTACCAGCAGGTAAATCAGGTAACCCAAACTGTAAAAGAGCAGCCTTCTGAGATCCGTCTAACTTGAACACAAAACGACTCTCATTTGCATAGTAGTTAACGCCGAAGAATGACGTGTAAGATTTACCTAAAATCACAATCTCTTTCTTCTCAAACTGTATCTTTCCTGTGTCTGAGGCAGATTGAATTAATGAATCAGGTTGAAAATCACTGCTCTGTGAATACTTGCTGAGATCAGGTGGCGGTGTAGAAAGATATGATTTCTCATCAAAACCTGGCAAGTCACGATTGACGATAATGATGTTATTGTTGCCAACGATTGACGGGCTATCTTTCCGATTGAAGGATTCTTTTGGATCGCTTACAAGCTGCGAATTATCTCCACTATTTGCTACAGAGTTTTTATTTCCTACTACATTTTTATCTCCTTGAATTGATGGATTTATATTTTCCGTTACTGTAGTTGTGTTGACTGGTTTATTGAAACTCATTTGACCGTTTTTAACGGTAACTGCATCTTGCGACACAAGAAGGTATAGAAAACCGCAGCCAGCAGACAAAATCCCACCTAGAACACTTCCAAGAAAAAGTCCTGTGTAGAATGCCGCCTTCCGATTGAACCGAGGAATAGGAACTTTAGATGGTGTGGGTACTTGAGTTGTCAACTTTAAATCTCCGCATCTTTAAAACTTACTAATTAACGTTTCACTAAAAAATATAATATTCGGATTCAGGATTTTCGATGTATTAAAATTTCACTTGGACTAGGCAGCATAATTATTAAGTTCTATCCCAATTGCGATGGAACTACGATATAATACTGAAATTACCGTGTAATCTTAAGTTTGTCCACCGCACTTAATAAATCTAAATTATTATAATATTCTCATAATTTCACCTCTACTTCTCTTGCTTGTATGTCGGAAATTGCAAACATTTACAAGCAATCCAATTGACAAACGATGAGGCTAAAGCACTTGAGTCGCAGCACGGAAAAAAGTTATTTGTCTATCGCCCCTAGCCCAATCTAGCTCCAAATAGCTCAGCAAGAGTTTGACTTCGCTGAACTATTTGGAGTTGATAATTGAAATCGCTTTTCCATTAAGAGACAACGATCGCACTGGCTAACTTTTCGGGTACTTCTTGCAAGCGATCGAAGGTAGCGTTAAAAAAGCCAACGCCCATCGTTAGCGATCGCAGTTCCAAAATTAGCGTCTGCATTTCCGCTTCGGGAATATAGGCTGACACTGTATCCCAATTTTGCCAACTGTCCTTGGCATCATAGCCGAGAATCTGTCCGCGTCTGCCACTCACCAATCGCAACACGCTCGACGTATATTCATTGGGAATGGAAATCTCCACCAACGCGATCGGTTCCAGCAAAGTCGGTTCGCATTGCTTCATTCCTTCCTGCATCGCCAGTCTTGCCGCCTGTTTAAAGGCTTGTTCGGAACTATCCACAGAATGATAGGAACCATTGGTGAGGGTTACGGCAATATCCACAATCGGGAAGCCTAGCGAACCTTTGCTCAGATATTCGCGCACACCTGTCTCCACCCCTGGAATATATTGGCGCGGGACTGCGCCACCCACAATGGTTTCAGAGAACTGAAAGCCTTCACCTCGAGCGAGGGGTTGAATGTTGAGATAGACATCACCAAACTGCCCGTGACCGCCAGATTGATGCTTGTATCGTCCGTGCGAAGAAGTAGCTTTGCGAATCGTTTCTTTATAAAGAACTTGAGGAGCGCTCTTGGTCATTGCCAGATTGTATTTGCGCCGCATCCGATCGATCGCAACTTGTAGGTGGATTTCTCCCTGTCCCCACAGCACGACCTCGTGGGTTTCCAGATGTTGCTCCCAACGTAGGGCGGGATCTTCTTCGCAAAGTTTATTGAGGGTGGCACTGAGCTTGACTTCATCGCTGCGTTTTTCAGGCGCGATCGCCCAAGCAAACACAGGGGGTGAAGCGATCGCAATCGGCAGCGGATCGATCGCATTCGGCACAGAAGTTAGTGTATCTCCCGTTTTGATGCCTTCCATCCGCGCGATCGCCACAATATCCCCTGCGTAAACTTCAGATACGGGCTGCTGCTGTCCGCCCATCAGGCGATATAGACCACCGATCCGAATGCCATTCAGCACAATGCCATCAGTGAGTTTACCTAGCCACAGACGCACGAGCGAAAGCTTTCCACCTTGCGGCGTGTAATAGGTTTTGAGAACTTGAGCGATAGAAGTTTCCACCCCCTCTTTGGCATAACCTTCTTTGGCATAGTTAGCAAGTTGTTGGCGATGGGCGATCGTTACGTCGGGTTGTGGCGCTTCGACCAGCAAGGCTTTGAGCAGGGGACGCACACCATAATCTTGGTCGGCAATTCCAAAAAAGACAGGCACAATTTGATCGGCACTCAATTCCTTCTGAATATCTTCGATCACCTCCTCTTGGGGTGGATTGATTTCTTCAAGGAGTTCTTCTAAAAGGCGATCGTCAAAATTCGCCAGTGCTTCCAGCATCTTTTCCCGTTCTGCTTTTTCTTGCTCTGCCAGTTCTTGGGGCAAAGCAATGCGATTGGGTGCAGCATTGGCGCGATATTGATAGGCTTCTTCGGTGACCAGATCGACAAAGCCAGTCAGATCCGAACCCAAGCTAATCGGATATTGCTGCGGTACGAGGGGGCGTTTCGAGACGGCTTTGAGCGCTTGTAAAAGCGTCAGAAAGGTAGGGGCATGACAGGCATCGCCAGAGCAAGCCCGATCCATTTTGTTGACAAAAATAATGTGGGGAATTTCCCAATCGTCTAGAAATTTGAGTAGGGGAGACAGGGTATTGACGCGATCGCTGGAAGGTTCGCAGACGACGATCGCCGTATCCACGCCCATAAGCGCGTTGTAGGTTTCTTGGAGAAATTCCACCGAGCCAGGACAATCGATAAAATTAAACCGAATGCCCTGATATTCCGTACTCGCAACATTCACCTCCACACTCATGGCGCGATCGCGCGCTTCTGCCGAACTGTCTCCAACCGTATTTTTGTCCGTTACCTTGCCTTTACGCGTAATTGCACCCGTAACTGATAGAAAGCTTTCGAGAAGGGTCGTTTTGCCACTTAGATAAGGCCCGACCAGAGCAATATTGCGGGTATCTAAAACTTGTCGATCGTTCATAACGCATCTGCCTTTTGTAAATCTGCGTTGAAATCGTCTTTTTAGGGAATGAGAAACCATCCTGCATAGGTTTTCTCATTCCCTAACTTCAGACTTCTATAGAAACGATCTTAGAAAGTATTGCGCACTACATCTCGATTTTGTAACGACTCAAAACATTTGCCCAGTTATTTGCAAAGTATCTTTGATATTTCTTTAAATTACTTTACAGATGAAAGTTTACAGAGGCAGGGCAGGAGCTGTCGCCTTGACAAGGGATAGCGGATCGAAAGTAGGAATAAAGTTGTCTGGCAACTGCATGATGCGCTCTAGGGCTGATTGGCTTCCTAAGGAAAGGGAAATGCGATCGGGAGCGGCAAAACTCTCAACCTTAGGCGCGAGGCTTTGAGCGATAGTTACTAAAGCATCGACTCCCAAGATAAAGTGACCAGCAGTCGTCGGATGGACGTCATCCCAAAAGAGGTACTGATTGGGGTTTTGGCTCGAAATGACAGCATTGGGGTCGCCGAGAACCATAGCATTGGGATCTAAGAAAGGATCTGTGACATTGGTAAATCCATACCGAGATGGATTGGCAATCACATTGTTGAACTTGCTATAGAAATCCAAGGGAATGAAATGACTGTCAGGTAAAGCCCCTGCTAAAGCCCAAACGGCTGCCCCAAGCAAGCGATCGTGCGCCAAGGTTAAATTTGTGAGCCTAGATTCTTCCGCTGCTCCAGCCGCCAAGGCATGGGGAGTTTTTCCTAGGTCTGGTAGGTTAGGGATGAGAAAATTGCGGGCGCCTAAACTATAGAGCGATGCGATCGCTGTCGTGAGATTGGTTACAGATTGCAGCGGCGTTAAGACATTACTGCTGTCAAGATAATCATTGCCTCCAGCTAGAATCACGTATAACGCCTTAGAATCAGCAGCTTTGCCAACACTAATGTGGTCTTTGATAAACCACGACACCTGCTGAAGCACACCAGGAATTAACCCTGCAATCGTGCCGACTGGCCCGCTAGTATAGCCAGTTTGAGCATCCCCAAACGCAAAATTAACGCCCTGAGAAACCGTGGCTCCATGAAAGAAGGGACTGACTCCCAACCCGCTAGAGGTAAGAGCAATAGGAGAAAGAATGGACGATGTGGGCGAAAGAAAGCTGATTTTGCTGGATACTTGGAGCGGCAGACCCAGCCCTACTGACAAATAATCAATCCAGTTGGGACCATTGCTAAAGCGCCCTGCAAAATAAGGATCGCTGGGGACTATCGGAATATTAGCGCCCAGTTTTTGGGCAAAACTAGTTATGTTAAAAATATTGCCCTGATCGGAAAGACTGTCTCCAAAGACATAGAGTTTGCTAAAGGGTGAGTCTGAACGGATAGGAGTAGAAGCGCTAAACACCGCACCTGTTGGCAAAATTGACTTCTGTACCAAGGCAGGCACTGATGGAGAAAAGTTGGCGATAGAGTTCCGAACAAAGGCACTGTCTTGAAAGCTATCTAAGTCGTTGAATTGGCGTGATGAACTTGTAGTTACAGGAAAGCTAGGTACGATCGCCTTATCTGTTACAGTGTTTTGCATTTTCGCCAAGGCAGGCACTGGCGATGAAGAAATTCTCGTCTCAATCGGAATTAGCGTGTAAAAATATTGGGCGATCGCAGGATTTTGGTGAGTGAATGCGATCGGGTTGGAATCGTTAGCATTTGTGACTTCGTCTCTTGAAGCAGCTTTTGCCGTAAATTTGCGATCGGCTCTAGTCATCGACTTCATAAAATCCTCTCACAGCAATTGCATTAACCTATTAATTTCATTAATCTTGCTAGAAAAAGGAGGCGATCGCAACGCTGCGATCGCATTTCTATAAAGTACTCACCTATCAGGCACAAAGATACTTGCCACCAAGCCGCAAACACGAAAAAATCTTGGCTGAGCCAAATTACGATTACTTCTCGCTTGGGGCTGTGCTGGGCTTTTCACTAGGTAAGGTCTGAGGCACAGGAATAGCAGGTGCAGCCGAGGGAACGGGGTTTGATTGGGAGGGGTTACCAGAATTAGTAGGTGTAACTACATCTGCTGGCTTGGCAATACTCGCGGGAGAAATCCAACCGCCGCTTAAAATTACGGTCAAGGCTAAAAACAGCACGGTCAACGCCCATGTCACTCGATTGAGCGTAGTCTCTGCACTTTTGGTGCTAGAAAACAGTTGCGCTTGACCACCAATGCCTCCCAAGCCGTCCCCTTTGGGACTATGCAACAGGACTAAAAAAATTAGAGAGGCGGCAATGACTGCCCAAACGATCTTGATCGAAGTGTACATAAACTTATGAGGTGAAATCGAGATTGAATACGCAAACGTTTATCATATAGCTTAGCCCATTGCTTTGAATGTACGAACATATAAATCAAGGCTAAACAATAACATTTCAGCCCCTTTCAGATTTATGATGGTTGACTGGGTAGTCACTGACAAAATAATTTTTGGAGAGCATTCATGGGAGTCGCCGTTGGTATGGTTGAAGTGTTGGGGCATCCTCCTGCACTATCTGTAGCTGATGTCATGGTAAAAGCTGCTAACGTCACGTTGGTTGGCTACGAGAAAGTCAGTGGTGCGCGGCTCACAATCATTGTACGAGGGCCAGTGTCAGAGGTGAAAATTGCGGTAGCCGCAGGCGTTGAAGCTGCCCATAAGATCGAAAAACTGAGCGACAAGGACAAATCTTTATTCCTGTCTTCTACCGTAATTCCCCGCCCTCATGAAAATCTTGATTGCGTTCTCCCGATTCACTTCCGTGAGGCAATGGAGCAATTGGGTTAGCAAGGCTGGGCTAGATCGCGAACTAGGCGAGCATTTCGCATAGCTCCTATCGAGTTTCCCCTCGGTATGAGCGCAGATAATTTCTTTAAATCCAGTCGATCGCTAGTAAACGGGCAAGGTGAAATGAAAACTGCTGCCTTGAATGCCTGCATCATCTACCCAAATCTGACCGTAATGGGCGCGAATAATGCGGCGACACAGGGATAGACCAATGCCATACCCATCGGCTTGATCGTCTCGTTCGAGTCGATAGCGATCGTCAAACACGCGATCGCGTTTCTCGGTCGGAATGCCAGGACCATTGTCAACAATCGAAACTTCGATTTTCTGGGCAGTACGATGCAACACATTTAACTCGATTTTCCCGCCAGAGGGCGTGTACTTGATCGCATTTCCCAATAAGTTCATTAAAACTTGGCGAATTTTCTCCTCATCGGCATAGACAAGCGGTAGATCGTTGGGAATGTCCGTGATAAAGGTCTGCTGCTTTGCCTCAAGGCTATTGATCAGGTAAAAATCATTCGATACGCTAGTGCAGAGCTGTTCGAGACGCAGCTTTTGTCTTTGAATCTNGAAACTCAGAACTTGAGTTGCGTCCTGCCTCTAAAATGTCGGTAATCATGGCATCAGCAACCTTAATCTGACTGCGTGCATGTTTAAATAAATGCTTAGTCATCTTGGGATCGAGCTTGTCACCACTGATTTCAATCGTTTCTAAGGCAAGCGATACGGCAGTGAGAGGATTGCGCAGATCGTGCGCCAGCATGGCAATCACCCGATCTTTAAAGCGGAGTTGTTCCTCTAGATCGGACTTGTCTTGGGCTAGCAGAAATACTTCATCAGCTAACCGAATTACCTCGGTTGAGTAAGCAAGACTATTACTTAGATCCTTGGTTTGACTTGACAGATCGAGGTTTTGTGCTTGTGTCTGCCAAGTGAGCCAGCAGGTTTCTAACTGGCTAATTAGATTTTTGCCAGCAATGGTTTGACGTGGAGGTGGCGTAATCTTGACAAGAGCAGGGGTCATGACTACTTTAAACAGTTCAGCAAGTTGAGGCTGTCCTGTTACATTAATTACTTGCAGATCGGAGATGCAGCTTTCATCTCTTTGCAAAAATTGCTCCATCTCCCTGACTAACTCATTAGCACTGGGACGCTCATCAATAAAGAGCAGTAGCTGAAGAGTTGACTTAGATGGAGTTGCACGCACTGATTTCCAACCTAGAGAACTTAAGCTTAGTTTAACAATTATATAGTTGCTTGCATGACTTTACCTAATCAGCGATGGCAGATTTTCTCACCTCAGCCACATTTAGCCGAGTTCATTGCCACTTCAACGGGCTTATCAACCATGCTGGCACAGGTACTGATCAATCGGGGCATGGATACGGTCGAATTAGCCCAGCGTTTTTTAGAGCCAGACAGCGAGCTTTTACCCGATCCCAAAGACGAATTTCAAGACTTAATTCCCAGCCTCGATCGCATTGAGAAAGCCATTCGCAGCCAAGAAAGCATCGCTATTTGCGGCGATTATGATGTCGATGGTATGGCCAGCACGGCTTTGTTAATTCGGACATTCAGGGCATTGGGGGCACAGGCTGACTACGCCATTCCGAGCCGTATGACCGAGGGCTACGGGATTAACGATCGCATTGTCAGAGAGCTTAATGGCAAAGGGGTGACTTTACTGATTACGGTCGATAACGGCATCGCTGCCTACGACGCGATCGCTTTGGCAGAAAGTCTGGGCACATCGGTAATCGTCACCGATCACCACGATATTCCGATTGAATTACCCCCCGCCACAGCAATTTTAAATCCGAAATATAAAGTCAATCCCAGTTCGCCCTATGCCACGATCGCTGGGGTAGGGGTTGCCTATGTCTTGGCATTGGAATTGGCCGATCGCTTTGGCAAGCGAGCCGAACTCGCCGATCCGCTTTTAGAACTTTTTACCCTAGGCACGATCGCCGATCTTGCCTCGCTGACAGGAATTAATCGCCGTCTCGTCCAAAAAGGGTTGCGCCTCTTGGCACAGTCAAAGTTGCTAGGTGTTACGGCTTTAATTAATGAGTCTGGCATTGTCAAAGAGAAACAAACGGGGTTAAAACCCGAAGCGATCGGGTTTGGGCTAGGCCCGCGTATCAATGCGGTGGGGCGGATTGGCGATCCTAGAACCGTGATCGATCTGTTGACCGCCGAAGAAATGGGGCAAGCGATCGTCTTGGCGCAAGAATGCGAAGCCACCAATCGGGAACGACAGGTTAAATGTGCCGAGATCGAACAGGAAGCGATCGCTTACATCAGTGCCAAAATTCAAAGCAAAGAACTCGATTTAAAACAGGAACGGGTTTTAGTTGTCGTCGATCGCGAAGTCAAAAAATTCTTAGCAGATCGAGCCAAGCCTAAGGGAACCAAAAAGAATACCAAAACGGAACCTCTTTCCGCTGAAGCAGGTTGGCATCATGGGGTAATTGGTATTGTTGCCTCGCGTTTGGTGGAAAGGTATGGCGCACCTGTTTTTATCGGTAGTGTGGAAGACGAGACGTTGGAAATTGGCGAAGATTCGGAATTGAACCAAGAGGAGAACCACAGCAAAACTCGATTCTCTGTACGCGGCATTCCCGAATTTCACGTATTCAAATCTTTGGAATTCATCAAATCCATTCGCGATAAGGGGGGTGGACATAAAGCTGCGGGCGGTTTCTCGATTTCCACTGCTAATCTAGATCTGTTGCGTCAAGCGTTAAGAGAGTTTGCCGATCGCGAAGCGGTCACTGCCGAACATATTCAACCCCTAATCGAAGTGGATGTGCTTGCCGATCTTGGTCATATTTCCATGACCCTATTGCAAGAAATCGATCGCCTTCAACCCTGCGGCATTGGCAACTCCGATCCCGTATTCTACAGTCGTGATGTGCGAGTGCTGGCTCAGCAACGTCGCGGCAAAGAGAAGACCAAACATCTTGCCCTCGAACTCGACAAAGGGAATGGGGAGAAAATTAAAGCGATCGCTTGGCGTTGGGGAGAATATTGCCCAATCCCCGATCTCGTCGATCTGGCTTACAAACTACGCGCAAATCAGTGGCAAGATACGACTTCTGTGGAATTGGAAGTTATTGGGATTCGAGCTGCCAGTCAGGATGCCAGTCAAGATAATGACTATGCCGTGAATTCCACGCCAATGGAATTCGCTCGCAAGGATTGGCAGCCGATTCTAGACTATAAGTCTGCACCAAATTTGGAAGTAGTTCCTAAGTGGCAAACCCTGGCGGAGGCAAGCAAGCCCCTCGCTCGACCGATCTTGCTCTACGGCTACGATCGCCCTGCGAATTTATTTAAAGGGGATGTCGATTGCGATCGCCCGCGTCGTCGGTATACTTCTCTCGTGCTGTGGAGTTTGCCGCCTTCGGTGACACATTTACGTTGGCTGATTGCACTTGCCCAACCCGAATTTATTTGTGTCGGACAGCAAATCCCCAAAATCCCTACTGATGAAGAATTGCTATCTCAAGTGGAATTGTTAGTGGGCAGCGATCGCCTCAACTTATTAGATCTGGCGCAGCAGTGGTGGGTGGCTCCCTGCACCATTGTGGCAGCCCTACGACAACTGGGCTATTCTTGCCCCAATTTCCCATCTACCTATGCTCTGGATGATGAATTGCAACGTTTGCAGAAATGGTACAATTGTTCCCTTGAGAAGCTGTCAAATATTTGTAAGAGTTGATTGTAAGAGCTGATTTGAGAGCATTTCAGTTTCACCATGAACTTCTTTGAGAGGTGGAACTCAGCACTCAGAACTTAGCACTCAATTGATTACCAATTCAGTTGTCAATTCAGATGAAATGATTGCAAGAATCAATAGTCACTGTCAGCAACGCAGATCCCCTGACATTTAATACCGTTATTGGCAGTGCGACGGCAATGGGGACATAGGATTGGCTCGTCTATAAGTTCGTTCTTAAGTTCGCGAGAGGACTCATGATGATTGTGGCGTTGAAACGTCATAGCGTTAAGGGCGGAAGGCTGCATAATAAATTTTGAGGATTTGAATAACAGCCTAACAAACCTAACAGGATGCAAGTACTACTTTTGGGTAGAAACTGGCTCAATGGGTATAATTTTATCAACCCGAAAGCCAGCCAATGTAAAATCTTGAGGGATTTTTTCGGTTGGATAGGGTTCGATCTTCGCAAATTGTTGCTCGTCGATCGACAACACCCCTAAAACGCTAATCGGTACTTGCAAAAATAGGTTCGCTGCCGCAAATGCAATAGAGGCAATCAATAGCCCGACAAAACGAGATTGCGTAAGTACAGAAGATGCGATCGCCGTTAAAGGGGGCAATTGATATAGAGCACACAAGATTCCCACCATCGCCATCGCTGTTGCAGCACTGAGGATTCGCTGTCTCGGTGTTTTAAATAAACTCAAGATCTGTCGCTGTTGGAAGGTGATTTTATCAGGCTTCATCGCTAAAACGAGAAGGCTGAAAATTTCAAAAGGACGAGACCACTGCATCAAAAAAATAGGAATCACTCCTACCCCTACCATCAGCAAAATTTCTAGCCACAGGATTGGTAGGCGATCGCTTACCGATAAACCAAACCAAACGATGCCTAAAAAGACAGGAAAAGTAACAATTCCAGCTAAGTGAATCCACAAAAACGGTTCTGATTTAAAAGAAGACATATATGAAAGATTGATAAATTAAGGGCTAAGAGTTAACACTACTTAGCTGTAAGCATCGCGGTTCAATTACATCTTAACTCTTTAGTTAGATAGATCTAAAACTATATGATGTATAAATTAACATCGCTACGCGAACATCGATGGGCTGACTTTGCATCTCGGTATAACGGTGTAGCCTAATCAAAAAACGCTTACGACAAGAAATTGGCAAAAGCCTATGCTAGAAATGCGTAACCAAGCCTTGTTAAGCTTTCATCACTGCGCGCAGACAATCAACACTAATAGTAGGCATCTGTCTCAGCGTTTTACCAAAAGAGAGATATCCTTAAGCTGGTGATGGGAATTGAACCTACGACCGGCTGATTACAAATCAGCTGCTCTACCACTGAGCTACACCAGCGCAAAACCTAGATGATAATTCTAGCAGAGGGCATATCAATTATCAAACAGAATATTTGCCATGGAAATTGACTATATTGCTTTATTTGTCTCAGATGTCAATCTTTCTGTAACTTTCTATCGTGAGGTTTTGGGGTTTCAATTTGACAAGCCGATCGCGCAGGATGGGACTGAAGGGCTTAGCGGCAGCTTAAAAATTGGCATTTACGATCGGATCTGGCTAGCTAAATTATTTGGCGAAAACCAGGACTCTGCACTGAATAGCCATTCCTTTTTACTATCCATGACCGCAGACCATTTAGAGACGACCTATCAGCACCTACTTCAATCCCAAATTCAAGATCTAGTGCCAAACGTCAACCCACCCAAGATGATGCCTTGGGGACAGAAAATCATTTTTCTCACCGACCCAGATGGGAATTTACTGGAAATCGTGGAGAAACGACCCAGTTCTTGACTTCGGCTCCGCTCAGTCACCGATGATTTGACAGCTAATGCAAGCCTTTTAATTGGCGCACGAGGTGAATAATTTCAGGCAAGATGAGCTGCTCGATCGCTAATTTCACTGCATTGCTAGAGCCGGGCAACGAGAACACCAACTTGCCTTGATAAATCCCTGCCTCAGAACGAGAAGCGATCGCCCTAGAACCAACCTCTTGCCAGCTCAGGTAGCGAAACATTTCACCAAACCCGGGCAGGGTCTTTTCTAATAAGCCAGCGATCGCATCGTAGGTCGTATCCCTAGGCGCAATTCCTGTCCCCCCATTCAAGATCACGGCATCAATTTCAGGGATTTGTGCCAACTCCAGCATATGTTGGCGAATTTGGTCTGGCTCATCCTTGACCAAGATATAGCTGCCGATTAAATGCCCTGCATTCAATAGCGATTGCTTAATAAAGTTCCCACTCTTATCTGTTTCGGGCGTGCGGGTGTCGCTGACAGTGATGACTGCACAGTTAACCTGATAGGTGGGCGGATCTGGACAAGGATTCGAGGGTTTCATTTTTTGTTAAATCCCATATCATTGGCTTCGGCATAGCGATCCATAAATCGCATAAATCGCTCCCACTCACTTTCGCCTTCCATTTTGTAGACGGCTTCAATGCCTGCGGGTTTGCCATTGATAAACTTGGCATTGACGTTGCGGGTAACCAACTCACCTTCTTCGTCGATCATAAACAAGCCTGTAATATCGGTTAAGCCACTGTTTGCAGAACTCGTACAGTTCGGCTCGTTAATAATGAATGTTGCCGTACTAGTACTGCCATCCTTAGAGCGGGTCAGCCTTACATCAGAAACTTCCTCATCTATACCACGCGCTAATTGAATTTTGGCTGTCATGTTAAACCTTTTTATTAAATTTATTTAACTTTAAGTATAGTGGGATACGTATTCATGTAACTGAGCCTATTGGCAGAATTTCTCGACGCAACGGGTAAAAATCTCTACGCCTGTGCTCAGTGCGGTTTCATCAAAGTTAAACCGAGGGTGGTGGTGTGGATAGGCTAAATCTTTTTCAGGGTTTGCCGAGCCTAAAAAGAAGTAGCACCCAGGCACAGCTTGCAAAAAGAACGACATATCTTCGCCGCCCATGGTCTGGCATTCGGGCACAATTCCCGCAGGCGTTTCTACAACGGACTCTGCGACCGATCGCACTAACTCCGCGATCGCATGGTCGTTAATTACAGGTGGATAGAGTTTTTGATAGTCAAACTCGTAGCTAGCGCCATGACTTTGGCAGACCCCTGCAATAATTTGTTCGATCCGTTTGGGAATCAAATCGGCTAAAGCTGGATTGAAATACCTTACTGTGCCGCTGAGACGAGCCGTATCGGCAATGATGTTGGTAGCACTACCCGCATGGAGTTCGCCAATGGTCACAACCGCAGCATCTAAGGGATTTACATTCCGCGCTACAATCGTTTGCATGGCATTCACAATCTGAGCTGCGACTAAAATCGAGTCAATGGTTTGGTGCGGCATCGCCCCGTGTCCGCCTCTACCCAAAACATGTAGGTGAAAAAATTCTACGGCTGCCATCAAAGCACCTGCACGCACGCCCACTGTCCCGAGGGGAAGGTTATTCCAAAGGTGCAGTCCGATCGCAGCATCAACCTTAGGATTCTCTAGAATACCCGCTTCGATCATCGGTTTCGCGCCACCAGGCCCCTCCTCAGCAGGCTGAAAGATGATTTTGACCGTGCCTGCAAAGCTGTGACGATGTTGCCAAAGATGATGGGCTGTCCCAAGGGCGATCGCCGTATGTCCGTCATGACCGCAGGCATGCATCATGCCATCGATTTGCGATCGGTAGGAAACAATATTTTCTTCCTGGATTGGCAAAGCATCCATATCGGCTCGAATTGCCAGTACCTTTCCTTTGCCTTTTCCCCCTCCTGCGATCGTGGCAACAATGCCTGTTTGCGCAATGCCTGTCTGATGGGGAATTCCCCATGTGGTGAGCTTATTGGCAACAAACTCTGCCGTGCGCTTTTCTTTAAAGCCCAACTCGGGCCATCGATGCAACTCGCGTCGCCACTGCACTAAGCTGGACTGCAACGCTAAAATTTCGGGTCGAATGCGAAATTCAGTAGAGGGGGGGAAATAGGGAAGAGAAGAGACCATGTTACAAATGAGTTCAGCGTTTTGTGCGAGCGATCGGGTAATTGTTTACTTGAGGGATTGTGAGATTTTGTTTTCTTATTCTAAGCAATTTCAGTAATGGTATTAAAATACACAGTTCCTATAAATATTTCTGTAACAAATATGCTTGTCTAAAGATTTAGGCTCTAGTGCCATGATGGATACTTAAATTCAGTTCTTAGTTCTTAAAATTTATGCCGTTAATTAAAGTTCAAACCTCAACTTCTGCACCAGCAAAGCCTGACTTAGATGCCCTGCTTAAAAAACTATCTGCGGCTTTAGCAAATCACTTAGGTAAGCCTGAATCTTATGTCATGACAGCCTTTGAACCAAATGTAGCGATGACCTTTGGCGGAACGCTAGACCCAACCTGTTATGTGGAGATCAAAAGCGTGGGCAGTATCACCGCACAGCAAACTAAGGCGATGAGTAAAGATTTTTGCCAACAGTTAGCTAAATCGCTGAGTGTCTCCGAAAACCGCATTTATATTGAATTTGCCGATGCCAAAGGCTATCTCTGGGGATGGAATGGTTCGACGTTCTAAAGCAAAAAGGATATTTAAGCCCAGCCCAAAATCGTATAAGTCCAAAGACCAACAATTTCTCTAAGAGCATTGTTGGTCTTTCGCAATGCCTCTGCATTGGGTAGAAAATCGAGGATCGCTGTCCAGCCTTTGTCGTTGGTGTTATTGACAATCCAAAAGTCGGTCGGAGCTGCGATCGCTTCGATCCCTAATCGTTTAAAAATCGCTAGCGATCGCGGCATATGCAGCGCTGAGGTTACAAGTAGAATCCTATCGATCTTGCGCGTTTGCAAAATTTGCTTGACATTGACGGCATTCTCTCTCGTATTCAATGAGGTCGAATCTTGGAGGATTGCTGAGGCTGGAACCCCTAAGAGTTGAGCGATTTCGGACATATCCTGAGATTCTGGGTTGCCACCTTCGCCATACCACTCTGCTCTGCCACCACTGACGATCAGCCAAGGGGCTTTGCCTTGTTTCCAAAGTCTAGAGCCATGAACGATCCGATCGCCTGCTTCATTCACCTCATACCAAGGGCGTGGTGCGATCAGAGGCTTTGTGCCACCCCCCAGAACCACGATCGCATCGGCTTTGGGCAATTCGACCGATGGTAGGTTTTGCCACTCTAGCGATCGCATCAAGGTATTCGCAAAAGCTTCGTTACTGCTGACTAACAACACCACTAAAGCCATACCCACACAAATCATCGGAATTCGACTGGGTTTGCGATTGACAAAGCCAAGCGCTCTTTTGAGCTTTCTGCGATCGCGCCACATACTAATCAGAGCAATAGTCAGCAAAATTGAGACAAATCCCAAAGGTGCCAGAAATAGAGGCAAAATCTTGGACAAAACAAGCATGACTTTAGAGATAACCTTTACAGATCGGACTTGATTAACTAGGATATTCCCCTATTGCGGGCTAGTAAAAATTTCATGAGGGATCATGTTTGATCTTCTGACAAACATTCTGGTTTGGATTGTTGCCATTCCAATCTTGATCAATCTATTTAACATCATTCCCAAAGAGTGGTTTCGCTACATTGGGCTATTTATTTTTGGTGTAGTTCTCATTATTGGCTTTGTCAATCTCAGATTTGTCGATCAGCCCGTTCCTAAACTCGTTATCGATCTGTTTACGTTTCCCTTCACCGTTACGGGAATTATTTTACTCCTGCTGTTTTTTAATTTACTCAGACTAAAAAATCCCAAGTCTTATGTCAGAAGTGGAAAAGAAGTTGATAACAAAAATGCCCTCGTCAAGCTTGAAAAAGTTAGTCTAGAGATTTTGATTGCTTTCATTATTTTTGCGATCGCCAGTAATAATGCCTTTTCTACTTTATTCATCAGCTATTTAGAGCAGCAAGGCGATAATGCGATGGAGCAATCGCAGCGACGGCAAGTTGTCAACCTCACAGAACAAGATCTCGCGGATATTAAACGGAATGTATTTGAAGTGATTGTCGTACTTGCCGATAACACGCCCTACGAACCCAGTTTACTAGAGGCTGCAAGGGTTTGGCAGAATGCTATTCGCAAACCAATTATTCTGGTCAGTGGGGGCAAAGAGACTGGTCTTCCCGCTGGTTATCCCTGCGCCATCGCGCCTGAAAATCCACCTTTTCGCACCCGTGAAATGGTCAGAGATGAAATTGCCACGCGTACAGGAGTTGCAAATATTGGGCTTAGGTATGATGCGCGTTATGACCCATATTTCAGCGATCGCAAAGTGCCCACAGAGCCTTTAAATAAAGTAACGATGACCGATGCCGATGATATGTGTGCCTTTCTGACTAGGCTTCCAAATGCGATACCTCGATCTTCCATCATCATTGAAGCCAGTGGTCTAACCATCCGCAGTAGTGGCGAGGAAATCAAAAAGCTAGAAGAGAAAAAAATTATTGGTGTCGATCCTAAAACTCACGCCAAGATTTTGCTACTGGCAACTCCCCTAGAGGGTAGCCGTACTTTTTTATCCTTTCGGAATCAAGGCTTAAATGTTACCTTACGAACGATTTATCCCACTGAGACGGCTAGAAGAAATGCGGATGATAGACCTTGGCCGCTCAAACCTAGCATACGCATTAAACCTGAATTTTTTCTCTTTAGTGCTGAGTCTTACCTACGTTCCGAGAGGGCTTGGAATGAATTTAAACAACTCGTCGTATACACGCTCAGATTTTGGATGCAACCACCTGTTACCGATCAACCTCCCTATCTACCCACGCCAGGTAAGTGATCATAAAGAGTTCTCATACTCATTTCGATGTAAAAATGCTGAGCCAAATTTAAGCGCAGTCCTTGCAAAACAAGATAATACTTGGAAGTTTTTAGAGATCTGGGTCGATCCAGTGATTTTCCCGCCCTAAATTCTCATGCTAGTTGGCAATCGCGATGGCAGTTGTCATATTTTTAACCCCGCCTCAAACTATAAACTTATCGTATCTCATGCTAACTATCAAACTGCCCAAAAGTGACTACTTGAGGATGAATACGAACGGGTCAAAGGGCAACTTTTAGCTGATGAAATCATGCAAATGCTTAGCTTCAAGAACGCGACTTAATGTAGTTGAAAATATTTGTAACAGGATTATTTAAGAGTAATTTACATTTATCTCGCAAAGTTATTTAATATGATGTAATCACGAAAACAATAAAAAATGAGTAAGTCAGAAATTATTAATGTTCCTCAAATATGTTGTCGTTGCACTAGCAAGAAGAATTTACTTCCGTGGGGAATTTGTCTAAAATATCTAAAGTCGCATTTTGTTATTGTAAGAGTTTACAGAACTATTACTTTTGATGTATTCATTTGTGAATCCTGCTCAAGGCATATAAAAGCTTCGCAACAAAAAATCAATAGAATTATTATATTTTCATTGTCTATAGCCGCTATCTTTAGTATTTTGATAATTATATGCAGTGTATTACCAAAAATTCAAAAAGGTATTGCAATAGACTTCCAAGAATTTATGTTAATTGTATTAGCCAGTTTGTCCATTTCTTGTGTAGCAGCTATTTCTTTGTTTTTTGTTCTTGCATTAATAGTAGTTACTCTAAACTATGATGCTTTCTTTGGTTTAGCAAGAATTAGCTTCTTCCCACCTATTCGAATAATCTTTTCCAATAAAAAATACACTTCCCTATTCAAAACTATTAATCCGAACTTAAGGTTTTAATTGAAGAGCTGGTGTAACCCAACTAACGTGAAGTCAGACAAATCCACCCAAAAAACTTCCCAAACACTTATGGATTCTTGGTTGACAGATGAAGTTAAAGAATTGCTTTGCAGACCCTGTCTAGATATTTCATCTGGAATAGCGAAGAAATTAAACAATCGGATAAAATTAAAACAGAATATAGATGAACGAGCATTAACTGAGTACTTAGTAGATTTACTAGATACTTCATCACTAGAGAATGTATGGGGAAGTGTTAGAGAATTGCTGCGAGATCAAAATATCTACTTAGATACTAATGTCCGAAAATCAACAAAAGAAAATAAAACAGGCGCAGACATAGGTTTAATTATTAATCGTAAGATATGTCAAAGAAAGACTCAATCAGAAATACGATATAGCTGTCTGATCCAGTGTAAAAAAATTGACATTAATGGCGTAATAGGAGATTTCTTCCATGAAGTTAGGTCTACAAAAAAATCTCAAAGTAGCTTGATGCTTGATATTACTCCTAGTGCATTTTATTTCATCTTCACGCCTTCATGTTTGCTTGATATTGATTATTCGTTAGTACCTATAGCCTTTATTACCATTGGCGGAGTGTGTAAATCTTCGATATGGGATATGCGGCATTTTGGATGCGATGAAGTATGGTTTCCATTTCTATCAAAGAATCAAAAAGATTCTACGACAGGAGTTCTAGTTGTTCCCGCTCTTGCTGTGGAAGCTCAAAAGAATAAAAGTAAGGACGTAAAACTAGAAGATATACTGCCAAATTGTATGCCCCTTTGGTACTGGTTTTCAGAAGTATTAATAGCTGGCTTTGTTGGCGACCCAAGAAAAGAAACAATAGAGACAGCCACAAATGGTGTGGAGTTTTCTGTTGAAATCATAATTGGTGGTCAGTAAGGAGAGTTAACAACGAACGTAACACGCCATCAAATACAAAAAGGGGGCAAGTCTGACTTACTCCCTTTTTGTTTCTTGAAGATTGATATAGAGGTTACAGATTAATTCACAGCTTGGGCTGCCAGAAGTTGCTGCTTAAACTTTTCAAGTTCGTTAGCCCAACGGGGATCGGGCTGATGTGCTTCTAAAGAGGTTGAAGTGGAAGAGGTTGAAGCGGTGCGACCACCGCCTGAGCGCTTAGACTTGCTACGCTTGCTGGCAGCAGTCTTGGGTGTAGGCGCAGGAATATTTGAAGTTACAGCTACGCTTGGCGTACCTTCAGCATCGGGAGATGACTCTTCGCCACCTTCGCCATCTTCTGACTTACCTTTACTGCGTGGCAGAGCTTTCTCAAGCTTTAGCACCGCTCCGTTAAAATCAAAGCCGTTAAACTTTTCAATTACCGTGTCAGCTAGTTCGGGTGTACCAACGGTAACAAACCCAAACCCACGACATCTACCTGTTTTGCGATCGGTGATTACCTTTAAAGAAACCGAATCACCTGACTCGTTAAAAATCTTTTCTAGCGCTTGACGATCTAATTCCGATGGCAAGTTGCCAACATAAAGACGAATGGACATGATACTGAGAAACCTCTATATTTTGAAATCTTCAAGAGTGGGGTTGCAGCAGCAGTGACTAAAAAGACTTGTGCACTTAAAACTTAAAATCGAATGTGCTGCGTGTTGTATAACATTTAACTTTTTTTGACGTTTTCACGCCACCTATCAAAATACCATACAATGATTTGCTTGTTTATGGCAATGATAATTTAGGCAGGGCAAACGTTTCAAAAATGCTGGTGTATTTTTAAGCGATCGCACTTACACAACCATAAGGTTTCAATCGATTTAGCCAGCAAACCCCCTAAATTTCAAGGGTTTGGAACTTGGCAGCCCAATAAGTAGTCTGAAGGCTAAATTCAATTACTTATTCATAAAATCTGCCCAAAATGCTATGCGCTCTTCACAATTATTAAGGATAGCGATCGCCTCAGTTCCCGTACATATCCTCTGGATCGCGGCATGGTCAGCTACCCCAGCGATCGCTAGACCCATAACTACCTTTTACACGCCGATCGCCCAAAACACTGGCCAAAATGCCTATGAAACCGAACTTTTGCGGCTAACCAATCTAGAGCGGCAGAAGGTAGGTTTAGCCCCACTCAAGCTATCATCGCAGTTGAGAAAAGCGGCTAAAAAACATGCTTTAGATATGGCAATCAATAATTATTTCAGCCACACGGGGCTCAATGGCTCCAGTATGGTCAGTCGAGTTAAAGCCACAGGCTATACCTACAGTGCTGTAGGCGAGAATATTGCCGCAGGTAGACCAACCCCCTCTGCCACGATTCAACAATGGATGAATAGTTCGGGGCATCGTGCCAATATCCTCAATCCCAAATTTAACGAAATCGGTTTTGGCTACGCGAATGTTCCAGATAGTCGCTATCAGCACTACTGGGTACAGGTATTCGGTAGTCCACGCCGTTAGGGATTAGCGCATGATTTATTCGTTTTTGGACTCTGGCGAAGGACTGGGTTGTAAAAGATTCAGTTTTTCATGGGCTTCAAACCAGTCAGGGCTGAGTTCGATCGCCGCTTGTAAGCAGGCGATCGCTTCCTCTTTGCGATCGCTTTCTGCTAAGACCAGCCCTAGGTTGTAATAGACTTGAGCAAAATGGGGATCGATATCTAAAGCTTCTTGGTAAGAAATCAACGCGTCCCGTAGATTGCCTTGCCGCACAAATACATTGCCCAAATTGCAATGAGCGTCAGCATAGTCGGGCTGTGTAGTAATTGCTTGGTGAAAGTGATCGATCGCGCGATCGAGTTGCCCTAACTGCAAGCAAGCAATTCCCAAATCGTTATAGTCTTTTGCCCCGATTAGATCGATATCTACGGTTGTGGCTTGGGCATAAACCTCCGCTGCTGCTTTCGTATTCCCTTTAGCTATGAATAATTCGGCAAGAGCGCGATAGGCTTGAATATAGAGGGGATCGAGGCTTAAAGCTTGTTGATAGCTACTGATTGCTTCCTCTGACTTTCCTCTGGTTTGCAGCGAGTTGCCCAAATTTAAATGGGACTCAGGCGTAAAAGCTTTGGGTTCGAGTTCTAGGGCGATTTGATAATGCGCGATCGCGAGTTCTTGCCAACCTTGCTGTTGGTAGGCATTCCCCATCATAATATGGGCGACTGGCAGTTCTGGATTTAGTTGAATTGCTTTTTCTAGACTAGAAATCGCTTCTAGAATATTGCCTTGAGCCAAATAGGTCTCACCAGTTTTGACATGAGCGATCGCCATTTGACGATTGGCTTGATGGATATGATTGGAATTGCTATCTAAATCGTCCGCCGCCATAGGTTCCATCCATTTTTTAATTCTGCAACGCTCTAGAGAATAGCCTAGATCGATTTCTGCTTCTTTTTTTCTGTTTTTGTGAGTGAATTGGACATCTAGTAAGGCGATCGCTACTTAATTCTCTTAATGTAATCTTAATCACAAAAAATATAGATTTTAGTGTAGCAAGAGGAACAATTCCTGATAGGGTAAATCTTAAGCCAAAAACAAGCAAATTTTAAGATTTAGTTAAGCTGGAAGCGGAATTTTCATGAAAGTACTAGTAATTGGTGGTGACGGTTACTGTGGCTGGGCTACGGCTTTACATTTAGCAAATAAAGGTTACGAAGTCGGCATTGTCGATAATTTGATTCGGCGACACTGGGACAGCGAGTTAGGTGTAGATACGCTCACGCCGATCGCCTCGATTCAAAAGCGGATCGCCCATTGGCAGGATCTCACGGGCAAAAAGATCGATTTATTTATTGGGGACATTACAAAATACGATTTCTTGCAAGATGTCTTCGCAAAGTTTGAGCCCTCCACAGTTGTACATTTTGGCGAACAGCGATCGGCTCCTTACTCCATGATCGATCGCGAACATGCCGTACTTACCCAGGTGAATAATGTGGTGGGTACGCTCAATATCCTTTACGCGATTAAAGAGCATTGCCCAGAATGCCATCTGGTCAAATTAGGCACAATGGGTGAATATGGCACGCCTAACATTGACATCGAAGAAGGCTACATTACGATCGAGCATAACGGGCGCAAAGATACCCTGCCCTATCCTAAACAACCAGGCAGTTTTTACCATGTGAGTAAGTGCCAAGATTCTCTTAATATTCACTTTGCTTGTCGTATTTGGGGGCTACGGGCAACCGATTTAAATCAGGGAGTTGTCTATGGGGTTCTCACCGAAGAAACAGGCATGGATGAGCTTTTGATTAACCGACTAGATTACGATGGCGTTTTTGGTACGGCTTTAAATCGTTTCTGCATTCAAGCGGCGATCGGACATCCACTTACGGTCTATGGTAAAGGCGGTCAGACACGCGGATTTTTAGATATTCGCGACACGGTGCGTTGTATTGAGATCGCGATCGCTAACCCCGCCGAACCAGGCAAATTGCGCGTATTTAATCAATTTACCGAAATGTTTTCTGTGCTTGACCTCGCCCACATGGTGCAAAAAGCTGGTCAAACCATGGGAATCAAGGTAGAAATCGATCACCTCGAAAATCCTCGTGTAGAGTTGGAAGAGCATTATTTCAATGCCAAGAATACCAATTTGCTCGATTTAGGCTTACAACCGCATTTCTTGTCTGATGCCTTGCTGGATTCACTGCTAAATTTTGCCGTGAAATATCGCGATCGCATCGATCCAGATCAAATTTTACCCAAGGTATCTTGGCGCAGGTAATCTATCTAAGGGAGATGTTGTAAAGAAGGCGGCTATATCCCATGCTTTTGGGGTATAGCGCTATACTTATCTATATTCAGAGGTAGCTATACTCTTTAAGAAGTCAAGAGTGAGTTTAGTTCTTGGTTGCCGGATTTAGTTGGTTCTAGGCGTTTGTATTGCTGGTCTGCTAAATACAAAAAGCAAGCACAAAAAGTCTTTCGAGACATTCGGGGAATATCAGAAAAGAGACAGTTGTCATGCCCAAGATATTACTGGTCGAAGACAATTACATGAACCGAGATATGCTCTCGCGTCGCCTGGAACGCAAAGGTTTTCAGATTGTTGTTGCCGTAAATGGTGCAGAAGGCGTAGCCTTGGCTCAAACGGAAACGCCCGACTTAATTTTGATGGATATGAGTTTACCAGTGCTAGATGGTTGGCAAGCCACACAGCAGCTAAAATCGATGCCCTCAACCAAAACAATACCGATCATCGGCTTTTCTGCCCATGCCATGGCAGGCGATCGCGAAAAAGGTATTCATGCAGGCTGTGACGACTACGATACCAAACCCTTAGAATTTCAGCGTCTTTTAGGCAAAATCCAAGCTTTGCTAACAAAATATGTCACCAATTAAGGATTTTGTTCTACTGATTGTTGATGACAATGAGATGAACCGCGAGCTTTTAGAGCGGCATCTTAAGCATCAAGGATATAGCAAAATTCGGATGGCTGTGAATGGTCAACAGGCGATCGACGTTCTGAATGCAGAAAAGGTTGACCTTGTACTTCTAGACATTATGATGCCTATCATCAGTGGCTATCAGGTGCTTGAATATCTCAAAGCCGATCCTCATCTACGATTTATCCCTGTGATCGTGATTTCTTCCCTAGATGAAACCGATCGCATGGCAGCTTGTATCGAACTAGGTGCCGAAGATTATCTACCTAAACCCTACAATCGCACTATTCTCAAAGCCCGAGTCAATGCCTGCCTAGAAAAAAAACTCTTGCGCGATCAAGAAACTCTCAATCGCCAAAAGCTCGAAGCAGCTTATAAGGAATTAGAAGAGGCTTATAAAGAGCTAGAGGAAATCAAAAATAAACTTGAGCTGATGACTCGGCAAGATGGGCTAACAGGCATCGCCAACCGCAGCTATTTCGATCAGATCCTCATCCGTGAATGGAAAGCCTCGATGCGCAATCAAGAATCTCTTTCGCTGATTATGTTTGATATTGACTTTTTTAAGCAATTCAACGATACCTATGGGCACTTAGTCGGTGATGAATGTTTGCGTAAGGTGGCGAGGGTTGCAGAACGGGTTATCTGTCGTCCAAGAGATGTAGCAGCCCGGTATGGGGGCGAAGAATTTGCCATGATCTTGCCAGACACCAATGCTGATGGTGCTATGCTCATAGCACAGAAATTATGTGATAGTGTTGAGGCTCTGGAAATTCCTCATGCTTTGTCTAAAGTAAGCAAGTATGTCACGATTAGTATTGGTGTAACCACAAACATTGCCGATCCAACTTATTTAGCCGATCGCTTGATTGGCAATGCCGATCGTGCCCTCTATCAAGCGAAGCGTGAAGGACGAAATCGGGTCGTTGTCTGCTTAGATCGCCCTTTGGTGATTCGAGAATTAGCCTAGCTATTAGATGCTATTCAAACTTTGGCGATCGCCCAGCCTACAGAGCGAGATCGTTGCTCAGAAAAAACACAAATAATCAATATGGTTCAATCGCTAAAGGGGAAGCACTCTATGGAAAATAGGGATATCAATGTCTTAATTGTTGATGACAATGAGATGAATCGTGAAACGCTTGCGCGTCGCTTAAAAAATGAGGGCTTCAACTTTTCGATGGCTGTGAATGGACGAGAAGCTTTAGAAATGGCAAGATCGCGGCGCTATGACCTGATTTTGCTCGATATTATGATGCCTGAAATGGATGGATACACTGTACTCTCTAGACTTAAGTCTAACGAAGCCATGAGTGGCATTCCCGTAATCATGATCTCTGCGATCGAAGAGATGGAAAGTGTGATGAAGTGCATGGAACTCGGTGCCGATGACTATCTCACCAAACCCTTTGAGCCTGTTTTATTGAAAGCAGCGATCGCGCGATGTATTCCTCAAGCATCTTCCAAGGCATTGGATCCAGTGCCAAGAACTCCTCTATCTAGTCGGGTAGATGCGTTCAAAACGACACTCCAGTTAAACAATCCATTGCCTTCCGATAAGTTTGAACTTCCCGAAGAGACGACCAAGGGTAGACCAACCGATCAGTTGACCGTTGAAGAAATCGTGTATCGGATTCTTAATTCGGGTAAAATCAGCCGTAAGGGCTATCTTTATCTCAGCAAAGCTCTCTATAATTCTATCTTTTCTAGTCGAACCTTCACCGAGCAGCAAAATTCTCAAGTTTCTCATATTTTCGAGTGCATTGCGAAAGGTCGCATCCAAATAGTTGATTAGACCAAGAGTACCTAAAGATCGTATAGAGATCGTGGATAATTAGATATTGACCTTTAGCATTCAAGCCACGCATCCCTAACCCCCTAAATTTCTAAGCACAAACGGGCTTTAAATCTCTGACAACTGAATTTCTATATGACTTCTACTCCTCTAACCCAATCGCTGGCTGAATCTGTCCAAGTCACTCGTACAGCGGCGCGAACTCTTGCCAAGTTGCCAACCCAAGCCAAAGATGCTGCCCTCGAAGCGATCGCCAATACCTTGGAAAAAAATGGCGATCGCATCCTGCAAGCCAATCAAAAAGATGTCGAGGCTGCTAAATCTGCACAGTTGCCCATTGCCATTCTCAATCGTCTCAAATTAGATAGCAATAAGTTGGCGAGCATGGTTGCGGGAGTCAGAGACATGGTTCGATTGGCGGAGCCCGTGGGTATCACCCAAATTCATCGAGAATTAGATACGGGTTTGACCCTAGAGCGCATTACCTGTCCTTTAGGCGTTGTGGGTGTAATTTTTGAAGCTCGTCCTGATGCGGTCACACAAATTGCCGCCTTAGCAATTAAATCTGGGAATGGCGTCATTCTCAAGGGTGGCAGCGAGGCGGTTAACTCCTGTGAAGCGATCGTGGCAGTAATTCATCAAGCACTTAAAGATTTTAGCAAAGGGAAAGAGTTGGCAGTTTCTCCAGATGTGGTGCAACTGCTGACGACCCGTGCCGAAACATTGGCAATTTTGCAAATGGATTCGTCGATCGATCTGATTATTCCCAGAGGCTCTAATCAGTTTGTCCGCTACATTCAAGACAACACGCGTATTCCCGTTTTAGGTCATGCTGAAGGCATTTGTCATTTATATGTGGATGCCAGTGCGGATATTATCCAAGCTGCCGCAATTGCAGTGGATGCCAAAACCCAGTATCCTGCGGCTTGTAATGCCATTGAAACCCTCTTGGTTCACCAAGCGATCGCCGTTGATTTTTTACCGATTGCAATCCAGTCTTTACAGCGTCAAGGCGTAAAAATTCGTGCGTGCGATCGCACATTTCAACTTATGCAGCAGATGGGCAAAGCGATCGACCTGCAACCTGCGACCGAGAGTGATTGGTCTACGGAATATAGCGACCTGATTTTAGCGATTCGGATTGTGGACTCGTTGGAAGAGGCGATCGCGCATATCAATACCTACGGATCGAGACATACCGAAGCGATCGTCACCCAAGATCCAAATGCTGCTTCTACCTTCTTAAGCGATGTCGATGCGGCAGGAGTTTTTCATAACTGTTCCACGCGCTTTGCCGATGGTTTTCGCTATGGCTTTGGTGCAGAGGTGGGCATTAGCACCCAAAAAATGCCTCCACGCGGCCCCGTTGGGCTTGAAGGGCTCATCACCTACAAATATCGACTGATTGGAGACGGTCATATTGTGGCAAGCTACAGTGGTAAAGATGCCAAGACCTTTACCCATAGAGATCTAGCGTAATCCATATCCTGTTAAGCTCCCAAACAATTCTGTTTGTAGAAGTAGGTTTCGCTCAAAATTCCTACAGAAAACTCATGCTAAATTCACTAAATCATGAGAACAGCTACTTCATACAAAGTTGCTTAGGAATCAGCATAAATTAATGTTTATGTCGCTTTACTTTTTGCAAATGGTATTATCGCATCCCAGAAATTACGGATACTTGAATTCTACTAAAAAGACGATCCTTGAACCATCTGGGTAATAGTGTATTTTTTGATGCTAACAACTTACAATTTGCATAAATAATATAAAAGTCTTGATTTGCGAAGATATGGCAATTTGCTTCTTTACAGAGGTATAGCATTTGCGTAATATCCTTTGCAGTCTGTAAACGTTTATCTTCCAAATGTCACAGCGATAGAATGTAGAGAGTAGGTTATTAAGCACCTCTAAGATCGAACGCAAATTTTCAGTTCCTTAGCATTAGACGTTAGTAGTCGATAAAACATTGTCAGAGGAAAGGTTAGATAATTTAAGGCCGTTTTATCAAGAACTGATCAAGCAAGAGCAGCTCAAAAAGATCCTACGCATTGCCCAGGAAAAGGAAAATGCCACGATTGGCGTGTTTTCATCATCTTTGGATGGAGATTTTTGGGAAGTCAGTCAAGCCTTTTGCGAACTGCTAGGCTACAAGGCTAACGAGTTATTAACCCAAACCTTTAGCGCGATCGCCTACCCTGAGGATCTTGCAACCTATCTACTTACGAAAGATCGGCTGCTCTTAGGGGATATTGACATCTGTCACTTGACCATGCGCTGTCTGCGTAAAGATGCCCAAAGCGTCAATATTCTGCTCAGCATTTACCCTTTGCAGTCCGAGCATGGCGAATGGTACTTTCTCTATAAATTTGAAGATATTACCGATCGCGATCGCACCCAAAAAGTTCTCAAAGAATCAGAAGAGCGCAGTCGTCTTTTATTTGAAAGCAACCCAAATCCCATGTGGATTTATAATGCTGAGTCCCTCAGATTTTTGAGCGTAAATGCGGCTGCAATTCAGCACTATGGTTATAGTCGCGAAGAATTTTTGTCGATGACCGTTAAAGATATTTGTCCTCAACAAGATGTGTCCGCATTGGTAAAGTATCTCGAAACAGTTCCTGAGGACGCCTTGTTCTCAAACGAGTCAAGGCATTGCAAACGGGATGGCACGATCGTTTTTGTCGAAGTTACTTCTCATTCACTTCCCTATAACGAACAACCTGCACGAATCGTTCTCGCCCATGATATTACAGAGCAAAGACTTACCGAGGTAGCGCTCCAACAAGCAGAAGCGAAGTATCGCAGTATTTTTGAAAATTCCGTGGGAGGCATCTTTCAGTCAACGCAGGATGGTCGCTACATTACAGCCAACCCAATGCTTGCCAGTATCTACGGTTATGATTCCCCTGAAGACTTAATGCGTGAATTGACAGATATTGCAACGCAACTCTATGTCGATCCCCAGCGACGCACGGAATTTGTCGAGACACTAGAAGCACAAGATGTAATTTGGCGATTTGAATCCCAAATTCGACGTAAAGATGGTTCGACGATTTGGATCTCTGAAAATGCTCGTGCAATACGTGATTCTAATGGTCGTCTATTATGTTATGAAGGAACAGTTGAGGACATTACAGAGCGCAAGTTAGCCGAAGCGAAGATCGCCCATTTAGCTTTTCATGACTCGCTAACCGACCTTCCCAATCGATCGCTATTTAGAGATAGGTTAAATCAGGCAATCTCTTTAGCAGAAAGACAATGGCAAGAGAGAAGCACGCATGGTAGTTATTCTACACCAGACGATGCTGCACCAAGCCTATCTGTTCTATTTCTCGATCTAGATCGATTTAAATTTGTCAACGATACCCTAGGGCATGCTGCTGGCGATACCCTTTTACAGGCAGTCTCTCAACGCTTGCTCAAATCTATTCGTAAAAGTGATACCCTCGCACGGATGGGAGGCGATGAGTTCCTAATTTTACTACCAGAAATTAGGGGAGCCGAAGATGCGATCAGCGTAGCCCAAAAGATTTTAAAAGGTTTAGAAACAGCTTTCATTCTTAACGAACAAGAAGTTCATATTGGTGCCAGTATCGGCATCAGTTTTTATCCTAATGATGGAACCGATCCAGAAACCTTAATGAAAAATGCTGATACCGCCATGTTTCGAGCAAAAGAACAGGGGAGGAATCATTATCAGCTTTACACCCATGTAATCGGTATGAGCGTGTTTGAACATGCTTTCATGGAAAATAGCCTTAGAAGAGCACTGCATCAATCTGAGTTTTGTCTATTTTATCAGCCACAAGTAGACCTCCACTCTGGGCAAATTGTCGGAATGGAAGCACTGGTTCGTTGGCAGCATCCTGACCTTGGGCTAGTTTATCCTGGACAATTTATTCCTCAAGCTGAGGAGTATGGCTTAATTGTGCCATTAGGTGAATGGGTAATGCGTCAAGCTTGTTCGCAAAACAAATCATGGCAAGATATGGGACTGTTACCCATAAGTATGGCAGTTAACTTCTCTGTGCGACAATTTCAATCTCCTACCTTTGTGGATACCGTAGCGCAGATTTTAGAGGAGACTGGTTTAGATCCTAAATATTTAGAATTAGAAATTACCGAAGGCGTGGTCATGAAGGATGAAAACATTGCAATCGCTTTACTTCAACATCTCCACGAAATGGGTATACAGATTTCGATTGATGACTTTGGTACGGGCTATTCTTCGCTAAGCCATTTGAAGCAATTCCCTGTGGGCAAGATTAAAATCGATGTTTCTTTTATTCGGGATATAAACATAAGTAGTGATGATGCTGCCATCACCACGGCGATCGTTGCGATGGCACACAGTCTCAAGCTTAAGGCGATCGCCGAAGGAGTAGAAACCGTCGATCAATTAAAATTCTTACAAGCACTCAAATGCGATGCCATGCAAGGCTTTCTGTTTAGCAAACCCGTTCCCGCAGATGAAGCCACGAAGATGCTGGTAGAAAAGCGACATTTCGTAGTAAGTGAATAGTTCCCAAATCTTTGAGTTCAATCTAAAAGCAGGGATAGATTCTATCCCTGCTTTTACAGCTTTGCTAGCGAATTGGTATTAGCTTACGGTTCCAATTTGATGCGTTTGTTTGAATTTACGCCTTACAAACCGTAAAAATGTCAGCCATCTTTGGGCAGGGGCATCGAAAAATGTAAAAATGTCACCATAAGCAGCAAACGCATTGAGATGATGCTGCCAATGCCTTTCAGGGGTTGTAATAAATAGTAAATTACACAGAATTAGAAACGGTTTAGGCGTTTTCCATTTCAGAATAGAAACATGTCTCCAAACTACGTGAAGTTCACCCAACAGAAGTCCAATAACCGTTCCTACTGGAGAAAACTGCCACAGCCAAGGTGTAAAGACAAAGTAAGGTAACGCACCCAGAATTCCGTCAAGCATAACGAGGGGGTTTCTAGTTAAAACCGCATAATGAAGGAAACTGCGGTTTTTGCCATGATGCACGATTGTATGAAACTTGCCGAATACATGCTCTGGTACATGGTACAAGAAGGTAGACAAGAAGTCACCAAGCAGAAGTAAGAGCCAAATTGCTGTAATTGCTTTAATAATTTCCAAAACAAATCCTCACCACTAACCATATGTTAGAAGATGAAGTTAAAGCCCTGTTTATATCTAGTTTAAGATATGAATATTTGCTCAGGTTAACTAAACTATTGCGATCGCCAACTTAAGTTGGGATTTTATAGCTGCTTCATTTACTTTGACTTATGAAGGTAATGATTAAAAACGGTCGTTGAAGAGGAAAACGATTAGAACAGTTAAATTTATTACAGGGACTGAATTGTAACGATCTCATTGTCAGATCATTATCAAGTTATACAATCGATCGAATTGTCTTGCAACTTTCTTCTTTTGGGAATTGTTGACATTTTTGGAAGCTTAGTGGGATGGACTTATATACTCCATTCAACGATGAACTTGTACCTTTCGGAACATCTCACCTATGCTTAACATCTAACTAGCACGAAGAAACGGGGGCTCAGAATCAAGATTATTCAGGAATTCATAAACATCAGGACAAAGATTTAGCACTTTATCCATCGAAGTTAAATGAAAGAAAGAAATCACGGAGTCCGAAGTAACAGAACCAACAACCAGCCGAAACCCGAACTGTCTTGAAAGCCTTAAAGCTCCTAAAATAACGCCTAGCCCAAAGGTGTTGATATGGGTGACATCTTGCATATCGATTACAAAATAGTCGATTTCTGGAGTAGCAAGAGCTTGTATCTGAGCAAAGATCGTGAAACGACTCTCATGATCCATTTTCCCACTTGGTCTAAGTACATGAACTTTTTTTTCCATTGTCACCACTTGATTGCAGAAATGAGATCGTTGCGAGTACAAAAATCAGATCGGGTTTTCCCCTTAAAAAAAACAGACTTTTTTCATAATTCCTTTTTTTTAGGATAAGCCGAAAAAGATAAGATAAAGCCTAGCAATTTGAGAAGAAAGCGACTAGAATAATCAAGTTTATACAAAATTTCTTGACGAGTTAAAAACCAGCTAAAAAAGCAAGATAAAGTTCAATAATTTGAGAAGAAAACGATTAGAAACGTTTAGGTTTAATAGCAGTCGAGCTATGAATAGCTCGATCTAAATGAGGATTTTAGTTGAGATTCTTCTGTTCGAATCAATACAGAGATTAGATGTAAATTACAAGATCGACAGAATGTATAACCTGTTGTTATATAAAGCTTTCACCTATTCATAAGATGTGCTAATGGATACTATTTAAGGCGATAGCCAACACCACGCACAGTTTCAATTAGATCGTCAGGGGCTCCAGCTCCGATCAGCTTATTTCGTAAACTTTGTAGATGGGCTTTGACAGTATATTCTGAAGGTGAATCGGCAAGATCCCAAATATTCTCAATGATTGCACCTCTGCTAAGGACGCGACGTCCATTCTTGATCATGAGTTCAAGTAATGCATATTCTTTTGGGGTAAGTTGAACGGGATGCTGGTTGTAAGTGACCTCATAGGTATCCAAATTAAGCTCTAAGTTTTCCCATTTCAGTACGGTGTCAACCTGTTTTAAACCCTGCTCTCGACGCTGCCAAGCTCGAATACGAGCAAATAGCTCTAGCAGGTCAATAGGCTTAGTAATAAAGTCATCAGCACCCGAATCTAAGCCAATCACTTTATCTACTGTGCTGCTACGCGCGGTAATCATAATAATAGGGAGAGTAAACCCATGAGAGCGAATGCTGCGACAAAGCCTAATTCCATCCAATTGGGGCAGCATAACATCTAGTAATATCAAACTATATTGATTAGCCTGAATCATTTGCCAGCCAGTTTCACCATCAAAAGCAACATCAACCACATAGTTTTGATCGGTGAGGGCTTCTACGAGGGTTTCTGAAGTTTTGAGATCGTCTTCTACAAGCAGAATCTTCATTGAGAATATTGTGTTTTATCGATTAGTAAGCAATTACGTCAGTTTTAACTATGCGTAAAAACCTACTGGCAAAAATAATAAATGGAGGCAAACATAAGATTGGAAATATAACTGGAGTAAGTTAAATACTTTTTGCAAAGTACCTCTTTAAATTAATTAATCTATATTTTACTTAACCACAAAAGTACCAAGAAATCAAAGGTGTACAATCTGAGTATATCCTCAACCTTTCATGCAAAAATCAATTTAAGGATTGTGATATGGATCCAAATAAAAACCAAGGTTTATATAAATAATACTTAAGCTCTGAAGCACATCTGAGATAAAAAGAGGGATTGCTTAGAATGTCATCAACAAAAATTCTAGTAGTTGAAGATGAGGTAATTACAGCCAGGGTCATTTCAGAAGAGCTCACTATGCTGGGATATATCGTTACGGACATAGTTAATTCTGATGAAGAAGCGATCGCTAGTGTGTCTGAAAATAAACCAGACTTGGTACTCTTGGATATCAGTTTGAAAAGCTCAAAGCGAGATGACATCGCGATCGCTACCACCCTGCGCGAAGCATTTCACCTCCCAGTGATTTACCTTACTGCACACACGGATGACGCTACGCTGGAACGAGCCAAAAATTCGGCTCCCTTTGGTTATCTAGTCAAACCTTTTGATGAGAGCGATCTGCGTGCTTCAATTGAGATTGCCCTGTACAAGCATCGTATGGAAAGTCAAGTTGCGGAACGTGAGGAGAGATTTCGACAACTGGCAGAAAATATTAACGATATATTCTTTTTGTTTTCTGCTGATTTTTCACAGGCAATTTATGTGAGCCCCGCTTGCGAAATTATCTGGGGTTATCCACCAGAGACTTTTTATGAAAATGCCCACATTTGGCTGACATTAGTTCATCCAGCAGATCTAGAGAAAATGCGGCTAGCCCCAGCACAGGCGAGGCAGGCAGAACAGTTGTTTGAATATCGGATTATTCGTTCCGATGGAACGATTCGTTGGCTGAGAACTCGTGCATTTCCAGTACAGAATGATATAGGTGAAGTTTATCGTATTGCTGGCGTGACCGAAGATATTAGCGATCGCAAACAAGCAGAAGATTCATTAAGGCTGCAACTCCAACGTGAGAAGTTAATTACTGAAATCACACAACAAATTCGCCAGTCTTTAGAACTTGATGAAATCCTTTCTGAGACTGTTACTAAGGTAAAACATATATTACAAGCCGATCGCGTGTCGATTTTTCGTCTTTATCCTGATGGCAGAGGCAAAATAATTCAAGAAAAAGTCGATCCCAAATACCCATCGTACTTAGATCTGACATGGCTAAATGAATATTTTGAGCCTAGCTGTTTTGCCTATTATTCTCAAGGACAACCGCGCATCATCTCGGATGTCATGACGGACGAATGGGGGACTTGTCTGGTGGAGTTGATGCAGTCTATGGGAGTAAAGTCTAAGATTGTCGCTCCAATTTTGCAACACTCACAGCGCAACCGTGAGAACTATCAAGAATCTAAACATGGGGACTTATGGGGACTATTGATCGCTCATGCCTGTACGGTCGATCGCAAATGGCAGGGGTCAGATGCAGAGTTACTACAACAAATCGCGAATCAATTGGCGATCGCGATTCAACAAGCACAGCTCTACACCCAAGTTAAAGATGAACTAGCCGATCGCATAAAGATAGAAGCGAAGTTACGTAAAAGTGAAGCAAATTTGGCTAAGGCAGAAAAATTGGCACATTTGGGTAATTGGGAATACGATCTCACCACAGGAAAAATTATTTGGTCTGAGGAGTTATTCCGAATTTGGGGTAGAGAACTTGCATTGGGTGAGCCAACCTATGCAGAATTATTGCAGATGGTACATCCCAGTCAGAGAGAAGAATTTGATACCACTGTGGCAAGGGCAATTCAAGCAGGAAAAAGTTATGAGATGGATTTGCAAATCCTACATCCAGATGGTTCTATAAGATATATCTGTTCTAGAGGCACAACTATACTTGATGAGAATGGTCGGAGAATTGCGCTATTTGGTGCGACCCATGATATTACAGAGCGCAAACTAGCCGAAATCGAACTTAAGCTTGCGAAAGAAGAACTAGAAAGTAAAGTAAGAGAAAGGACTTCTCAGCTAATGGCGGCAAATTTTTCTTTGCAAATGGAAATTGAAGAACATAAACGCACAGAGACGGCACTATCTCAAAGCGAGGCCCAACATTTAGCTTTACTAAATGCAATTCCTGACTTAATTTTTCGGATAAAAAGCAACGGGGATTTTATTGATTTTAAAGCTAGACGAGAACTGTTGGTGATGGAACCTCAGACAATTAAAGGTTCTAATATCGCTGATTCACCGTTGCCATCAGATACGATCGCTCAAATCATGAAAGCGGTTGAACGAGCGATCCAAACAAGTAATCTGCAGACCGTGGACTATTCTTTGGAATTACTCGATGGACAGATCCATTACTTTGAGTCTCGCATTTTGGTAAGTGGGAAAGATGAAGTCGTGGCATTTGTGCGGGACATTAGCGATCGTAAAGTTGCCGAAGCATCTCAACTGGCTTTGCAAAGAGAACTAGAACTTGCCAGATTACAGCGTAACTTCTTTTCAATGATTTCCCACGAATTTCGCACGCCATTGGGTGTAATTAAAATGTCGGCTCAACTCATAGAAAACAGCAGTAGCCAAAATATAGACGAACGGACTAGAAGGAATTTAATGCGAATTCAATCATCTATCTCTTACATCACCAGTCTCTTAGATGACATGATCACGCTTAATAGAGCCGAAGCTAATCAATTAGAGTTTAATCCGCAATCAGTTAACCTACTTGATTTCTGTCAAACCCTTGTTGATGAGCTACAGTTCGAAAATCAAACAGGAAATCAAACGAGAATTGTGGTTGTTCCTCGAAAAATTCAAAGTCAACAGACCGATCTAGATCCTAAACTTTTACGTTTTATCTTGTCAAATTTGCTCTCTAATGCAATCAAATATTCAGATCCTGCGTCTCAAATTATTTTTATGATTGACTACAGCCAAAATACGATCGTCTTTAGCATTCAAGATCGGGGCATTGGTATTCCCCTCGAAGAACAGAAGTACATTTTTGAGCCTTTTTATCGCGCCAGGAATGCAGATTCTTTCACTGGATCTGGTTTGGGACTAACCATTGTGAAAAAGTGTATCAAAGAGCATGGAGGTGATGTCTCGCTCACTAGTAAAGTAGGAGTTGGTACAACCTTTGTGGTTACACTTCCTTCTCAGCCTCCATTGCTCGATCTGTAGAAACTTTGACTATGAATTCAACTTCTCAGCGTCTCATGTTTGTTGGTATATCGATCAGTACGCTCTTTGCATCGATCGCTCTTTTTTATCCAGTTTTAGTGATGTGGGGCATGCTGGCAAATCCTAACGAATTTTTGAGCAACCCCATTCACGAAGCGCCTTCTCTAACACATTGGTTTGGTACAGATCAGCAGGGGCATGATGTCTTTACCCGCACGATCGCTGGCGCAGGCGTTGCATGGCAGGTTGTGTTGACGTCCACGATTTTGAGTTTACTGGTGGGTGTACCTTTAGGCATGATCAGCGGCTATAAAGGTGGTTGGATAGACAAAGGCTTGGTGTTTGTTATGGATGCGATTTATACCCTGCCGGGGCTGCTGCTATCGTTGACGATCGCCTTTGTCGTGGGGCCAGGTGTGTGGAATGCCGCGATCGCGCTCAGTGTTGCCTATATTCCACAGTACTTTCGCATTATTCGCAATCAAACGGTGAGCGTCAAAACCGAGCTATATATCGAAGCTGCCCAAGCGATCGGAGCAGACACTTGGACGGTTTTAACCCGCTATCTGGGACAAAATGTGATTCAAAGCTTGCCTGTGATCTTTACGCTCAATGCCGCAGATGCGATTCTCACCTTAGCGGGGCTAGGCTTTTTAGGGCTAGGCATTCCTGAAGATGTGCCGGAGTGGGGACACGATCTGAAACAAGCTTTAGATGCGCTTTCCACAGGTGAGAATATCTGGTGGACGACCTTGTTTCCCGGTTTGGCTATTACCATTATGGTGGTTGGGCTCTCTCTTGTAGGTGAAGGCTTAACCCAACGTCAGAAACGATAAAGCAATCATTCGCTAACGGGGCGATCGCCCTCAGTCTCGATCTCTTTGGGTAAAAATCGATTTGCTGCAATCTCAAGGATTTTGTCAATCGATGTATCTTGAAGAAATTTACGAGTCGCGGCAAGATGTTCTAGGTTTGGGCAGCGATCGCCAAGGATGCAACCATTGATGCAGGCTTCTTTACAGTTAATGGCTTCACTCATCGTAGATTTGGGTAGAAACCCCGTCCTTTAGCAACGCGAAGGACGGCTTTATATTTTAATTGAGTGCATCACAGAATGCGTACTATAATGTGAGGCATGGAAAAAGCTTTCAAATACCGATTCTATCCAACTCCTGAGCAGGAAACCTTGCTTAGGCGAACGATGGGATGCACTCGTTTGGTCTACAATCGGGCCCTCGCCGCAAGGACTGAGGCCTGGTATGAGAGACAGGAACGAGTCGGATATATTGAAACTTCGGCAATGCTGACTGAATGGAAAAAACAAGAAGACTTGCAATTTCTCAATAAAGTTAGCTGTGTGCCATTGCAACAAGGATTGAGGCATCTCCAAGCAGCATTTAGTAATTTTTTCGCAGGTCGGGCGCAATACCCAAACTTTAAGAAAAAGCATCATGGCGGCAGTGCTGAATTTACAAAGTCTGCTTTCCGATGGAAAGAGGGCAAAGTATTTTTGGCTAAAAGCCCTGAACCATTGGCTATTCGATGGAGCCGTCAATTTCCTAAAGGTGCGGAACCTTCTAGCATTACGGTGAAGCTCTCGCCATCTGGACGGTGGACAGTATCTTTGTTGGTGGATGTCGAGATTGAACCATTGTCTGAGTCTCCTAATCAAGTTGGAATTGACCTGGGGATTACCAGTTTGATTGCTTTGAGTACAGGTGAGCATGTTGCTAATCCCAAAGGCTTTGCGGCTAAACGCACTAAATTGCGTAAAGCTCAAAAGGCTTTGAGCCGTAAGCAAAAAGGATCGAGCAATCGTCAAAAAGCGAGACTCAAAGTCGCTAAAGTTCACGCCGAAATAAGCGATGCTCGTAATGATTTTCTTCACAAGTTGACAACTCGATTGGTGCGTGAAAACCAAACCATCGCCGTTGAGGATTTGGCTGTGAAGAATATGGTCAAGAACCACAAACTTGCCCTTGCTATTAGTGATGCTAGTTGGGGTGAATTGGTGAGACAACTTGAATATAAGTGCGATTGGTATGGTCGTACTTTCGTCAAGATTGACCGTTGGTTTCCGAGTTCTAAGCGATGCAGCAATTGTGGCTACATCGTTGAAAAGTTGCCGTTGAATATTAGAGAGTGGGATTGCCCTAAATGTGGGATAAACCATGACCGAGATACCAACGCAAGTAAGAATATTTTGGCGGCAGGGCTTGCCGTGTCAGTCTGTGGAGCGAGCGTAAGACCCGATAGGCATGAGTCTAAAGGGCAGTTGCGAAACCCCAGTAATGGGAAGAAACAGAAACCTAAGTCGTGAGTCTTAGGAATCACCGTTGCTTTAGCTCGGTGAGGATGTCAAAAAGGGCTTAAGTATTTTTTTGATTAATGGTGTTTTGGGATAAGCAAAGTGCTAAGAAAAGAGCCATTGCAATCCTTAATTGTTTGCGAACAATTGCCCAGATTGGCTATTGCTACCATAGCCCTTGAACGGTGGTAGAACCGTAGAAATAATAATCAGCTTCGTATCCAACTCCAATCTCTTTACCTGCATTTGAGGCATTGCAAGTTGTGGTGGGAGCCAAACCGCCAGAAGTATTGAGCCTTTGAATACTGGTGACATTGGACATCATACCCCTGCCTTCATGGGAAGTAACTTCAAGTAGCAGCCAAGGAATCGCAGTAGGATCGGGAGCCCCAACTTTTGCTTTTACCTTTGCCTTGACCTTGCTTTTATCGAGATATTCCCAACTTGGTCCGCCATAGTGGTGAATAATTTTCATACCCCGATCGTCAAATAGATAGGCTTCAGGAGCTTTGAATGTCCACGCAAATTTATTCTTGTCATTGGCTTTACAAGTATAAATCTGCGCACCTTGTGCAGAAGCCTTAAATAAGAGTTCCTCTCCTGGGCTGACTTGCAGTTTTTCAGGGACAATAGGTTTTACCGTTGCGGCGATCGCTGAACCAACGAAACCAAGCCCTAATAGCGCACCCAATAAGCATGGCGTCAAGCGAGCACTTCCTAATCCATTGCCCAGATTTCCCTGATATTTAGCTTGCTTAGACAAGAACGTTTTCATGAAATTTTTCCTCTATTCCACAATCGTTATTTTAAAAGTGTATTACTTTGTCGAGAAAATAAAATGTTGCTTCACCACATCCCAGCGATCGCAGTCCCAATAATCGACATGAGAACTAATTAGCCCTGCCTCATTCACTTGGAGTTCGCTCCAACCTGTTACTGAAATACGAGGCTTCCAAGGTAAAGGGGCATTCCAACTCATCGTCCAGCGAGTTTCGATCGTATTCTCGACGCGATCGATTTCATGGAGGTCTAATTTGAGCGCTTTAAACCAAGTGGTTATAAAGCCAATCATTTTTTTGTACTGCGCCAAACCCCGAAAGTTATAAACAGGATCTTTAAAATAAACATCCTCAGCATAGATGCTATAAGTTTGTGCCTCTGGAAATTTTTGATAATCGGCTTTGACAATCTCAATCAGGTTCGGATCCATCTCTTTTTTCGTTATACCAATTTCAAGTGAATTTGCCACAGATTTGGATTTGAGTTTCGCGCTACGCGCGGGGTTTCAAAAAAACTGCGTCGTAGTTCTTTTGAAACTGTTATTCGTGACTTTAAACAGATCGGGGATTTTATCTGCAACAGTTCGATTTAATCTGTCGCACGGCTAAGCCTATCTACCAAATTCTGGGGACACCCTAATAAAATGATAGATTGATGTAGTGCGATTATCCCACGCGAAAGGACTTGCTTAGAACGATACTGAGCGTTATTAGAGAAGCTGTCAAAACAATGGTTGTAATAAAAATAGGCATCTTTAGACTTTGCGCTTCAATGACCCGATGTTGAAAGGGTCTCTCAGTATCATTGGTTGGAACGATCGAACTTTGCCCAAAAGCAGCACTGGGCAATATCAATGCAGAGATCAGAATGATAGAAATCGTAATCAATGAGAGTTTCATGATTTTATCCTCCATCAAATCTCTAAGTTTTCTTAAAGAGATTCTCTACTTAAGAATACTAAGATCGATCGGGTAGAGTCCCTAAATATCATGAATCTAAACAATCTTAGTTAAGATTTATGCATAGATAATTTTGGGGGTTACGTTAAGAACCAATACATTTATTCCTAAGGGATACCTAATTTCAATACGCTCACGTTCCTTTTTCCATCAAAATCTTAGCTGCCTGCTTGGTTCGTTTAATTAAGGTTAGTGAAAAGATTGAAGTAATGCCAGAAAATTCAACTAAGCTTAGTCGCCTAAAGACAAATGATAGCAAGGTAAACAATCCGAAGACATTGTTAAATTGTTCACAATGCTAATCTCTAACCGCCATAACCCGTAAACTGTAATGATGGTACGGTGAAACTCTTATGATTGATTTAGACCGATGCTATCGATTACTTGGACTAGAGCCAAGTGCTTCTCTTGAAGAAGTGAATCAAGCCTATAGAGACTTGGCATTTATTTGGCATCCCGATCGCATTCCCAAGGATGACCTAAGGTTGCAGGCAAAAGCCCAAGAAAAATTAAAAGAGATCAATCATGCGCGCGATCAGGTGCGATCGCATCGCTCTTCCGCACAGGCTCACACGACACAATCTCACACTACACAAGCCCACTCTGCCCAAGGGCACTCCACACAAACCAATCAATATTCACACCAAGCTAAAAGCCAGTCCACACAATCAACCCAGTCAAACTATCAGGCACATCACCAACCCAATCCTCAGACCAACCACCAACAATATAGTTACCAAACAAATCATCAGGCTAGCCATCAATATGGCGCTAAAACCAAAACCCAATCGACCCAATACACTGCTCCACGCCAACCGCAGCAAACTTATCAACCGCGCTATCAGCCGACCCCCAAGCCCACACCTCAACCAAACCCTCAGCCAAAACGACCAGATCACTTGAGTGGAGCCGATCTCAGTGGGGCAGACCTGCGCGAAAAATATCTTGAAGGTCGCAATCTTAGCAACGCCAACCTTAGCAATGCCAATCTGACGGATGCCTTTTTGCATCAAGTCAATTTTGAAAATGCCAACCTGTACAGAGCTAATTTATTTAGAGCCAACCTCTTACAAGCAAATTTAGCCAAAGCGAATCTCAGGGAAGCAAACTTAATTGGTGCCGATCTGAGTGGCGCCGATCTGAGTGGTGCTGACTTGACGGGCGCTCGTATCGGTTACAACAATCGCATTATGGTAAAGCTAACGGGGGCAAACCTCAAAGGGGCAATTATGCCCGATGGCTCAGTTCATGCCTAATTCGTTGATGTGGATCAAGCCATTTTGCGGATGCGATCGCTACTTGAGCAAGTTAGGTTAAAACTATGTCTCGGATAATTCCTCAATAGCGCGGTTTGCTAAGTTAAATTAGCCTTACCCCGCTATTTTCGTTTTATAAGGGAACTATTCAATGTTTTCAGCAATCTTTTCAAAAGCTAAACAATAGCCATCACGACTAACTTTTAGACCTGACAAAGGTGACTCAAGGTTTAGGCAGCGTTGTCCTCGATAAAACTGGCAGTTGCCACAGACGCGCAAATTGTCATTGTCAGCATCAGCCAACTCATCCGAGAGTAATTCTCTTTGGGTGAGCCCCCGAATGATTAACTCTTCACCTTGCCACCTCGCTTCAACGATACCTGTATCGGCAAAGTTTAGCCAACGTGAATCGGCAGTGATTTCTGCAGGTAATGTCAGCACCACAGCCGAATCTAGCTCTGCTAACTCCCCTTCATAGGGATGTGGTGTAGCGCGATCGGATCTAGGTGGAATTGCGGTGTGAAAAGACTCACCCACTGCTAGCTCTAAACGTTTGCCAGAAGGGGGGCAATGAACGTGATAGCGATTGCTCAATTCGTCTAAATTTGCCAGATCTGCCAAATAGTCAGCACTGCCATGCATAAATACAATGTGCTGAGGCTTTAAATTGTGGATCAGCTGCGTTGTACCCGCAATATCACTGTGATCGGCTAAAAGATAGGTGTCAATCTTGGCAGAAATATTAGGAAAGTCATTATTTGAGAGATTTGCCCCACGACTTTGAAATTCGGGTAGAAGTATGAGCCAAGGTCTTGTCCCTTTACTGAGCCATTCTGTCCAGCCAGAATGCTTGTCAACCAATAAAATACAAGGCTCGGCATTAAGCTGCTGACCTGATTCAATGCGTCCGACATGCGGTCTTACTTTTTTGTCCCAAAATAGCGGTTGATGTTGCGCAAAATTTCGCACAGAGTTGGGTAAGTAAGGCATCAAATCTAAATAGGCATCGCACCCAAGCGCGATCGCGGCATCTACCCAAATATCAATATCTTTACCTGTAAATTGATGATGGCTGCGCAGTAACATTAAAATTTCTTGCCCAATCCCAATTCTCGATACGGGCAAGATCGCTGAATAACCGAGCGCGATCGCCTCGATAATTTTGGCAGCTAAATCGTTTTCTTGGCTGCGGCGGTGAGGATGCTTGGCTGTGCCATAGCTGCCTTCAATAATCAGAACATCGGGCGACAAACCCCGAAAGTCTTCTAATCGCAGGGACTCAACTAGGCGAGAGTTAGAGAGAAAAAAGTCACCCGTATAGAGAATTGAGTATTCTCGATCTTTGGCAGTGTAAGTCAAGCTCAAGCTTGCCGCTCCGGGTAAATGCCCAGAGGGCAGCAACTTTGCCGATAAGTTGGGTTGAATTTGATATTCTGTCCGCCAAGCCAAGGGAATGCAAAATTCGGGCGGGGCAAGGGCGGGATCTGCCCAAGCTAAAGGCAGCAAGCGAGTGGTTACTTCACTTGCGTAAATCGGCAAGTTAGGGGCAATCGCGTGCAGTTCTTTTAAACCGCGCCCATGATCGGAATGGGCATGACTGCAAAAAACCCCTGCCCAAGGCACGATAACTTCAGATGAAACCGCAGAATCGAGTCCTGACTGAAACAAGGCTGATAAATCGGTCAAGCCGCAATCAAGCAGAAACCAGTAGGGACCCAAGCGCACTTGGAAACATACACCCTCACCATGTTGACCCGACGCTAGCGGTAGGCATTCCAGTTCAGCCACAGGCAATTCCCTGTTCCCTCAGGAAACGCTTCGCGATCGGACGGCGGGACGCTGCCCCTCGATGATTGATTGTGGCAAAGTTTTGAGATTTAGGGTTTTGCCTAATAAGTAGCTCTCGTCGAATTGGTTGGGCGTTCGCTATTTTAATTTTGGCTAGTTTTATTATTTCCTTACTCAAAAAATTCCCATCTATTAAGGGGAAAAACAAATGAAATAAAGAATTTAAATGTGTTTTTAAATACATCGTTGAAACGCTTGACTGGGGCGTATTTGCATAAAAAATTAATGAAGAATTTCTTGGTGAAATAGACCTAAGTAATTTTATCTCTTCCAAAGGGGTGATTTTTGATCCCCATCGATCCTCTATTTTGTATTGAGGCATACAGAAACCTTACAAAAGTATTCCACTTTTGTGAAATGGTTACAGGGAAACCGATCAACCAGTTTTTAATGCTTCTCTAAGAAAAATATAAAACGAGAAATCTAAAACCTACTCTTTACAACAGTCTATTTACAAATCTTCTTTATATTCCAACCATCTAGAGATTCCGGCTTAACGAAATCTAGTTTGCAGTCTTTACTATGAATACCTTTGCAGCAATGTGGGTCGTATCAATCGGCTCCACTTTCTTTAGCGCGCTCTTTTTTAATCTCAACAAAACAATTCTTGGCTCGCCTTCCGATCAGAGCGTCAAGTATATTGACCAATCTGCTGTTAACAATTCTGTGCAATCTAAAGGTTTAACTTTTATCCCCAAGCGATCGCAGTTCCATACCATTTCTCTACAGGCTACTGCTGCGAACCATTGGATGATTTTTGTCAACCAGAAACCAATCTTAACGCTGAGCCACATTGCAGATGCAGCGACGGTAGCCGCGAGGCTAGAATTTTTGCTAAATTCCTCTAGCTTCGATCCGAACAAAATTCTGCCAGTGATTAGCAATGGTAATTACATTGGGCAATACGAGTCGGCAATGCTATTTACAGTCCCAATTCTTGGAATTGCTAACCCAGAATTAAATCTAACTCAATGGGTTAACAACTTACGTCAAGCTACAGGTGCAAAGCCCTTGACTTTAGTTGAGTCACAACAACAGATGTTTCAGCTTACGGCTACAGACCACAGCGTGCAGGGCGAGGCATCTTGGTATGGGTGGGATTTTCATGGCTTGCCAACTGCTTCAGGAGAAACCTTTGAGCAAAAAGGGTTTACGGCTGCTCATCCTTCTTTGCCCCTCGATACCTATCTAAAAGTTACGAATCTCCGCAATGGGAAATCGGTGATTGTACGGGTAAACGATCGCGGGCCCTATGTGGGCGATCGCATTCTCGATCTTTCCCATGCCGCCGCCATAGAAATTGATAGCGAACATGTAGGTGTTGTCGAAATTAGCGCGACGGTGATGCAAGTGCGATCGTAAGAAGGTCGCCCGTTTTGTTCACCCAGTTGGGTGATGTTGGCAAGCCATTCAAACCGATAATCTAATTACATTAAAGCCTTAAACTGACTGCGCCCAGAAACCCTTCTGGGCTTTTTTTTGTTTTTGAAGCAATCGCGAATCATGAGTCGTTGGCAATATCCAAGCGATCGTTCGCGGAAAAAAAAGGTCGCCCGTTAAGTTCACCCAACTGGGTGATGTTGGCAAGTTATCCAAACCGATAATCTAATTACATTAAAACCTTAAACTGACTGCGCCCAGAAACCCTTCTGGGCTCTTTTTTGCTTTTTGGGGACAGTCTCGAACGAGTAAACTTTATCGAAACCAAAGCGATCGACTAAGGTAGAAAGGTCACCCGTTTTGTTCACCCAGTTGGGTGATGTTGGCAAGCCATTCAAACCGATAATCTAATTACATTAAAGCCTTAAACTGACTGCGCCCAGAAACCCTTCTGGGCTTTTTATTTTTTAGAATATTTTAGAACAATTGCATCATAGGACACGGAGGATTGGCGTTTAGGTTTTGGCTTTTCGCTAGCAAGGGTTGGCAAAATACAATTACAGACTTTTTCTTGTTTCTGTATATACATAACCCTGAAATAATCACGCCAATCAAACCATCCAAATCGAGGAGTCACCTCTATGGCAAACGCAGAACATCTGGCATTGCTAAAACAAGGCGTAGCTACATGGAATCGATGGAAGGCTACTCATCCTGAAATTGTGCCAGATTTAAGTAGTGCTAACCTCAAACTTGGAAATCTCAGAGAAGCAGATCTGCGTGGGGTAAATCTGCGTTGGGCAAATCTAAGCTGTGCCAATTTGCTCGGTGCAAACTTGAGCAATGCCGATTTACGAAAGGCTAATTTGCGAGAAGTCGATCTATACCGTGCAAAGCTCATTGGTGCCGATCTCAGTGGTGCTTATCTCTGTCACACCTACCTCAGAGAAGCAAATTTCGATGGCGCTATCCTTAGTTCAGCCATGATGACAAATGCTGACTTAACTGAGGCACTGTTTAGTAATGCCGATCTCAGTGGTGCAAACCTCAGTGGCAGCGATCTAATCGGCTCAAATCTCAACCATGCCACGCTCAGTGATGCTGAGCTACAAACTGCCAATCTCTCAAAAGCCAATCTCAGCTTTGCGAATCTTAGTGGTGCCAATCTCAGTGAAGCTAATTTAAGTAACACCAACCTGAGTAATGCCATTTTGAGCAGTACTAATCTGACACAAGCGAATTTCAATAATGCTGACCTGAGCGATACCATTCTCAATCATGCTGTTTTGGTGGGAGCTGACTTGAGTGATGCTGTTTTAAGTAATGCTAATCTCAGTCACGCTAACCTGACAGATGCGATTCTCAATCGTGCCACCCTCAGCAATGCCACCCTCAGTAATGCAAATATTACCAATGCCCAGATGTGCGATGCCATTCTTAGCGATGCCCAGCTCGATCACGCCAACCTCACTGGCGCGAATCTTAATGGCGCTCAGTTGATTTCAGCTAGGTTAGAGGCAGCGTTTTTGATCGGCACAAACTTGATCAAGGCAAATTTACGACTGGCGGTGCTTACAGGCGTTAGTTTTCGAGATGCCAATCTCAGTGGGGCAAGTTTGAGTGGGGCAATTATGCGGGGAGCCGTGATGCCAGATGGCTCTGTGGTGGGTTACGAATAACGGGGTCTGGGCGTTAGGATGCTGTTCTATCGATCGCTTGGGATTGCTATAGCTCCAGATGGAACTACCGATTGTCTATCATCCTGATTATGTTGTCCCTTTACCCGATGGGCATCGATTCCCCATGGTAAAGTTTCGTTTGTTGACAGAAATGCTTTTGGCAGAAGGGGTCGTGCAGTCTAAACAATTGCATCTGCCTGAATTACCACCAAGAGCATGGATCGAGTCGGTGCACGATCCGAGTTACGTGCAGGCCTATTGCGAGGGTAGCCTGGATCGCAAAGCATTACGACGCATTGGACTGCCTTGGAGTGAAGGGTTGGCACATCGTACTTGCATTGCTGTAGGGGGGACAATACTTACGGCTCAGTTGGCTTTGCAGTGTGGGTTAGCCTGTAACACAGCGGGAGGAACCCATCATGCCTTTCCCAACTATGGATCGGGTTTTTGCATTTTTAACGATCTGGCGATCGCCGCAAGGGTAATCCAGCAGCTAGGATTAGCTAAAAAAATTCTAATCGTCGATTTAGATGTGCATCAGGGGGATGGCACGGCATTTATTTTTGCCGATTCTAAGCAAGTGTTTACCTTTTCAATGCACTGCCAGATTAATTTTCCGAGTACAAAACAAAAGAGCGATCTCGATGTTCCTCTGCCTGAAGGCATGGAGGATGATGCCTATCTACGCACCTTAGCGGACTATCTGCCCGATCTGCTCTCAGAGTTTAAGCCCGATCTGGTGCTTTACGATGCAGGGGTTGACCCCCATGTCGGCGATCGCTTAGGGAAACTAGCGCTTACGGATACTGGGTTGTATCGGCGGGACATGAAGGTTTTGAGTACTTGCTTGGCGCAACGATACCCCGTAGCCTGTGTAATAGGTGGCGGCTATGCTGAAGATTTACGAGCCTTAGTCTATCGGCATTCTTTGCTACATCGAGCTGCCAGTGAGGTGTTTCGCCACTATCGGCTTTAATTCAGATTGACCACCAATTCTAGAGAATCAGAATCTTTTTAATCTTTAGTTTGGACTAATCGGCAGCAAGGCAAGAGCAACAGAAAGGCACGAGAAAATAGAGCAAGAAATTGCAAAGGCTAAGTCAAGCTCAAACATGAAAAGAGAATTAGAAGCTAAATGGCAATTGACACA
>NZ_CBDDRA010000021.1:0-106567 GCF_965232925.1 Tumidithrix helvetica PCC 7403
CAGTCGTCGGCATCTGGTTTACATCCTTGGGCGTCAGCACCATGGCATTCAACCTGAATGGCTTCAACTTCAACCAATCGATCCAAGATAGCCAAGGACGCGTCGTTCCTAGCTGGGCAGACGTAATCAACCGCGCTAACTTGGGTATGGAAGTCATGCACGAAAGAAATGCACACAACTTCCCTCTCGACTTGGCTGCTGTTGATGTTGCTCCTGTGGCTCTAACTGCTCCTGCGATCAACGGTTAATTCATTCGATAGTCTAGTCTCTGATTAGAAAAAAAGAAGCTCTCCGAAAGGGGGGCTTCTTTTTTTGAGGGATTGAAGAATACAAGCGATCGCTTTTTTCCTATTACTATATATTCGTCTTACTGATGTACTATGACTGAATCTCGTGACATTTCAATCAAAGAATGTTGCTCTAGTAAATGGACTAGCTGATTGAAATTTTTAGCAAATAATGATTCCAATTCTTTGTTGCTGATGTTGCCTGTTGTCACTAGCAAAAGTTTGTAAGGTTCTTGCCTAACATAAAAAGAATCCCAAAAATCTGAATCTTTGGTAATAACAATTCTCTGTTCGCGTAGTGAAATAGCATTGATTTCTGTGTCTGGGGTAGCATTTTTTAGGGCTAATTCCTTTGTGTGAATTGCGTCATGTCCCATTGATTTTAAAAGATTGGATAAACGGACAGGTAATTGAGCATCAATGAGAAATTTCATATAAGAACTTTGTAGATGCTCTTTACTTGGGTTAGTTTAGTGGCATAGGCTAGAGCTGCAAAAATATCATCTCGCTCTAGATCGTCATAGTCTTCAAGAATTTCCTCGGTGGTCATACCTGAACTGAGGAGTTCTAGTATCATCTCGACAGGATAGCGCAAACCTCTGATACAGGGCTTGCCATGGCAAATATTCCAGTCAATTGTGATGCGTTGTAATAACATATTTAGATATTCCTTTATCGAGAACTACCATTTCAGACATTCCCAATCCTCTTCATCGACGATGGGGTGACGATATCGCCTAATGTTCTACCTTTGCCTGCGATCGCTTTTGATAGTGATCGTCTTTTAATTGGGGTCGCTGGTAGTTTATTTTCTTCGGCACTGGTTCCGTGTAGTGGGAAAAATCGATGAACCCCCTTCAGAATAAGGATTTTGGCGATCTGTCTCTAAAACGGCTATAATCGTTGCGCTGTAGGCATTTTGAGGGATTTATCCAATTCGGCGGAACCAGTACCTTCTTGTTGAAATCCTCAATAAATCGTTCGCCAGCATCAGTACTAAATTCAGCAAAATAATCAAATATATTATCCAAATCGCGACTTGACTAATGGAGAAATAATGTAGCGTGTCATTGATTATTCTCACGAGTATTACGTACGAACTCGTTCTTTCAATCTTGCCATCACAGTGTCACTATCCAGCCCTTCACCGCGATCTAGTTGCTCTAAACCATCTGCTACCTTTTGACGAGTAGCTTGAAGCCATTGCTCGTAATGCTTGTCTCTTTCCTCAAGTAAACGAAATGCTTCAAAAAGCACTTCATCTGTAGAGCTATATTTACCAGTCTTGAGCTTTTTTTGAATAAACTGCTCTTGCTCAATTTTTAGCGCAATACTCATGATTTACATCCCAAGCCGTGTAATTACCAGTGATTATAGCAAAAGCTTTAAAGTTAGAAGCTCTCGAACAATCATCTGATATGGCGATCGCAATTTTCCTGTTGTTTCCTTAAGTTACATCAGATAACTTTCATTCCCAGTCTTCTTCATCGACAATGGGACTCACGATATCACCTAAAATCTTCACTTTGCCAGCCATGCTAGGGATGGGAAAACGTCGTTTTATTTGTGGTTTAGGTGTTGCGGGAATGATTAGATTTTTGCAGCAGTTCGATGTGGGCGAGGGCGACTATACACGCGATCGCTATCAAGTGCTAGATCGTTTGACAATGCAAGATTTTCAAGCTTATATCCACCAACAAAGAGAAGGAAAAGATAGTTCTACCCACTGAGTTGCAAGACTTGCAAAAGAGGGTTCCTATTGTCAGCGATAAGGCATTATTCGATCGGCAGACAATACAAAAGCTTTTAGGAGATCCCGCCATTGATTCGTTCGACGTTAGCAGAAATTTTGAGTCACAAAAACTTCCCGATCGCGAGAAATTACTACGCCAATGCCTTCGCGATCGTAGGTGACGGTTAATAGGGTACTGCGATGACCGGGGCTATTCATCCAACCATCAACGCTGATTTTTGCGATTTCCTCTAACGTGCGCCAATCGTAGCCGAGCGTAATCCCCCCTCGCTCTAGTACAGAATTGTAGAGGTAGGTATGCATCAGATTTTCCGAAAGTCCCTCGGTGTAGTGGGTGGCATACTGTTTTACGCATCGGTAGCCTAACTTTTCTCCCCTAGCGGTGGGATCTTCGCCATTAAGATTAATGTGTTGGTAAAAGCCTCTGTTTGCCATATCCTGACTGTGGGTGCGGGCAACCTCGGCAAGGCGATCGTCAAACTGTAACTCAGAAATGCCCTGCGATCGCCTCTCTAGGTTCGTGAGTTCGTGGATGCTCCATTCTAGGACAGAAATATCAATTTGTGGCTGTTTGCGCAGATAATTACGGGCGCTATATTGCCAGCCAATTAAAGCCGCGATCGCAATGACTAGAATCCCCAGAAAGACAATTCCCCCAATTAGTTGCCTGCGTTTGGGGTGCGGACGAACTCGCGGCATAGAATTAATCCTTAAACTCGCTACAGGATGCATCGGCATTAGGTACTGCAAGGGTTTCTCGATCCAATACCTCCACAACGCGATCGTAGATGTCTTGGGCCTCCTGCGGAGAATTGCCGATACTAGTCAACCCCAACTTGCCAAATTCTGACAAGCAACTAATGAGATGAAAAACCGTGCCGGTTTCTGTGCTGCTATCAAAGTGCAGGCGATGGTGCGCGATGATATCCATCAGATCGTGGGGAAGTAGACCGTTGTATTGCCCCTTTTGCAAAGTATCGGTGGCAATATAATATTTCTCCCGTCCGTGCTGGCTGTAAAACAGACCATCGCCGAGATTAAATTGCCCGTTGGTCAGGAAGCGGAGAGTCATCAATGGGTGCGTCGTGCCCCCTTTACGCAGATTAATTTCGATCGCCTGTAAATCCCAGCTACTATCCTGCTGCCGCACCGCGACAAAATCAACGCCAAACCTTTCTAAGACGCCCTTAGCCGCGAGGGTTTTGCCGATACGCATGCCAAATTCCTGTAACTGCAAACGATAGCTGGCATCGGCGGGGAAACTGCACCCCAAGTAAACCTGTGCATCTGGCCCACCCAAAATTTGATCGTGGGTAGAGAGAATTTCCACCTCGCCTGTAGGGGCAATTCTGCCTTGGACGCTGGGCGATCGCTTTTCTTCGCCCTCGATAAATGCTTCGACAATCGCGCCCAAATCGGGAAGGCGCTTGGCAAAATTCGTCCAAGTTTCAGATAGCGATTGAAAGCGCATCTGTGGGAAACAATTAGCGATCGCGGCTGCACGTTGGGGCGATTCCACAGTAAGGATTGGCGCTAATTCTAAGATGGCGTTCCCTTCGCCAGAAAATCCTTCGTTCAATTTGACGACCATGCGCTTGAGTTGTGGCTGCCGATCCCACAGTGCCGCAGCTTCCTCGGCTAAGTCATGGGGGCTATGTACCAACGGACTGCCATCGGGATGGGGAACCTGCGTTTCCGCAAAAATGCTACGACTGCCACTCTTGGTGCCGAGGTGCAATAGATCGGGGTTGAGCGCCCATAGGGGAATGCCTAACTCCACAGATAATTCCCGTTCTAGGGGTGTGGAATTAAAACAAATCATGTAGGCTTTCTGCGGTCGCAACGCCTTGCGGATGCGATCGATCAGGCGCGGTCGCTCTAGAATCTTTTGGGTTAAGGGGACGTGCGACGCATCGTAGGTAGAAAGCAGCACCAGTCGCTCGCGGGCATGGGAAAAGGGAATGCCCGGTAACAATTGCAGGTAATAGTCAATGATGATGGGCGCTAGAGGTTGGGATGTGACATAGACCAAACGGGTGCGGGGATTACGCAGGCGAATCAGGGAAAATAGCAGACGTTCCTCGTAGTGGTGGCTGCCTGCAACCTTTAAGAGTTCGGATTGATCGAGGCTTAGCGAAGGCACGACCAGAATGTCATAATCGCTCAGATCGAATTGTTCGATCGTCTGCCAGCGATCGCGGAGTTGGGCTTGTAACTGGCAAAATTTAGCTTTTGTCGCCCAGAGATGATTTGCCTGCCCTTCACTGACCATGTTCCTAACCCCTATGAATCCTTGCTGGTACGATGCTCAATCCTAGTTTGTTCAAAGGCATGAATCGTATGTGCTTGTCTTTAGGCGATCGCCAAACAGGGCGATCGAAAATTTCGCTATAGTATGGTTGCGAGGTTGACACATACCCTAGAGTCAATATGCCCCAGTCCGCATTCAATACTTAGGGCTTTCGCAAAGATGAGAGCAACTTTTCTACTGTTTTGCAAATGACTAGAAGGGGCTTTCATTCAAGCTTTTGGGCGTTTACATTTTACCCAACTTCAGCATCCCTTTGTAAGTTCTGCTTATTAACGTTTTACGTAGCGAATGATTACTCCACTCAAGCGCAAGAAATTTGACGAACTGATCCCCGCCGTACCTACTGCTGATCAATATCAATACTATTGGGGAAACGGACAGGATTTATTTCGGCGCATTCTCATATCGGTAGCGTTGTTGGTTGTGTTTACGCTGATCTACAACCGCGTCAATGACAATAGCCCCAACAGTTTTGTCGCTTTGATGGTGTTTGTTTGTGCGGCTTTAGGCGGTATGTACTGGATGTTAGAGCCAGTTTTGATTGCTGTGGGGCGCAATGCCAAATTGCGAAGATTTGCAAACTGCGGTTTTTGGCAAGCACAGGTTTTAGATGTTTATTTGTCGGAAGAGGTGCTGTCAAAACAAGAAACTGTGGATAATCGCGGGCGGCTTGATGTCAGCTATAACACCGAAAGTTTTTTTAATGTGGAGCTAGGCGATCGCACGGGGTTTATCACCACCATCCGCGTACCTATGCGACGCGAATATAAACGCATTGCCCCCAAGCAGGTTGTCTGTATGTTGTTGTTTTCTAACGATCGCAGTTTTAGTCGCATCAGTAAAGTCACGACCGATGCCTTTATTCCCAAATTAAATATCTGGATTAGCGACTACCCCTATCTCAGACGCGATGTATTCATTGACTTAACTCGATATATGTTCAAACGCGAACAGGCTGCGGTTGATGCCGAACGAGAGTAAAAAAGATTAAAAAATTATAAATGTGTGTCTTAGATCACTCCTTGATTGGATGAAAGTGATAGCTTGGGATCATGCAACAGCAAAGCTTTTACTTTAATATTTAGGTTTAGATCTATGGTAAGCACACAGCATGAGTTGTACAAAAAACTAATCGTGAATTGCCGCTATCGTAACAGTGGGGAATCAGTGCAAATTATTCGGGTTTCGCGTTCTAGCTCGACGCTTAACTCAGGATATTTACAACACACGATTGAGCGTACTGTGATGCCAAACCACCAGATCGATTTTCAAGCACCGATTGATGCCCTACTAGAGGTGCATGAGGGGATCGCCATGAGTTCGATCCATGCCGATTCGATCCCATGTGTGGAACTTCGGATTGCCAATCCCGAAGCAATTAAGCAGGAGAGTGTCAGCAAGCCTACTAATAGCGAAATCGCCTGGGCAGCTTAGAATTCGCAAGATTTTCATCAAAAAGCAAAAAAAGAGGGGTAACTTGTAAGTTACCCCTCTTTTTCGTAAGAAGGAATTTACTGCTTGGCTTCTGCGGGTTTAACCGTCACAATCAGTAAATTATCAGGCAAAAGAAGATCCTTCGCAGTTTGGTTGACGGCATCTAGAGAGATAGCGCGAACTTTACTAGGAAATTCGTAAAAACTACCCATGGGGAATCCATAGGTTTCATCGCTCAAAACGGCTTCCGCAATATTATCGGGCTCAGCCAGATTGACGGGGAAGCTATTGATCAGACTGTTTTTTGCAGCATCGAGTTCCGCTTGGGTGATGCCGCGATCGCGAACCTCTCTAAATACAGCCAAAGTCTTTTCGATCGCTTTTTGCGTATCCTTGCCATTGGTTTGGAGTTGGATGATAAACGCACCTGGGGCTTTGCCAACTTGGAAATAGCTGTAAATGCCATAGGTCAGCCCTGCCCGATCGCGAATTTCTGTGCCTAAGCGACTAGAGAGCGTATCGCCACCGAGTACCTGATTGAGTAAGATTGCCTCATAGTAGCGGCGATCGAAGCGCGAAATACTGGGATGCCCCATCAGCGTTACCGCTTGGGTTTTACCCGATAGCGTCAATTCTTTTTCCGTTAATTCGGTGGGATTCGCAACGGGTGGGTACTGCAAAACGGGCGCTGTACCCGTGGCTTTCCAATTACCTAGTTCTGCGGTAAGTAGGCTTTTTAGAGCTGTGGGATCAAAATTTCCCATCAGTACGAGTGTAGTCGAGTCGGGTCGGAAATAGGTTTGATGGAACTTCACCAAATCTTCCCGCGTAATTGCTTTGAGGGTTGCTTCCGTACGCATATTGTGGAAAGGATGCCCCTTGGGATAAAGCTTTTGTTGAAATTCGCGCCGCGCTAAGCTACCGGGCGTATCTAACTCAGACTTTAAAGCCACGAGATTGCGTTGGAGATTGAGATCGAACTCCTTGGCTGGAAATACAGGGTTTTGCAAGACATCTGCCAACTGTTTGACCACGATAGGCAGATCGCTAGATAACGCCGATGCCCCAATATTTACGCCTTCACGTCCCGCCGAGAATCCTAGTTTTGCCCCGCGATCTTCTAAAACAGCGGCGATCGCATCGGCATCTTGGGTCTTAGTCCCATTCATCAAGTTTTGGGCGGTTAGAGAGGCAAGTCCCGCTTTCGCTTCGGTGTCAAACCCTGAGCCTGCTTCGACCCGTCCCTCAATCGTGATCGAAGGACTACTCTTGTCTTGAATGAGCAAGAGGTTTAGGCCATTGGGCAACACAAATTTAATCGGTTTGACAGGATTAGGGACATCGATCTTGTTCGCAAGAGCGCTTTCAGGTAAAAAACGTTTTACCTCAGATGGGTCAACGGGCTTTCCGGGGCTAAAGGCTTCAGAATGGGTGGGATTGACCGTCGTCGATCCGCCTTGACCGGTAATTACGGTAGGCTCAAAAAAGCCCAAAATGCGCTTGTCGGGATTGAGATATTGTCTGGCAACACGCTGCACGTCAGCGGTGGTCACCTTGCCAATATTCGTCAAATAGCGATCGCTAAACCGATAGTCACCTGCGACGATCTGGTTGTAGCCTAACTGAAGCGCCTGAGAGCTAATATCGCGATTTCCCAAAATATAGTTAGCCCGAATTTGGACTTTGGCGCGATCGAGCTCAGCTTCAGTAATTCCCTCTGACTGCAATTTTGCAACTTCGGCAAGCAATAACTTATCGATCTCGGGGAGGGTTTTGCCCTGAGCGGGTGTCGCCCCAAACATGTACCACCCTGGGTCGATCATGGTCGATGCATTGCCACTGACACTGCTGGCTAAACCAGTCTGCACGAGAGCTTGATAGAGCCGCGAACCACGTCCCGATGTTAAGACAGAATCCATCACATCGATCGCTGGCACATCAGGGTGGGTAATCGAGGGCAATGTGGGGTAGACCGATTGCAGAAATGCTACACTGCCTGGCTCGCGCAGCACGATCGGATTTTGCTGGGGTGATTTTATGTTTTGGATAGTCGGCGCAGCTTTTGCCACAGGTTTTGGTGGGGCAGAAATTTTGCCAAAAATCTTCTCGATCTTGGCAAGGGTGGCTTTTGTATCAAAGTTGCCAACTACTACAAGCGTGGCATTCTCTGGACGATAGTGGGTGCGATAGTAAGTTTGTACATCCTCAACGGTGAATGTTTCCACATCAGGGCGATAGCCAATCACGGGCCAACCATAGGAACTAGTTGGAAAAGCCACTGCCATTAACGATTTATACAAACGCGAACTGGGGTTGTTATTGCCGCCATCAAGTTCTGACAGCACTACAGTTCTCTCGGTTTTAAGTTCTTCGACTCCTGCGAGCGTGTTGACCATGCGATCGGCTTCTAGCTCTAAAAGGGCATCGAGTTTTTCGCTGCCAACCGTGCCAAAGTAAGCCGTCATGTCATAGCTGGTAAAAGCATTAGAACTGCTGCCTAAAGCACTAAATAATCTGCCAAATTGAAGCGGGCGATCCTTTGTCCCTTTAAACATCAAGTGTTCGAGTTGGTGCGAGATGCCCGTGATTCCTGGTCTTTCATTGCGCGAGCCAACGCGGTACCAAACCTGGACGCTGACCACAGGAGCCGTATGAATTTCTTTGGTTAAAACAGTTAAGCCATTACTTAGCAAAGTTTTTTCTACCCGATCGGTTAAGGCGGTTGATGCCGTAGTTGGTGCAGTATAAGCGGTCGGGGACGCTTTCGTTGGAACAGCATCTGCCTCTTGGCGATTAAAAAAGGATAAATTACTTAAAAGGGGTAGAGGCGTATTGCTCAGGAGAATGATGGTCAGCGCGATCGCCAAGCATCGGCTCACAAAAGAAAGCATAGATTTCAATTTTTTCAGTTGGTGATTAAATAAATTCACAGTAGATGTACGAAAAATAGATCGCTAATCCTTATCGACAATTATAGATAGTCAAAGAAAATGCTAAACTCATGGGGTAAGTTGACCTAAAGCTATAGAAGCAGACCCTGTCAGAGTTCTTATTGTTTCTATTGCTATGTAAATCTCTGCTTAAAAGTTCATGCCATCCCCTAGTTCTTCTCTCAGAAATACCTTTACTAAGACTGAATCAAGACGACTTCAGGATCTGCTGCCACCAGAACTGCAAGCGTGGGTGAAAATAATCAATGCTGACGGTGTGCGCCCACCCTTGATTGCCTGCGAAGAAGCAGGGGGCGACGAGGTGGTGATCTTAATCGATATGTTGCGCTGGGAGCAACTCGCTCAAGATCAGCGCAATTTGCTATTCTGGCACGAAGTGGCACGCGTACAAAATGATACGGTTCCCAAAGATGGTTGGGAGGTTGCTGCTCTAGCAGTTGGTCTAGGCGGCGCAGTCGGTGAATTGTGGGTGCAAAATGGTCTGCTGTTTATGCTGGCTTTGGGCATTTGTGGTGTTGCAGGGTTTCAACTCTGGCGGCGCGGCAGTAGCAAAAAAGATATTCGACATTTAATTGAGGCTGACCAAGGCGCGATCAAGCTGGCAATGCGCAACGGCTATGCCATGCCTGCGGCTTACAAAAGTTTAGGCAGTGCCCTCAAAATTTTGCTCAGCGAAGCCAGTAAGGGTAGAGAACGCACAGCGCTTGAAAAACGTTTAGATGCCCTAAGAGCCGAAGCTGCAAGAGCCAGACGCAACTACGAAAATTAATTTCGTAATATCTCAGAGAATACTTCAAGCCGAGGAGCAGGCACAGGGTGGTGCCGCTCCAAAAGATTTTGTAAAACAACTTGGAATTTCTATGGGGAATTTAGATCGACCTTAAGATAGGTTTATGCTTCCCAAAGCCTGATTTGGCTTGGGTAAAATAGATTTAACTCAAAGTATTGAGTTAGATTAGGGTTAATAGATTTTTATAACGTTGAGGATCGTAAAAATTTTTATGAAAAAAATCATGCCTTGGGTGCGATCGCTCTTAGTTTTTGTTTTGGTCGTGGCAATCGTATTTGGGAATGCCCATGAAGCATTAGCCAGACGTGGTGGTGGCAGAATTGGTGGCGGTTCGTTTAGAGCGCCTACTCGTTCTGTGCCTGTTAGTCCTTCTAGAGGTGGCGGCTATACCAGTGGAGGGTTCACCAATGGTGGCGGATTCTTCTTCTTACCTTTCTTTTTTGGTGGCGGTGGTGGTGGCAGCATTTTCACCTTTTTGATCCTTGCTGCAGTAGCTGGTGCGGTTTTACAAACATTTCGTGGCGCTGGCGACTCTGATGCTGAAGGTATCACTGGTATGGACAGCAAAGTTACGGTTGCCAAAATTCAAGTCGGTTTGTTAGCTTCTGCCCGCGAACTCCAAAACGATCTTACCCGTTTAGCGATGGACTCAGACACCTCGTCTTCTGAAGGTTTATCGCTGATTTTAAAAGAAACGGTTTTGTCTTTGGTACGTCACCCTGAATATTGGGTTTACGTTTCCTCAGCTAAGGAAACTACCAAATTTGCCCTAGCCGAGCAAAAATTTAACGGATTGGTGATGTCTGAGCGCAGCAAGCTCAATGCCGAAGTTTTATCAAACAAAAACGGGCGGATTTTGCAAAGCTCCAAAGCAGCAGGAACTTTACCCTCTAGTGGCGATCTGAGCCTTGAAGATCCCAGCGAATATATTGTAATTACTCTGATGGCGGCTGTGGCAGGCGATACCTTGGGCAAATTACCTGAGATTCGTTCTTCAGAACAACTCAAGCAAACCTTGTCAGCTCTTGGCTCAGTCACCCAAGATCAATTATTAGCGATCGAAGTGCTATGGGAGCCTCAGTCAACCGACTATACGCTTACCTCTGATGAAGTGCTTACCGTTTATCCAGATCTAGTGAGAATCTAGACTTACAAGTTTTTAAGTAGCTTTTTTATAGAGTTTTTAGATTGACTTTCCGATCTTTATACTCCGAATCTTCCGATCTACAGAGAGACGCAAGCGATCGCTTGCGTCTCTCTGTAAGTTTATAAATCTGCAAATTTCGCTACAACCTATGGTGTTTCTTTGCAATCTATGGTATTACTAGCCAGTATTATTTTGCTCCAAGCAGTGTTTGGGGTAAACGTAATTGTGAAGCTAGTGCTTGTATTGCCACTTGTGGTCAGATCGGGGATGTTGTTTGAAATAGACAAAAGGGAACTCTGACAGTCTGACGCTCTGGGTATAGGAAAGCTTGGATGTTGGTTTGAGGAGTTAATAGGTGAGTCTCGTATGCTACAAAACACACAAAATCACAATAACGATCGATATTTCACAACCCATGAGGTAGATGCTTTCTCAGATCATGCCGACGATCTGATGGACGATCTGTTTGGTGATGTAGAGAATACGCTCCATGTTGGTGCTATCAAAAAACGTACTGATAAACGTACTGATAAAAAGTCAATCAATCAGATCTTGCCCTATACACCTACCCATACCAACGCAACTCGCTCAGCCGCGCACCAATCCTCTACCCCAGTATCTACAGATGCTTCATCTTCGCATCACTATACGCCAAGCGATCGGGCTATTACCCATCAAGTAGAAACGTCCAAAGATACGGTTAGTCTCACCAGAATTGAGCTTGCCGATGTCGATTTGCCTCCCGTTTCTCGCCAAGATATTCTCTGGATTGAGCCTTATGTAACCCGAGACCCCAACCCACCCGCGAGTAACTTTGAGCCACCGATCGATTACACAGAATCAAAACGCAGCAGCCTGCTCGATCGCCTCCTACTTGTCAGTGCATGTGGTTCAGCACTTTTAGCCGCTGTAATGTGGTCAGCGAATCACGGTTTATTCGATCGCAATGCCCCGAAAGTTAGCACGGTAAATAACAACGGTCAGCTTAGCCCCGAAAAGCAACAGTTTGCCGAAGAAATTAAGCGATCGCTTGCCAATGTTACCGACAAAAGTAGAACTGCAACCAATACAAATGGCATACCTATGATGCCAGGTACAAATTCTCCGATTGTATCGACCTTACCGATCGCGAACAGTGGGTCTAATAACGGACAAATGCAAATGGCATCGCCACCTATTGTAGGTACTAGCGTTCCACCGTTATATATTCCTGTGTATCAACCTCCAGCACTGAATGGTAACAACAACCCAGTGGCTCTGCCACCTGTTTCTTCAACCAATGGTAGTGCGATCGAGGTTACGCCTTCTAATCCACAATCCATCACAGCTACGCCTACTAGTTCAGCCCCAACCTATACGCTGATCGGGTTGCTTGATTTGGGCGAACGCTCTAGTGCTATGTTTGATGTCAATGGTTCTATGCAAACAGTTAGCCTAGGCAAACAAGTTGGAAATAGTGGCTGGACGCTAAGCCGCATTAGCCAACAAGAAGTCACGCTCAGACGCGGTCAAGATACAAAGAATATTTTCATCGGTCAGAAATTCTAGGTAGAAATTTTAGGTAGAAACGCCAGCAGCAGCAAAGCATTCGGGTCGCGATCTCTTGAATTTGTACCAACTTTTATTCCGAAGGCTACACACTTATTTTGAAATGCACGAAAGCAAGAGTTTTCTTCGGTAGAATGATAAATGTTAAGCTCAAGTTGAGGACTCACAATGGGGCTAATTGAGGATATCTCCCGTTTTTTGGAAACGCGACTTGAAGAATACATTCGCAGTAATCCTCAGATGGAATTGCAAGTCCTTGAGGATCAGCTACGCGGACAGGCTGAGGAAGTAGCAAAATTGATCGTTGGCTTTGAAGTACAGGAAAAAGGACATCAAGACCAAATCTTAGCGATCGCTGAAGAGATTAAGCTATGGCATGGCAGGGCGCTTAAAGCCGAAGCCGCAGGGAGAAAAGACTTGGCAAATGGAGCCAAAGAGCGTGAGGCAGCTTTCCTGCGTCAGGGTAACCAAGTGTGGGCGCAAATGGAACTGGTAAAACAGCGGCGCGCTCAGACATTAGAGTTGCAATCGCAAATTCAGGTACGGCGTAAAGAAGTACAGGCAAAAATTGCAGAAGCGACGAAGGCGGCAAAAAACGCACCAAAACAGCCCCAAACAAATCCAGTCTTTAACTGGGAAAACCTCTACACGCCACAATCATCGGCTAACTCATTCGATGACCTAGATAATAAGTTCAAACAATGGGAAATGGATGAAGAATTAGAACGATTAAAACGGAAGATGGGTAAATCCTAGAAGTTCAACGATAAGGGTTTAAATACCTTAAACCCTACCAAATCAGGGTAGCTAAAATTCTATCTACATCATTGAGGGGAAATTATAGCGATGTTAATTAACATTCCTGATTCTTTGACTTTCTCAGATTATTTTAAGCTCAATTACTATCCAAGAGATATTTTGAGACACTTTGGCTATTCATTTAGGTCAGAGGAGTTAACCTTACCCAAAAGTACAATGGTCTTAGATGACCTAGAAAATCTGCAAAAGCGGCTAAAAAAGAGTTTGCCTCTCATAACTTTCGATAATGAAACGGCAAGAAGAGAGTTTTTAATTGCTCCTGTGTTAATGGATTTAATTGACTATACGCAAGCAGAACTGAGGGTACTCTATCCCCTCAACGCATCCAGTCAATTGCGAGGTGAACTAGATTATTTTATTGAATCTCACAACCAATTACTAGTGATTGAAGCGAAAGATGAGAACCTTGAGCGTGGTTTTAAGCAATTAGCTGTGGAGCTAATTGCGGTAGAACAGATGTTAGAAGACAATCGCCAGTACATCTATGGAGCCGTCTCTATTGGTAAGGTTTGGCAGCTTGCGATATTAGATCGTCACAAAAAAGAAATCCTACAAGACTTGATGCTCTATCGAGTTCCAACCGATCTAGACGATCTGATGCGCATCCTTGTCGCAATTTTGATGAGAGAAGAATGAGGTATATGCGCGATCGCTATGCCCGAGACTTTATTCAAGATCCTTACGTAATTGTGGTAGTACTTTTCCTAAGTATTGAAAGTTGAGATCGCGATCAAAAGTTCCGCAATTATTTCCACGCACAACATCTCCCACATGAAGGGGAGATGTTTGTTGTCGAGATAGATTGCTAGTGATTGTTATGCCAATTCACTTGAAATTGGCAACAGATCTAGATTTGAGATCCTTGCTACACGCGGTCTTTCAAACAAGCTGCACCGCAACTTGTTTGAAAATGATATTAGTCATGACGATCGCGATAGATTGAACGAGACACGCGATCTTCTCGGCGATTGAGTTGACGATATTCTTGAGCAGATAAATGTCCGTCACTCAGGGCATTTTGGCGCTGGGTGTTGATGCTTGCCTCTCTCCTTTGCAGATTTTGATATTCAGCAGGGCTGATTTGCCCCTGTTGCACGCCCTTGTAGATACGTTCTTGTTGGCGCTCTAAACGGTTTGCCACTTCCCCCGCAGAGGCAGAGGTAGGACTGTAGAGAGCGGTTCCTAGGGCGGTTGTCGCAATTAGAGCAAGTGTTAAGGCTTTCATAGTATTCCTCGGTGAGTAATTTACGATTACCCCCCTTTAGACATAGCCACCCTGTCTTAAGGTTCAATTTCTCTCCTGCGATCGTTGGGGCAATTTTATGCGATCGCGATCGCAGCCACCGCACAAAATCTATGCAACGTAGATTAATGGGATGAACTTGCTACCTGTGGCTAATTTTCGTAAATCACTCTAGAATCAAACCCACGCGATCGCACCATGGTATTGAGGGCTTCGGCACTACTGCGTTTGTTAAAGCCTTGAATCTCGATATATTTCCCCAATCTGGACGAGCTAATTTTGGCGGTGGGAACGATTTCTCTGGCTTTCTCTAATAAAGATTCAGAGGTGGAAGGCACGATTACGTAGTAATGTTTGACCGAATCAGCCAAGGCTGCTAGTTCTTGACTTTGTTTGGAGAGTTCCGTTTGTAGCCTTTGCAGTTCCTCTTTACTTGCCTTGCGATCGAGTTGTTCCGAAAATTTCTCATTCAACTTATCTAAGCAATTGCTCATGCCTGCCACAAACTCATAGCGAGTCATCGCTTGGTTGCCGCGAAATGTCCCGTCTGGATATCCTGCAATGCATCCATAGCGTTCTACGAGGGATTGCAATGCGGGAAATGCCCAATCCGTAGGATTAACATCGCGAAACTGGGATGTGGAAGTCACATTTTGCGTTATTTCAGTCTGTGTAACCGACAATTGCTTATTTGTCTGGGAATCAGTACTTTGAGTTATGGTTGTAACGTTTTGTGCTGCAATTGTAGTAGGAAAACATACCAAGGCGATCGCGATGCTAAAAAGCAGGCGATTTATTGTTAATTCTTGTTTAAGCATGATCTTTAAGGACGACAAAGTTGAGTCAATGCACCTAATATCAACATTTTACCCGAAAATCGTTCGTCATTCAGATTTAACCCTGAGTTGGCTGGAGTAGCGATCGCGCGTCAAAATCCTAGAAACGGCAACAACCCCATTATGAATCACTAGCACTACCCCTCTGTCATGAATCTATCGACATTTATCTTGGTTGCCCTTGGCGTGGGCATTGCATTTGGAACGCTACTAAATACGAGTTTCCCTGAGAGTATTGCCCTCATCGATGGATATGTTTTAGCACCTGTCGGCGCAGGTTTTTTGCGACTCATTCAATTTGTGGTCGTTCCCATTGTATTTTCATCGCTACTTTTGGGCTTAACCCGAATTCAAGGTGCAGGGCAGGTGGGAAGGTATGCTGCTAAGTTAATGACCAGTTATGTGCTTACAAGTTTTGTTTCACTTTGCTTGGGAATCACGACTGCTTTGGTTTTGCAGCCTGGGGTTGGTGTGACGGGATTTACGCTGTCAGGGGATTCTGCATTGGTGCAAGCACCTTCTTTGGTGAGTTGGTTGGTCAGCCTGATTCCAGTGAACCCGTTAGAGGCTCTCAGTCAAGGGAATCTGTTACAAATCATTTTTTCGGCGTTCTTATTTGGTATAGGTATCCAACTTGCCCATGAGAAGTCAAAGCCATTTATGGATTTTATCGAGAGTATCTACCATATCAGCGAGAAGATTTTATCGGTGATTTTGTATGTGGCTCCCTTTGGCGTGTTTGCGCTGATTAGTTCGGTGATTGCCACGCAGGGATTAGCGCTGGTAGCGAGATTGCTATTCTATGTTTTGGGCTTGCTGATGGCGACGAGCATCATGACTGTGTTTTATATCATTGTTCTCTTTATTCTAAAAGCCGATCCTATCAAGTTCTTTCGCAGCCTTTCTCAAGCCATGATTTTGGGATTTGGAACGGCAAGTTCCAATGCCGTCCTGCCCGTTTTATTGCAGGACATTCAAGAGAATTATGGTTTGCGCGAAGAAATTGCCAGTTTTGCGATTCCATTGGGTACAGCGCTCAAACGCGATGGTGCAGCGATTTTACAGGGGTTTAATGCTATTTTTATCGCCCAAATTTATCAAATTCCATTGACACCCTCCCTCTTGATGGCGATTGGTGTGAGTAGCTTATTGGTTTCCTTTAGCACCCCTGGTGTTCCAGGCTCGGCTTTGATCACGATGGCAACGGTTCTATCGGCATCAGGGCTACCTTTAGAAGGAATCGCAGTCGTGGCAGGTATCGATCGCCTCACCGATGGCTTTAAGACAGTGATTAACGTAATTGGCAATAGTGTGAATGCGATTATTCTCAGCCGTTGGGAAGCGGAGCAACAGACCTTAGAACAGCCCTTGGAAGTTGCTATGCAGGCATCGTCTGGCAATAAGGGCTAGCGATCGCTTGTTTGGCTTCATGTCATATTTGGCACATCTAAACCCACCCCCGATCTGGTAATTGAAGTTGTGTTTACGAGCGGCAGTCCTAAAAAATTGCAACGCTATCAGGCGTTAGGTATCCCTGAAGTCTGGTTTTGGCAGGATGGCATGTTTAACCTCTATTGCCTCCGCGATCGCAACTACGAATTAATTGCTCGTAGTGAAATTCCAGAGCTTGCAGGCTTAGATATCGCCTTACTAACTCGCTGCGTGTTAATGGCACAAACCTCGAGACTAGAAGCCGCAAATACTTTTCGCACTACAATCAATAAGGGCTAGGATAGGCTTTTTCCAGTGACTAATCGGGTGCAGCCATTTGAATACCGTGGCGATCGAGGATCTCAGTCAGTTTGGGCAAATCGTCTGGTAATTGTCGAATTTTCTCGCTCATTTCGATAAAGAATTCGTCGATCGCACCTCCAATTGCCCATGCCAAAAATCGCGTAGGACGATCGGATGTATTCGCATAGCCATGTACTGTGACTGCGGGGATATGAACGAAGTCGCCAGCCCGAACTGTTAATGACTCTCCACCCATTTGCATTGTCAATACTCCATCTAAGATATAGTAGCTTTCTTCTTCTTTGATGTGAATGTGTGGTGGAACAAGCCCTTCGGGGGAACCTCAACGGTCACAAAGTCATACGATTGGTTGAATCTTCAGACTTGAGCTTGATCGATCGCTAGGCTTGAGGATGCTGATTATGATAGACATTCGCTGTCAATGTTACAGAAAATTGCTAGCGCTCTCGAGCAGAAGGTTGAGATTAGGTTTTCAGAGATCGAGCTTGAGACGAGTTTGATATAGTCGCTGTTTTAGGTTTCAGGAAATTAAGGGCGATCGCTAAACCTCAACAAAATCCCAATGTATATCCAGATCCCCGACTTTTTATGTAAATTTGCAAATCCCTTCCGATCTCATAGAAAAAGTCGGGGATCTCAATCTTTCCGTTTGAAGTTGAGGTACGGCTACTTATGGGCATCTCTAATCTCAACTTTACATTTCCTATGGGGCGATTTCTATAGTTCTGAGATCCTCAGCAAAGATCGCAACTTTAACAAGATTAATGAAGATATCTAGCGCATGGTACGTTTGAGAAACTAAATTGGCAAGGTAGACCTACTGCAATCTAGCAAAAGCTTAGGCAGCTACTCCTAGTACTATGTCCGAAGATCAATCTCAACAATCCGCCGTAGCCCTTACCCCTGAGTCGGCGATCGCGAGTTTGCGATCGACCGATTTAAGTCAAAGGTACTACGCAGCTTGGTGGCTTGGTAAAATGCGCGTACATGAAGCTGTAGATGCCTTGATCGTTGCCTTAGAGGACAATGACGATCGCACGGACTTAGGTGGATATCCCCTGAGACGAATTGCGGCTAGAGCCCTTGGCAAACTGGGAAACCCTAGTGCCATACCCGCTCTATTAAAGTCATTAAATTGCGAAGACTTTTACGTGCGAGAAGCTGCAGCGCAAGCGATTGAAGCGATCGCTGCGAGTTCGCCCGAAAGTTTTAATGCTGCCCAGGTTTGTACGGCTACTTTGACGCGCTTACTACAAAGTAAGGTGATCGATAGTGTCAAACTAGAGCAGCCCTACGAAGCAATTTTAGAAGCACTCGGAAGGCTAAAAGCAGTTTCTAGTCAGACTGCGGTTGAGCCATACCTTCAGCATCGTTTACCTCGGATTCGTTTTGCTGCCGCCAGGGCAATGTATGGTTTAACTGGGGCATCTGAATATGCCGAATTACTAGTGAAAGGGTTGGACAATCCTGACATTAATCTTCGTCAGGCAGTGCTGACAGATCTTGGTGAAATTGGCTACTTGCCAGCAGTAGAAGCGATCGCTCAGTGTCAAGCTGAACATGGCTTTAAACTGTTTGCGCTCAAGAGTATTCTTGACATGCACCTACCCAAAGCACAATTCGATCTGAGTCTCACAGAGCCCTTACAGCAGATAATGTTGTATATGGACGATCTACTTTAAGAACAAAAATTTATAAAACACTAGCAATCAAAAAAATTTCAATGAACACCATTGATTCTTTAATTGAAGCAGTAGAGCAAACCCCTACGCCAACGGAGCTGATTCATGCAGCTCAAACCCTGGCAGATAGCCACTCAGCGTTGGCAGTACCTAGCCTTATTGCGATTTTAGGCTATGAAAATCTAGCCGCTGCTAGCATCGCTATGCGCGGGCTTGTCAGCATTGGGCGTAGCGCTGTTGAGCCTTTAATGGCAGCGATCGACGAAGAAAACTATGAAGCGCGAATTTACATCGTTCGGGCTTTAGCGGCGATCGGCGATCCGCGATCGCTAGATATCCTGTTCGAATGTGCAGAGACTGACTTTACGGCTAGCGTGCGGCGTGCAGCGATCAAGGGTCTAGGCAATGTTCGCTGGCATTGGCTCACCCAAGATCTAGAACAAGACTTGCATTGGAGTCGAGAGGCGATAGGTGTTGCCCAAGATCGCGTCCTGCGTACCCTCCGCTTTCTGCTTGACGATCGCGACTGGTCGATGCGCTATGCTGCCGTTGTTGCTTTAGATGCGATCGCCGCCAGTAACAGTGGCATAAACGTCTTTAACATCTTGAAGGTGGCGCAAGTTCGAGAAAGCGACATCTCCGTCCAAGCTCGCATTCGCACGGCTTTACAAAAACAGTTGGTCACTGCCTAAATAAATACTGACTAGCGCAGGCACGGCACATCTGCCAGCGGGCGATTTCCCCCTGCGGGCTAGGACAACCACAGCGATCGCATTTCGGGAGTTCCGACGATCGCTGTTTGATTAGGGCTGACCATCGGTCAAACGCCTCTAGGGCATCTTGCGGCGGCTTTACTGGGGCAGTTTGCGGGGCAGTTTGCGTAGTTGCAACAGAGAGGTAACTGGGATGCTGTTTGAGTTGCTCTGTGAGATCTGGGCGTAGTGGCTGTTTCGGCTTAGATGCCCACTTGGCAGTAGAAAAGTGAATATCGGCGATCGCAGGCGCGATCGCCAGTTGTGCGTTGAGCTTTGTCAAGATTCTGACCCGCTCAAAAGACAGAGCCTGCGACCATACAGAGCTAGACACGGCTACCTGCAATACCTGCTGATAAACGCCAGTGGGACGAGTTTGGCTGGCAACCGAATCGCCGACAATTTCTGACCAAGTTTGCAAAATTTGCAGAAACTGATTGCGTTGCTGCCAATTCGTTTGGCTTTGAATATGCCCAATAACCTGTGATAAACCCGTTAGTGACATCGTGAATTTATCTAAATAACGATTCGATCAAGTGCCAAAGGCGCGATCGCCTGCATCACCCAGTCCAGGCACGATCCACCCTCGATCGTCCACCACCTCATCAATGGCAGCAGCATAGACTTGAAGGCTAGGAAACTTTTGATTGAGCTTTTGCAGTGCAGGTGGGGCGCAGATTACATTCACAATCCTGATCGAACTGGGGTCAGCGCCTCGTTCTACCAACATTTCTAGAACCGAGACGATCGTGTTTCCCGTTGCCATCATGGGCTCGGTAATTAAAATTTTTGTCTCTGGAGCAAATTGTTGGGGCAGACGATTTAAATAGCAACTGGCTTCAAGCGTCTCTTCGTTGCGCACCAAGCCGAGATGATAGACGCTTGCCGTCGGTAAAAGTGGCTGACAGCCCTCTAGCAATGCCAAACCTGCCCGTAAAATGGGCACGATCGCGATCGGGGTTGCAGGATCGATAATATGCCCCGTTGCAGGTTGTAACGGTGTCTCGATGCCCACCTCTAACACAGGCAACCAGTCTCGAATCGCCTCATAGGTAAGCCAACGCCCCAGTTCGCAAATGGCAGTACGAAATAGGGGAACAGGTGTATTTTTATCCCGCGTCACTGCTAACCAGTGCTTAATCAGGGGATGGGGTGGAACGTAAATTCGTAGTTGTGCCGCCATTCGTCTTTTTCGTGTTGATGAGATTGAGTGTTTGAGTACCAAATCAAGTAAACCACGATCGCATGGCTATAACGCATGAGCCTAGTCCTAGCCCTAGAAAATCCAGTGTTGCTAGGGCGTTATCGGATTCGATGGCAACCCAATCATGAATAGAAAATTTATGGATTGCAGAACGAGCAGTATTGTGGGTCTGCTGTTTTTAATCCGTCAGGGAAAAGAAGCTCTTGGCTGAAATTACAATGTTGACACCGATAGATTGCAGCACGGGTGAGTTTTGTCGGAATGCCACAAATACGGCAACGCAGACCAGCTTTATATTCTGCGATCGCATAGCCAGGGGCGTCACATTGCGGGCAAAGGCTCTGCATCTTTTCGATTAGATTCCGAGTGGCTTTCTCAATATTGAGCATTCGGGTGGGATTGTAAAGGGCGCGCATATCCGTTTCCAGATGCAAGGGTTCGTTTGGGAAATCATGCAGACTTTGTTCTACAACTTCCCTGAGTACTTCTAGGGTGGTGATGCCCTTCGCGATTTTGCGATCGCTCCCGATCGCGACCAACCCATGGGACGGGAAGCCGACTTGCTGGGCGAATTTTTCCGCTTCTTGCCAGCTTCTTATACTTTGATGGCTGAAGTTCGTGTCTGTAGAAAAGGCTTCGCCGATAATTTCTAAGTCGTTGGCTCGATCGAGCAATAGGAGAATTTCACGATTGCAGGCGATCGCGGGGAAAGCAGGGTGGGGTGCGAAACTACCTTCACTGGCGATCGATAAAGTCTCTCCTGTAAGTTCTAACACTGCTTCGGCTTTACGTCTGGCGGCGGCGATTTGGGTTCCCATTCTTTGAATCTCTCTGGTGAATGTCCCAAATGCATCCGTATTAAAGTTTTGCGGCAAGATCGACTGTATGCCAAATGCTTGCTCTAGAATCGGAGCAATTACCCTTTCTTTGCCATGCATCGTGGCGATCGCCGCAGTACGTCGAGCAAATACCCTTGACATGGTGAGAAATTAAGCTTTACCTACAATCTGTGTTAGCGATCCCAACATGCGACTAGTTCCCAAATGGATTGCCTGTTGCACGAGTTGGGGAATTAGCTCGATGGCTTTAAGGGGAATTGTGATGCTCATAGTATGTTAGAGAAAGTGGCGATCGCACCAAATTAATCTTACGCGATCCTAAGCTAGTTTAGGATCGCGTTCCATCGAGCTTATCTCTAGTCAATTTACTCAGTATCATCGTGGGCAAAACGACGATAGAGATAGTCTAGAGCATAGTTACGCAATTCGTAATATTCGGGATCCTCCATAATGCGGGTGCGATTGCGCGGGCGGGGAAAGTGGATATCCATGACTTCACCGATGTTCGCCGCAGGTCCATTGGTCATCATGACTAGCCGATCTGCGAGAAATAATGCCTCATCAATATCGTGGGTGATCATGAGTACGGTACAACGGTAGTCGTTCCAGATTTTAAGGAGTTCTTCTTGTAATTCTTCTTTGGTGATCGCATCCAATGCGCCAAAAGGTTCGTCAAGGATGAGTACCTGCGGACGAATTGCCAAGGCACGGGCGATCGCCACCCTTTGTTTCATCCCGCCAGACAGTTGCGTGGGATTTTTATCCGCCGCTTCGGTCAGACCCACCATTGCCAAGTGATCGCGCACGATTTTATCTTTTTCTGCCTTTGACTTATTGGGATAAACAGAATCTACACCCAAATAGATATTCTCAAAGGAAGTCAACCAAGGCAGCAGGGCGTAATTTTGAAACACCATCATGCGATCGGGACCCGGCTCAGAAATACGTTTGGATTGCAATCGCACTTCTCCATCGGTGGGCTTGGAAAATCCTGATACCATATTTAATAGGGTGGATTTGCCGCAACCAGAGTGACCGATTAAGCAGATAAATTCACCTTCATAAACCGTGAGATTGACATCTTTGAGAACGGTATACCCTTCGGGCTGAGAGGTGGGATAGACCTTTGAGACGCCTTCAATCGTCAAAAATGGCTCGCGATTTTCCCCAGACTTTGTCGTTTGTGCTGTGGTTTGGATTGGTTGAATTGCTTGCATAATTCTTAAAAGCTCATGTTAAATGGATAATCTTAAAGACCTCTCCCCTAGCCCCTCTCCTGCAAGGAGAGGGGGACAAGAAAAACGCTTTCTCATTATTGGGGAGAATCTGGGAGAGGTTCCTAGGCAACTTTGACTCTGGGTGTGTCAATAATGACATCGGCAATGTGAATGTCACTCTTGATTTCTAGGCTGTTGAGATAACCGATCGGATCGTCAGTGTTGAAAATGCTGCCATCAAATAGCTGAATGGGTGGGCGTTTGTAGCCAACTTCCAGCATTCCCAATTCTCTCGCTGCGGTACTAAAGGCAGAGACACTACAGATTCTCTCTAGGATCTCAACCCAATTGCGTGGAAATGGAACGGTTGCCCATCGTGCCATCTGAGTCATGATCCAGAGCTGCTCGGTACGGCTGGGACGATTGAGTCCAGTACCGTAAAACTGGTGGTGTGCGTACTGTCTGAGGGGTTGGTCTATAGAGCAAGTATAGAGGTCGGGACTGCCAATATTGATATATTCAGGATCGGTATCGACATACTCAGGACGACAGAGGATTTGACGAATTTCTTCGGCATTGTTGTCATCGGCGCAATATTCGCAGGCTTCCAGTAAGGCTTTAATCAGAGCCAAATGGGTATTGGGGTAAGCCAATGCCCACTCCTCTCTTACACCCAAAACCTTGCCAGGATGTCCCAGCCAGATTTCTAAATCCGTCGCGATCGTGTAGCCAATTCCTTCCGTGGCAGCGCGGATATTCCATGGTTCGCCGACACAGTACCCATCGATATTGCCTGCTTTGAGGTTGGCTACCATTTGAGCGGGTGGAATTGTGGTGAGACTAACGTCGCGATCGGGGTGAATGCCACCAGCCGCCAACCAGTAGCGTAATAGCAAGTTATGCAAAGAGGATGGATGCACCATGCCTAGGGTGTGAACGCGATCGCTTGTCTCCAATAAAGACTGTTTGAAATCACTTAATGTAAACACACCTCGATCGAAAAACTGCTTGCCAAGCGTAATGCCATTACCATTGCGCGTCAGGGTGAGCGAAGTCGTCATGGGTATGGGCTTGCCATCCCTACCGCCAAGCGTCAACCATAGCGGCATTCCCGCTGGAACCTGTGCTGCATCAAGATAGGAATTCGCTAAACCATCTGTGATACCGCGCCAACTGGGTTCGCGTACCAAGGTGACTTCATCCAGTCCATGTTTGGCAAAAAATCCCTTTTCCTTGGCGATCGCTAAGGGCGCACAGGCAGTCAGGGGTACGAAGCCAATTTCCAAGTTGACTTTCTCCAAGCCGTAGCGACTGGTAACGGTCTTGCTTCTAGCTTTAAATTTTTTGTCTTTCTTTTGTTGGTTGAGAAAGTAGATAATCTCGCTGCGCATGCTGTAGTAGCTGGGATGATTCACGACTTCCAAGCGATGGCGCGGACGGGGAATATTGACTTCCATAATTTGTCCGATCTTGGATTCGGGTCCATTGGTCAACATGACGACGCGATCGCTGAGCAACAGAGCTTCATCGACATCGTGGGTTACCATAATTGCTGTGACATGGCTCTCTTCGCAGATTTCCATGAGTTTTTCTTGCAGGTTACCTCTGGTCAGAGCATCCAATGCGCCAAAAGGTTCATCCAGTAATAATAGTTTGGGACGAATGGACAGGGCGCGGGCGATCGCCACCCGCTGTTTCATACCCCCTGAGAGCTGTCCGGGTGGCTTGTCGGCAGCATGGCTCAAACCCACCATATTGATATTGTGCTCGATGATACTGTCTTGCTCGGCTTTAGGGAGATGTCCCAAGACCTGTTCTACGGCGAGGGCGATATTTTGACGTACCGTGAGCCAAGGCAAAAGGGAATAGTTTTGAAATACCACCATGCGATCGGGCCCTGGGCTGCTAATCCGTTCTTCTTCTAGCATGACAATCCCTTCGGTGGGCAAGTCCAAACCCGCTACCATATTGAGGAGCGTAGATTTGCCGCAACCAGAGTGACCGATCAGGGAGATAAATTCGCCTTTCTTAATTTCGAGGCTGATATCCTTAAGGGCAACGTAAGTGCCTCCATTCGAGAGTGAAAAAACTTTATCGATGCGATCGACAGAAACAAATTCAGGCATAGGTTTATGGAGTGTAGAGTGATTATTCTGGATATTCCTCCCCTTGCCAAGGGGAGGTTGGATGGGGACAGCGAGCGAAGTCCAACTGAGCCTATTGCTCCTTCGCGATCAAGGTTTGCAATTTCGCCATCAGTTTGTCGAGAATCAGACCCACTGCACCAATGTAAAATAGCGCCAAAATCACTTCGCTCACATTTCCATTCGTGTAGGCGTTCCAAATAAAGAAGCCGATACCGACAATTCCTGACATCACGATTTCCGCTGCAATAATCGCCAACCAAGCCAAACCGATCGCAATTCTCAAGCCCGTAAAGATATAAGGAAGCGCTGATGGGATTAGAATCTTAAAGAAGAACTTGGCACGCGAGAGCTTTAAAACTCTAGAAACGTTACGGTAGTCTTGCGGAATTTGCTGCACGCCTACGGCTGTATTGATTAAAATTGGCCAGATTGCCGTAATGAAAATTACGAATAGTGCTGCTGGCTCATTTTTTTGCAGAGCTGCCAGAGCAATCGGAACCCATGCTAGCGGTGGTACTGTGCGCAAAAACTGGAAAATCGGATCGAGTGCCTTGGACATGACTTTACTGGTTCCCACCAGAATCCCCAAGCTGATGCCGACGATCGCCGCGAGGGTATAACCCATTGCCACCCGTTGCAGGCTGGCGAGTACCTGCCAAAACAATCCTTTATCCGTGCCGCCCTTGTCGTAGAACGGATAGAGAATCAAAATCCAAGTTTGTTGCACCACTTTGATCGGGCCTGGCAATATCGCGCCAGGAAGCATGGTGAATAGCTGCCAAATTACCAAAAAAATTGCGATCGCCACCAGAGGAGGAACAATATTTGGCAACAGCTTTTGAATTTGCGCTGTCACTACATTGGCGAAAGAATTGCTTTTGGGTCGTCGCTGAATTGCAGTCATAGAATCCTCTAATAATGTTCGTGTGTTTGTAAAAACGGAAAAATGTAGGGAGATAAAGCTAGGTGATGCCACGCTTTTAATTCTTGTCCCACTCTCTGTTTTGGAGAGGGGCTAGGGGAGCGGTCAAACGTTCACTTTTTTGATTTTCAAGCTCTTGAGATAAGCTTTAGGGTCTTCAGGATTAAACTCAATGCCATCAAAGAACTTCTCAATGCCTCTAGAAGTACTGGTGGGAATATCTGCGGCTGGAATTCCTGCTTCTTTGGCAGCTTCTTTCCAAATATCCTCACGGTTCACTTTGTCGATTAAAGTCTTGGCGTTATCGAGGGTTTCGGGTGGCAAAAATCCCCAGCGCACGCTTTCAGTTAAAAACCAGAGATCGTGACTCTTATAGGGATAGGAAACATTACCTTTCTCATCTTTCCAATAGAGTGCTGCCATTGACTTGTCATCGATCGTACGACCATCACCCATATCGTATTTGCCCATATATGGCGGGAGCAAAACTTCAACTGGTACACCGAAATATTCACGTTTTGCCAATATCTCTGACATTTCCTTACGGTTATCGAAGTTGTCGCACCATTGCTGAGCTTCCATAATTCCCTTCAAAATTGCTTTTGTGGCTTTGGGATTTTTGTTTACCCAGTCACTGCGCATGGCGAAATATTCTTCAGGATGGTTTTTCCACATCTCGGCAGTCAGCGTTGATAAGAAACCGATTTTATCTGCCACGATGCGATAGGGCCAAGGGTCGCCCGTACTGAAAGCATCCATCGTACCTGTTTTCATGTTTGCCACGGTCTGAGCCGCTGGAACAGTCGAGAGTTCGACATCCGCATCGGGATCGATGCCACCAGCCGCTAACCAATAACGAATCCAAAAATCTTGATTTGCCTGAGGGAAGGTGTAGGCAGCTTTAAATTTGGCGCTATCTGCCTTAAGTTTGTCAAAAAACGACTTGGTGCCATCTAATTTCAAACCAATATTTTTGCCCTTATGTTTGTCTGCGATCGCAATGCCATTGCCCTGAGTATTCAACTGACAGAGCACGTACATGGGAATCTCTTTATTCCCCTTTGTGATTTTTCCCGTGGAAATGAGGTAGGGCATGGGCATCTGCCACTGACCGCCATCAATACCTCCACCCGCAGCCCCAATTTCGACATTATCTCTAGCAGCACCCCAGCTTGCTTGCTTGGATATCTCTACGCCAGTCATGCCGTATTTGGCAAAAAAGCCTTTCTCTTTTGCAATAATTAAAGGAGCGGATTCGATAATTGCGATATATCCCAATTTTGCTGTGGTTGTCTCCAGTCCCTCGCTAGAACCGGGATTTGCCGCAGGGACCGATCCTGTCTTAGATCCACCCATCTCAGGTGGATTGCCAAGACATCCGTTTAAGAGAATAGAACTCGTTGCGGCTACACCAGCAACGGATAGAAACTTGCGCCTAGAAATTTGATTAAAAAATTTTGTCATAGTATCTCCCTTAACACCCCACCATTCCCATCGGCGATAAGCCATGAGCGATAAGAGGTGAATTTTTATAAGTAATTTAGTCGCTCGAAAACTCTGTATTAGTTAAAAGGATGTTATTCCTGATGACTAATCGTGAAACCTGTTGCCAGATCCCTTGCTTGCAAGGAAAGAGGTATTTCTATGCTTGCGATAGAGTAATCATAGGATCAAAATACATAGAAAAAACTCGATATTTTTTATATTTTATATAGATTTAAATCTATGATTAATCGCACAGATTCCTAAGCAACCTCTATTAAGAAGATTTCTTGAGAGAAATAGACCGTCAACCATGACTTCGACTTCTTTGCGCTCCTGTGGGTTGCGCGAAGCAAGGAAAATTATATGGGATTAACCATAGATAAGAGTCTATAATCTCCATTAGAAAAATTGATTGCAATCTATGATCTTTCTCGATATCATAGGTTCAACTGTATAGATACTATTGATTAAACACTTTTAAACCTATGAGCCAAATTCTCTTTGAGAGTTCTTGGTTAATTCCATGCTATGCATTGATTGGCGCGATCGCCTCAGTAATTTGGTTTCCAGCCATCACCAGATTGACGGGACCGCGTCCTTCGGGATATGTGAATGCGATTATGACGCTCTTAGCCTTTCTACATGGCGCGATCGCACTTCAAGCAAGTTGGAATCAACCACCACTGGAGTTGTCGTTTCAGTGGCTGCAAGTTGCTGGACTGAACCTCACCTGTCCCATTGATATTTCCTCTTTAACCATCGGCGCAACGGTTTTAATTACTGGCTTAAATCTTTTGGCTCAGGTTTATGCGATCGGTTATATGGAGATGGACTGGGGCTGGGCGAGATTCTTTGCGCTGCTGGCTCTGTTTGAAGCAGGCATGTGCGCGCTCGTTCTCTGCGATTCTCTATTTTTTGCCTACATTATTCTAGAAATCCTGACCTTAGGAACCTATTTACTGGTGGGCTTGTGGTTCAACCAGTCCCTGGTAGTTACGGGAGCAAGGGATGCTTTTTTAACCAAGCGGGTCGGAGATTTGGTTTTGCTGATGGGGGTCGTAGCACTGCTGCCGATCGCAGGCACATGGGACTTCCCTGAGTTAGCAGTCTGGGCAAAGAATGCGAATATCGATTCTAATGTAATTACCTTAGTGAGTTTAGCTTTGATTGCTGGCCCCATGGGCAAATGCGCTCAATTCCCTCTGCATCTTTGGCTCGATGAAGCGATGGAAGCTCCTATCCCCAGCACAATTTTAAGAAGCTCAGTCGTGGTTCCTACGGGAGCATGGGTACTGATTAAGTTAGAACCAGTTTTATCGCTTTCACCCACAGCCATGACAGCGGCGATCGTTGTAGGTTCGATTACAGCTTTGGGCGGCGCTTTGATTGCCATGGCTCAGATCGATACCAAACGCGCCCTTTCCTATTCTGTCAGTAGTTACATGGGCTTGGTATTTATCGCCGTAGGAACGCATCAAGTTGAAGCCGCTCTACTCTTGGTGCTGGTCTATGCAGTGGCGATCGCACTGCTCTATATGTCAGTCGGTACGGTGATCTGGAATAGCATCACGCAGGATCTGACGCAAATGGGTGGGCTATGGTCGCGTCGCCCGATGGGAGGCTTGGCATTTCTCACGGGTGCAGCGGGATTGGTTGCTTTACCGCCTCTAGGAGGATTTTGGGCATTATTAAAACTCTGCAACGGTCTGTGGGCTGAGTATCCTTGGTTGGTGGTCTTTGTCCTCGTCGTGAATGGAATTACAGCCTTCAGTTTGACTAGGGTGTTTTGCCTGATCTTTGGGGGCAAGGCGAAGGAGATGGCACAGCGATCGCCTGAAGTGCATTGGTCGATTATCGTACCGATGGTGACTTTACTGGGATTTGTTTTACATTTACCCCTAATTTTGCAATCTCTCGATCTATTGCCAATCTGGGCAGATTTAAACAGAGGCATGGCTTTGCTCCTAACTTGGTCAACAATTTTAGGTGCTGGCGTTAGTGGTGTAGTTTATCTAGGGAATGCAATCTCTAAGCCCGTACAATTCCCAATTAAATGGCTGCAAGATTTACTGGCAAATGATTTCTATACGCCTAAAATCTACCGTCAAACCATTATATTCACGGTCGCACTAATTTCCCAAATTGCTTATTGGATCGATAAATACATTTTTGACAGTTTGGGAAATCTGTTTGGGTTGCTGACAATCATGAGTGGAGAGGCGCTTAGGTATAGCACTTTTGGTCAATTACAAGCCTATGTATTTACCGTGATTATTGGGATTGCCGCAATTATTTTAATTAGTTTTAACAGCTTCTAATCACAATAACTAACTCAATAACCAACTATGCTTAGTCTTCTGGTTTGGCTTCCTCTATTTGGAGCGATATTAATTGGGCTTTATCCCAAGCTGACTGCTGCTCGTACTGCTGCCTTGGCGATCGCCTCTGTAACCCTAGCAATCAACCTATTTCTGTTCTTTAAGTTCGATCCTTCGGTTTCGGGCTTACAAATGGAAGAATATCTACCTTGGATCGAGCAGATTGGTTTGAGCTATCGCCTTGGGGTCGATGGAATTTCCCTGCCCCTCTTGGCACTGAATAGCTTTTTGTCTTGGATCGTCATTTATGGCAGTAAGCCGAATATCGAGCGATCGCAGCTTTATTATTCCTTAATCCTAGTCGTATCGAGCGTTGTAGCTGGCGCATTTGTAGCGCAAAACCTCTTACTGTTTATCCTCTTTTATGAGGTGGAGTTAATTCCTCTCTATCTGATGATTGCGATCTGGGGTGGCGAAAAGCGGACCTATGCCGCCATGAAGTTTCTGATTTTCACGGCAATTTCTGGGATTCTGATCTTGCTAGGATTCTTTGGCTTAGCCTGGGTAAGCGGTTCGGGTAGTTTTGATTACAATGCCAATCTGCAAGCGATCGCCTCTATCCCTCTGCCAACACAGGTGATTCTCTTGACGATTTTGGTGGTGGGGTTTGGCATCAAAACGCCTCTAGTCCCCCTTCACACTTGGCTCCCTGATGTTTATGTGGAATCTTCTCCCTCGGTGGCGATCCTACTGGGTGGGGTTCTAGCCAAGTTGGGAACCTATGGATTGGTACGCTTTGGTTTGCAATTAATGCCCGATGCTTGGGCTGAGTTGTCTCCAACCTTGGGCATCATTGGCACAATTAGCGTTCTCTATGGGGCTTTAACCGCGATCGCCCAGAAAGATATTAAGCGTATGGTTGCCTATAGTTCCATCGGGCATATGGGCTACGTGCTGGTTGCCTGTGCCGCAGGTACAAAGCTGAGTTTGATTGGTGGCGTCGGTCAGATGGTAAGTCACGGCTTGATTTTGGCAATTCTCTTCTATTTGGTGGGCGTGATTGAAGAAAAAGTCGGGACGAGAGATCTAGATGCCTTGAATGGATTGCTCAATCCGATTCGCGGACTACCCTTGACTAGCACGTTATTGATTGTTGGTGGCATGGCAAGCGCAGGTATTCCCGGACTCGTGGGCTTTGTTGCCGAATTTTTGGTCTTCCAAGGTAGCTTTAGTGTCTTCCCCATTCTGACCCTGCTTTGCATTATTGCTAGCGGTCTGACCGCAGTTTACTTTGTGATTTTGCTAAATCGCACCTGTTTTGGCAAGTTAGATAATGCTACTGCCTACTATCCCAAGGTGACTCGAACAGAACATACACCTGCTCTAATTTTGATCGCTTTGATCTTCTTCCTAGGCATTCAACCAAGCTGGTTGCTGCGCTGGAGCGAACCTACGACTAATTCTCTTGTGGCTAGTTTGGTAGATTCCGTACATCAAGCCAGCGATCGCCAAATTGCTCTGCAAAGCCCAAATCTTGTAGCTCCAAATTAAGATTTCTACGGAAATCTTGTTCCCTCCCCTTACAAAGGGGAGGGCTAGGGAGAGGTAATTCCTAACTGCTGCTTACTAACCCATTTAAAATCTTAGATATAACTATGACAACTGCCACTTTAGAAACCAAAAAGCCTGTATTACCTCCTTCTCAGCATGATTTTGCCGAAATAATTCACCGTTTAGAAGCTGGTGGAGCGATGCTTCCCGATACTCCCGAAAATCTGATGCAGATTATTGGGTTATACAAAGCATATGCCGTACCTATGGACTTCTACTGGCGCGATTTGCTCTATATCGCCGAGCAGGTATTTCTCGATCCCCTTCCCTTCTTTAAATATTTCATACCTAAAGAGTACCTAGATCGGCAAAATCACTATGCAGGAGATGAAGCTGACTTGAGAATCTGGCGCGGCATAGGCTCTGCCCATCCCGAACTGCTTGCATTTATGGAAAAAGGCGAGACCATGAAAATGCCAAAGATCTTTCATCATCTCTGGCACGATCGCATCAATATGGAGTTTGCCGAAGAATGCATGCGGGCAATGCTGTGGCATCGTGGCATGGGTGGCAAGTTCGATCCTTATTTAGACTCTGAAGAATATAAAGCGAATGCTGATAAAGCGATTCGGGCATATTTCAAATTTAATCCCGTGATGATGGGTCTCTATCAACTTTTCCCCGATATGTTTTTAGAGCAAGTCCGTCAAATGTCCTACTACGCAAATCTCGGGCTGTTTTGGGAAATCATGGCTCCTGTGTTTTTTGAGATGAGCGACCTCTATGATGAGGGCAAAATTGCCAGCGTCCCCGATGCGATGAACTTTTTAGTGAATGGGATCTTTGCGATCGCGGGTCGCCCCATCTATCACGAAGTGACAATACGCGGAGAAGTCTATGAGATTATCCCCAAATCTAAGGGCTTTACTTGGCTGTACGAAGCAGCTTTACCCTATGTGGAAGCAGTGTTTTATCGCACCTCACCATTTAGAGGCACGAAGTCTTACAACGCTCAGACGAATCAAGTTCCTCAAGATCAAAAAGACTTCCATTTTGGCATTCTCTATGCGGATGTGTTTCCAGTCGGTACGGCTGGCATTCCCCCAACGCTTTTGATGCAAGATATGTTACATTTCCTGCCTCCCTATTTGGTGGAATACTATTCCAAACACTGTCGTGGTGAGGATGACATGCTGATTCAGCTAGGAATTAGTTTCCAGCGATCGATGTATTGCGTGACCTCGGCGGTAATTCAGGCATTGCGATCGGCTTTGCTCTATCCCCTAGACGATCCCAATCCCAAACACCTAGAGGCAAATCGCGCCTTCTTTGAAGCCCAACTAAACCGCTTTAAACGCCCAGAGGCACGCCTGCGAAACATCCAAAGCCAAGATTACCGCTGATTTAATCTTGATATCCGTTACACAGCATGGAATTTTCTATGCTGTGTTTTCTATTGCTACAGAAAACACAGCAGTATACCGCTAATTCTCGACAAAGCACTGGATAACGATCGCTATAGCGTTTTTCACTTCGGAACAAGCAAGAGATATAGGGTCAAAGCTTTCTATAGCAGGCTTTCAACTATACTCTTCTCATTTGAACACCGCTATACTTGGTTTCGCGAACTTTGGCATGAGAACCTGGCCAAGTGTCGTATTGTGGTAAATCGTCTGCGATCTCATACCAAGGCGACTTTGAGCTAACGAAAATGTGACCCTCTGGTTCGTTATTAGGAATTAATTAATTTTTTTTGGTTCGGTTGCATCTAGAGAAGGAATATTGACTTCAATGCGATCGCCCTTGGCAAGATATGGCAAATTTACCAGTGCTTCGATCACCTTGATCAAGCGACTGGCATTTTCTGACTGCTGCTCGATGTGACTAAATCGGCGATTGGTTCTTTCTTCTAGATCGGCTAAATTATTGCCAAATGTAGATAGTTCTTGCTTAAAGCTTGTCAGAGATTTTGTGATTTCACCGCCAAACCGATCCTGATTAATTAAAAGCTGCAACATTAAAGCAGCCAAATCTGCCACTTGGTCTACGATGCAATCTACCTTAGCCTCTAATTTTTCAATATCCTTTACTTTCTTTGCCATAATCTGGATTTTGGGGTTTGGCATAAATCAGTAGATTGCTCTACCCAAGTGTTACCGCATTTGTAGCACTCCAAATCTAGCTTTGCGGTGTTGGTAGGCACATCGAAAGTTAAACTCTCGTAAAGCTTAGGTTAGCAGCACTGTATATCGTTATATCTTCTTGATTTCACAATGTATTTTAGAAAGCCAAAGTGCTGAATTCTAAGGGTAACTTCAACTTCTCAAGGTCATATCGGGCTAAGCGGAGTTAAAATGCAGGAATTTGAAGATCGGGAATTATCTTGAAGAGATGACAAAAAAAGTTTTACTCACCTCGTTCGCCACATGGGAAGCGCACCAAGTATCCAATTCTTCCGACGATCTATTGGGAATTGTCGCACAGAGGGGTTTGCTAAGCGATCGCATGCATCTCGCCAGACAACTGCCCGTCGATTTTGAGTTAGCGCCATCCCAAGCGATCGCGACGATCCAACAATTCAAGCCCGATGTGGTGATTTGTTGCGGCATGGCAGAGATGCGAAAGGTACTGACCGTTGAGTTAAACGCTTGGAGTCAAGAGGTCACGCATCAAACCAAGGTCAACCTCAACCAATTACTGATGGGCTTAGCGATAACCGAAATCAGCGAAGATGCGGGACGTTATGTCTGCAATACCCTCTATCACTGCTTGCTCGACTATTTTCACCGCCATCGTTTGGATATTGCCTGCATTTTTGTCCATGTGCCAATTTTGACACTTGCGAATACGGAAGCGATCGCGCAAGATTTTCTGACAATTTTACACAGATTAAAAAATTAAGCCAAGAGAATTATATTTAAAATAACTATAAATAGCCACGATTCGGGATCAGTAAATCTAAAATTCTCGATCTAGCTGTCGATTCTTCCTATCTCTGTATAATCTCAAATCCGTCTGGATAAATAGGATTTATCTAGGTAATCAGGTCAGGCATACACCATCCACTGCCCCTACAAAGTTGGGTAGGGGCGATGGATGGTGTGCAATCGCCCAGATTCCTTATGCGTCGTATGTTTTGCCCAAAAAGCTTTATCCCGAATTCACGCTAAATAACTCTCATTTAGCTCTGGGGAATGGATCGCAAGACTGTAGGGGCAATCCCCCTGTGGTTGCCCTGTAGGATCTTTGGCGATCGCAGGAATAAACCTATATAGGGTGTTTCGTTAATTGAGGATCTCCATATTACTTTTTGAATATATTTTAAAATCCAATAATATATTGCTTGCAATTTAGGTTTTTTTGACTATAATTATTTTATGCGATCTACCCACATAAAGTTATGGCAGTTGCAACTTCTTTACTTTCTTTAAATCCTGAGCATCCCGCAGAAAATCCTATAGAGGATCGGGAACTCACTGTCTCACCTGAAGATTACAGTTTACTCACCGATCTCTATCAGTTGACGATGGCAACTTGCTACGTTGGTGAAGGCTTAGAGCAGCGTTGCGCTAGCTTTGAGTTATTTGTACGTCGCCTGCCAGAGGGATTTGGTTATCTGGTAGCAATGGGACTGGCTCAAGTGGTGGACTATCTGCAAAAATTCCATTTCACACCGTCACAAATTGCCGCACTTAAGGCAACGGGAATCTTCGATCGCGCCAGCGAAAAATTCTGGGATCTACTCTTAGATGCAAAATTTACAGGGGATGTCTGGGCAGTTCCAGAGGGAACGGTTTTATTCCCCCACGAACCCTTTCTTCGCATCGAAGCACCGCTATGGCAGGCACAACTGATCGAAACCTATCTCTTGAATGCGATCAACTATCAAACCCTAATTGCCACAAAAGCCGCACGCATGAGGGATGTGGCAGGAGATAACGTCAGCTTGATGGAATTTGGAACCAGACGCGCTTTTAGTCCGCAAGCTTCGCTCTGGGCGGCAAGAGCAGCCTTAGCCGCAGGGATGGATTACACCTCTAACGTTCTGGCTGCTTTGAAATTGGGTAGGAAGCCCACAGGAACGATGGCACATGCTCTGGTGATGGCACTGAGCGCTTTGGAAGGAAGCGAGGCTCTCGCGTTTTCTGCCTTTCACCGCTACTTTCCCCATAGTCCTTTACTGATCGATACCTTTGATGCTTCCAAAGCTGCGCATAACTTAGCCGCACTGGTCAATGCTGGCGAGATGGATCTCAAGGGCGTGCGTTTGGACTCTGGCGATTTGGTCAAACTCTCTCAAGAAGTGCGATCGCTTTTACCCGATGTCTCAATTTTTGCCAGTGGCGATATCGATGAAGCCGAAATTGTGCGATTGCAGACTGCGGGCGCAACGATAGACGGCTATGGTATTGGTACAAAACTGGTAACAGGAGAACCCGTAAATGGCGTATACAAACTGGTAGAAATCGATGGGAAGCCCGTTAGCAAAAAATCGAGTGGAAAACAAACCTACGCGGGACGCAAACAGGTGTTCCGAACCTATCAAGCCGAACAAATCCAAAGCGATCGCCTTGGGTTAGCCGACGAGTCCCCCCTTGCCGACGAGCAACCCCTTTTAGAACTGGTGATGCAGAATGGCAACTTGCTCAAGCCCCCTGAAAGTCTTGCCGCGATCGCCCAACGCACCCGCGATTCTGTGACGGCTCTACCTGCGATCGCCCGTCAAATTAAGCAACCCACTCCCATTCCAGTGGAGATTTCATTAGGTAGGGGCAATTCATGAATTGCCCCTACTTAATCCAAACCGACAACTGATAACCAACCCCTTATGAACATCGCCCTTTTCGGTACGAGTGCCGATCCCCCTACACGTTCTCACTTAACCATTTTGAAATGGTTGGCGCAAAACTACGACCTCTGTGCGGTCTGGGTCTCTGACAATCCATTTAAATTGCACCAAGCCAGTTTAGCGCAACGGATTGCCATGATGGATCTGACGGTTCGAGCCGCTTCGGAATATCCCAACTTGCAGCTACATCCTGAAATTAGTAGTCCGCGATCGCTCGTTACGGTGAATTTGGCAAAAGAGATCTGGCAAGGGGCAGACTTTACCCTAATTGTGGGGGCTGACTTGGTAAGACAACTCCCCACTTGGTATCATGCCCATGAGTTACTCGCACAAGTCAAGCTATTGGTGATGCCGCGTCAGGGATGCGCGATCGCTGAGTCTGACCTTGAGGAATTACGGTGTATGGGGGCTAATGCCGCGATCGCCGATCTACATATTCCCAATGTTTCCTCAACCGCGTATCGTAACAATGGCGATCGTTCAGTAATAATACCTTCAGTTGCAGCATATATACATCAGGAGCACCTGTACGAATGTCAGGAAGTAAACCCCGCTACCCACTGGCAGACTTTAAAGTCGGAGTCGATAACGTAATCTTTTCGGTAGATACCGATCAAAACCGACTGTTGGTGTTGTTGGTGATGCGCCAGCAAGAGCCCTATCGAGATTGTTGGTGTTTGCCCGGTACGCTCGTGCGCCAAGGCGAGTCGCTAGAAGATGCGGCGTATCGGATTTTAGCGGAAAAAATTCGGGTCAAAAATCTCTATTTGGAACAGCTTTATACTTTTGGTGAGGTCGGTCGCGATCCGCGAGAAGCACCCAATAGTTACGGTACGCGCTATCTATCGGTGAGTTATTTTGCCCTCGTGCGGTTTCCAGAGGCAGAGCTAATTGCCGATCGCGTCAGTGGCATCGCGTGGTATCCGCTCAAACAAGTGCCTCAGCTAGCCTTCGATCACAATCGCATTTTAGAATACGGTCATCGCCGCCTCTGCAACAAATTAGAATACAGTCCCGTTGCTTTTGACGTTTTACCTGAGTCCTTTACGCTCAGCGATCTCTATCAACTCTACGCCACAGTGTTAGGCGAGAATTTCTCCGATTATTCCAACTTCCGCACGAAGTTACTCAAACTAGGTTTTCTCAGCGATACGGGTGAGAAGGTTTCAAAAGGTGCAGGTCGCCCCGCCAGCCTCTACCGCTTCGATGCCGAAGCCTTTGCTCCATTCAAAAACAAGCCCTTAGTATTCATTTAATTATGAATTATCGTAATGTGCTTCTTAATATTTGGGAAACTGTAGCTGTCTACCAAGTCTCCGTAGTTTTAATTGTCCTACTTTTGTCTCTGCAACTAGGTTGGAAATGGGCGATCGCAGCATTTATCATCGCAGAACTTTTCCATTTAAAGTGGTGGCTCGATCTAAAAAAAAGAATACTAGATGGATTACCTGAAAAACTACAATTGTCTCAATCTGGCTCTTATGAATTTCCAACCCTTGATATTAAAGAATGGAATCAATATACACAGATGCTTGAAACCCTAGGGTTTGAACAAGTCATGGATTTCAAAATCGAATCAACTTTGGCAATAAGTAGATTATTTGCTGACACCCAAAATCATATGTTTGCAGAAATCTTCAAGATTTTCTCTCCTAATGAGCCAAGACAAATTATATGCACATTTCACAGTAAGTTCAGCGATGGATGGACGTTTTCTTCGACTACTTATAAACCAACTGGGTTCATGTATATGCAGCGACATTCTAGAAGCTTAGCTACTTATCACCCCGAAATTCCTATTTCCAATCTACGCCAAATTCACCTCAAGCGACGGTGGCAAATTGTAGATGATCTGGGGCTAAAAATCTTAACGGATGTTTCTTGGGAAGCATATAGTACAAGAGAAGATGTAGGTTGTCTAAGTCGCAGAGAAATTTTCAGGCGAAAGAATATTGTATTCGCTTTGATCGAAGCCACATTATTTGAACTCAATCCTAAATATGAGTGGCTGGGGGATTATCCCAAATTGGCGGCTCAACGGAAGGCAAGAGGTTTGTAACTAACGATTACGTAATCCCCCCTATGGAACGAGCAATAAATATTATCAGGTATTGTAGGATGTGTTAGGCGCTAGCCGTAACGAATCAGTCCCAGACAATCACCCAAGCAGTCGGATTTATTTAGGATGCGATCGCATTTTTCAGAAGGAAAGGACTTTATGGAAAACAGAACTCAATTTCGCTCCGATCGCCTTGCCGTCTTAATTGATGCCGATAACGCCAGTGCTAAATTGATCGAGCCTCTGCTCAAAGAAATCGCCAAATATGGAACTGCCCATATCAAGCGCATCTATGGTGATTGGACAACGGAAAGACTCAGTGGGTGGAAAGAAAAACTCACTAACCTTGCTATTCAACCTATTCAACAGTTTGCCTATACAGCAAATAAAAATGCTATTGATATTGCTCTAGTAATTGATGCCATGGATTTGCTACACACTCAGAAAATTGATGGGTTTTGTATAGTTTCTAGTGATAGTGACTTCACAAGACTTGCTATTCGTATTAGAGAGTCAGGGTTTTTTGTTTATGGCTTTGGTAAAAAGCAAACTCCTATAGCATTTGTGAGTGCGTGCGATAAGTTTATATATACAGAGATTTTTGATGGTTCAGAATCAACAGACTTAAAAACCACAATAATTGCTCCATTAACGACTATACCTGCCAAACAATCTATTACTCCTAACTCTAATGGAAAAACAAATCTTCAAAATAACCAAAGTTCCAATCTTCAAAATAATCAGAATCAGAAAATCACAAAAGAACTATTAAAGCTTCTTCGGTCTTCTTATGATTTGCTTAGCAAAGAGAATGACTGGGTAGATCTAGGGAAGCTGAAACTGAAGCTAACACAATTAGCTCCATCCTTTAATATCAAAAATTATGGTTGCAAAAATCTAAGTGCATTGGTAAAAGCTAGTGGGCTTTTTGAGATAAAAGCAGCGAAAGATAAGCTTCCTTTCCAAATTAGGCTAAAAGAAACAAAAAATGAAACAATAGTCTTGGAAGAAATAATTAAATTCCTACAAAAGACTTATACACTCCTTGCTAATGATAATTCATGGGTAGATATAAGTCTTTTTGGGAAGGAAATAAAAAAGCTGTCGCCATCATTTAGTTCTAAAAAATATGGCTATAGAAATCTAAGTATGCTCATCCAGACTAGTGGTCTTTTTGAGAGGCAAAACACAAAAATCAGGTTAAAGCGTAAGGTGACATCATGAAAATCGCACTGGCACAACTAAATCCCATCATTGGGGACTTACATGGAAATGCAGCCAATATCCTCGCGGCAGCGCAAACTGCGGTTGGTCAGGGCGTAAGTCTACTGATTACCCCAGAGTTATCTCTATGTGGCTATCCTCCCCGCGACCTGTTGATGGATCGCAATTTTGTCAAAGACATGGCGATCGCCCTAGAACAACTAGCGCAATTACTGCCCTCAACCATCGCGGTTTTAGTTGGCACAGTAGAGTTTAATACCAACGCCCATCATGCAGGGGGAAAACCACTGTTTAACAGTGCTGCCCTCTTGCATCACGGCAAGGTGCAGCAGGTATTTCACAAGCGACTTTTGCCCACCTACGATGTCTTTGATGAAGATCGCTACTTTGAGCCGGGTGCAAGCAGCAACTTTTTTACGCTTCAAATTCATGCGATTGCACCCAAAGCATCCGTTGCTAGCCATGCCTTACGCATTGGCGTCACCATCTGCGAAGACATTTGGAATGATGAGCGGTTTTGGGGCAAGCGCAGCTATGCCGATAATCCTGTTGCCGACCTAGCCGAGCAGGAAGTCGATTTATTATTAAATCTTTCCGCTTCTCCCTATGCTGTGGGCAAACAAAAGCTTAGAGAAGCAATGTTAAAACACAGCGCGATCGCCCATAAATTACCGCTGATCTATGTCAATCAGGTCGGCGCGAATGATGACCTGATTTTTGACGGTAGCAGTCTTGCCCTCAATGCCAAAGGTGAATGCGTTGCCAATGCCAGAGCCTTCGATACCGATCTCGTCACCGTCGAGTTTGATATTGCTACCATGGATTTAGTCCCCTCAGAGTCTTTTGGGAATGGTTTAGCAAATTCTCTAAGTACAGAAAGCCCTGTCGCTCCACCTTTCGTTGCACCGCCCAAATGCGAAGATGAAGAAATCTGGGAAGCTTTAGTCCTAGGTGTCCGCGATTACGTGCGTAAATGTGGCTTTAAAAAAGTCGCGATCGGTCTAAGTGGCGGCATCGACTCAGCCTTGGTTGCCGCGATCGCTACCGCTGCGATCGGCAAAGAGAATGTTTTGGGTGTCCTCATGCCTTCCCCCTATAGTTCCGATCATTCCATTACCGATGCCTTAGAACTCGCCCAAAATCTAGGGATTGAGACGCACACAATTCCCATTCAAGCGATGATGTCCGCCTTTGACCAAAGCCTTGCAGATCTATTTGAGGGTACAGACAGCGGCATTGCCGAAGAAAACCTGCAATCGCGGATCAGGGGCAGTTTGCTCATGGCGATCGCGAACAAATTTGGTCATCTCTTGCTCTCAACTGGAAACAAATCGGAAATGTCGGTTGGTTACTGCACGCTCTATGGTGATATGAATGGTGGTTTGGCTGCGATCGCGGATGTGCCCAAAACGCGCGTCTATTCTATCTGCGAATGGCTCAACCTCCGCAGCCAAGAATTAGAAGACAATTCTTATCACGTTCCCATCATCCCCGTCCATATTCTCACCAAGCCGCCGAGCGCAGAACTGAAACCCGATCAAGTCGATCGAGATTCCCTGCCCCCTTATGACATCCTGGATGATATTCTCAAACGATTGATCGGCGATCGCGCTTCCATTGCTGATATTATTGCCGCAGGTCACGAGCCTGCTACCGTGGAACGCATTGTCCAACTCTTGAGACGAGCAGAGTTTAAACGCCGCCAAGCTGCCCCTGGCTTAAAAATCACAGACCGAGCCTTCGGATCGGGCTGGCGCATGCCGATCGCCAGTAAGATTTCTAGCCCATAATTGATGGCGTTGCTTTGATGAATGGGATGAATTACTTACCGAGATTGGATGTTGGTTTACTTCTCATCTTAAAAGTAGAACGCTCGATCAGTTGATAGGAAAGCTCAGCGATCGCCAACGTGCATAGCAGATTCCAAGGAAATAAACCTGTGAAACTTGTATTTTGTCTTGTCATAAACAACTGTTGCCAAAGGTAAACGCTGTAAGAGATCGCTCCTATATGGACAAACACCTTGAAGTTTAAGATCTTTGCGACCATAGAATGAGGATGACCCATCAACCAGAAAATTGACATCGTCGTCAGAAATCCATTCAGACTATATCCAATAGGGAGTAGATAAGCACCTTGAAATTTTGCAGATAAGAATGGTGAGACCGCGAGCAAGAATATTGCTGCAAAAACATGAAACCCATATCGAAAAGCCTGCTGACAGAAACTTACAAACTTTGGATGGTCATACAGTAGCGCTAGCAGACTTCCAAACATGAGAATATCTACTCTTGTATGAAACATCACAGGAATTCTTTCTCTGAGCCCTGGTAGTAAAAAGTAAGTGATCACCCTGATGAGAGGTATGGCAACGATCGAAATTCCAGCTAACCAAGTGGCTCTTTTTCTGCCTAAATAGGAGAAGCTAATTGGCCATAGAATATAAAACAGAACCATAATACATAGAAACCAGCTGTGTCCTACCCACCAAGAGCCTGGCAAAGGGCTGTAGTTAATAAATAGAAAGAATGCCGAGAACCAAGCTGATAGGGGAAGATCGATGAGATGAAAAGTTCCGAATAGCAGAATGACAATCAAATAAACGTAATAAGGAGGCAAGAGTTTTGCAAATCTTCGCCTATAGAAATCGAGAAAGTTGATACTATTTTTTAATTCAATTTCCTGAATCAAAGATTTTGTGATAAAAAAGCCACTGATTACAAAGAAAATCGATACGCCAATTTCCGCGTTACCCAAAATGCTCCACACAAGGTCAGGAACTTGTTCGTGAAAAGCAATCGTACCGATTCCATGACCGATAACAATAAATAAAATCGCCAGGGCGCGAAGCCCATCAAGACTTTGCACTCTTTTAGGCCTTACGGTTTCGGATGCTTGGTTAGCTAAGCGATCGCTAGATTGTGACATATTTAGACATTTCCTAATCAGTAGGAATAGGCGCAAGAGGCTATGGGAAAAAGTAGAAAAGCTCTCATAAGCATAAATGAATCTAGGCTACTTGCGGTGTAAGCTAAATAGTTGGAGTTCGATCGTTTTTTGTTTGTAAAGTTTAATTGAACGTTTAAGTAATCAAGTATGGGACACTTAGCAGGAAAAGTAGCCGTCGTAACGGGTGCGTCTAGAGGAATTGGCAGAGCGATCGCCTTGGCTTTGGCATCAGAAGGAGCAAAGGTGGTGGTCAATTATGCTAGCTCTAGTAGTGCAGCCGAAACCTTAGTACAGGAAATTTTGGCGTTGGGTGGCGAAGCGATCGCCTCAGGTGCAGATGTATCCCAAGCCGAGCAAGTGGATAGTTTGATCAAAGCTGCAACTGATCAATGGGGACGGGTTGATATCCTCGTCAATAATGCAGGCATTACCAAAGACACCTTACTGCTGCGGATGAAACTAGAAGACTGGCAGTCCGTAATTAATCTCAACCTCACGGGTGTATTTCTCTGTACGCGTGCTGTCGCCAAACTGATGCTCAAGCAAAAGTCAGGGCGTATTATCAATATCGCTTCGGTGGCAGGTCAGATGGGCAATCCTGGACAAGCCAACTACAGCGCTGCCAAAGCAGGCGTAATTGGCTTTACCAAAACCGTCGCCAAAGAACTCGCAAGTCGGGGCATTACGGTCAATGCCGTCGCTCCCGGATTTATCACCACCGATATGACGGCTGGACTAGAGGCAGAGGCAATTTTGAACTACATTCCCCTTGGTCGCTATGGCACGCCCGAAGAAATTGCAGGTATGGTACGTTTCCTAGCGGCAGATCCTGCGGCAGCATACATCACTGGGCAAGTGTTTAATGTTGACGGTGGCATGGTTATGGCTTAAGCGCGAACCATGAGATACTGACCGTTTCCATTATATTCGCCGTCGCAAGTCGCAAAAATTGTACCTAGCAACAGCAAATAAAAGCGCCAGATTCGACGGAATTTGGCGTAGTCCATGCCATAGTCCAGAGATTTGACGCTCTCTTGAGAAGCATCAAATCTCTGCAGCCAGTCTGTCAGGGTTTTGTGGTAATTGATGCCATTCATATACCACTTCTGAACGGTTTTAAGATCGCGGTTATGATTGGGAATCGCATCATGGTTCCAATAGCGACCGTGAGGGAAGATATACTTATGGGTAAAGCCAGAGGACATATGATTGGGAATGCGCACCGTGATGATATGAATCAGCACCTTGCCGTCGGCTTTTAAGAAGGATGCTAGTTTCTGAAAAGCATTGGTTAAATTCCCCACATGGCAAAAGACGCCAATGGAGAGAATTTTGTCAAATTTTTCGTCAAAATGGGCTTCGTTTAAGTCACCTTCATGCAGTGTGAAGCGACCCGAACTCAGGTAGCTCTCAGGATCTTGCATCTTACGGCGCATATACTCGCATTGTTCGTGGCTTAAGTTCAGTCCCGTAAATCTTACATTTGGGAACTTAGAAAGGATGTAGTTGGGTACGCAGCCCCAGCCACAACCAAAATCCAAAATATTGTCTCCATCCTCAATGCCCAATCGCTCGATGACCTGATCGAGCATATGCATTTGCGATTCTTCTAGATTGGCTGCTCCATTTTCCCAAAACCCAGTGCTGTACTTAGGATAGATGAGTTTCCAATCCCCCAACATTTGATTGAGCATTGCCTGCGGTCGGTCGTATTGCACCTGCATCAGTTCGCGCGAACTCTCGGCAATGCGATCGGTCTCCTGTAATACCCACTCATAGGGAGCGAGCAACCCTGGACAATGTTTAAACAAGGTGGGCAGGGACGCATCGATCGCCGCTCGAAACACCGAGTCTGGGACTTCTAACCCATTAATATAGGCTTCTGCCAATGCCATTTGCGTAGCATTGACAACGCTAGCCATTGCCCGAGTTGCTTTATAGGCGATCGGACTTTTTAAATTCATATCTCCCATGACAGGAATATGTTTTTGAATATCTGGAAATACGCTCGTAGAGACCATTTGAGTTTCTCTCAGTGAATGGACTGCAAAACCTTTGATTTTAAATATAGTCTAGATATTCATGAAGTCTTAAACACTTAGGATTTTTTAACGAACATACCACCATGAGAATATATTCCATACGCGGGTCAAGGAAACATAGAGTTTAGCCACAATACTGCTGTAAATAAATCTCTAGTGTTTGTTTAAAACGAGCAAAGCCATATATGGCAGTTACTTCCCGTCGAAGGGCTTCGGGTTGATAAATCAGAGGATTTGTATAGGTTCCTTCTAAAATTGCTATTAGGGTTTGGGCAATCTCAGGCACATTGTCAGGATTTACCAGTGCACCAAGTTCGCCTTGTCGCAGAGCATCTACAGCCCCATCTTGATTTCCTCCTAAGGTGGGTTTACCACAGGCCAATGCCTCCAGATAAACGATGCCAAAACCTTCCCGCTTACTTGGCATGGCAAAGACATCACAAAGGTTGTAGTAATCACAAAGTTCTGCATCGGGAATAAAGCCTGTTAGGGTTACGCAGTCTTGCAGTTCCAACTGGTGCATCAGAGATAGGATGCGATCGCTGTCTTTACCCTTACCCACAATCATGTAATGAAGGTTGGGAATAGCGTGTCGAATCTGCGGCATTGCCAAGAGAACCTGTTGGTAACCTTTATATTGCTCTGAGTCAATTAATCGCGATACCGTGAGAATAATTTTTTGCTGTGGTTGCAAGCGATATTTCTCTAATAGATGGGATGGTTTGGGTGCAATTCTGAGCCACTCTGGATCGAAGGTGTTCGGTAAAACCACTATTTGATTAGGCTTAAAGTTATGAGATGTAAGCAGGCGATCGCGCGTAAACTCACTGACCGATAGAATGCGATCGGCATGGCGTAGGGCATGAATCAAACTCGGCTTTTCAATGTCCCACGCTTCCACTCCATGAGCTACGATCCAGTAGGGAATACCTGTAAGACGATTTAACCACTTGGCAATAATGGCAAAATTGAGATGTGTGGCAATAATTAAGTCAGGGCGCGACCAAAGTCCCCCAATCAGAAGTTGCATCGCAAATACAGGGGTTTTGAGCCACGATATCCAATGTCCTGCATAGTGGAAATGGGTCTGCGGTAGGTAGGTTGTGTTTGAGGGAATGGCGCGATCGCTTTTGAGAAAAATCTGATAGTCAGCCGTGGGATAGAGTTCTTGCAAGCCCCTGACAAAGAACGAAGAAAATACCTGAATGCCACCTTTGTTACTAAAAAGCTCGGGTATCCAGACGTGAAATTTAGGTTTGACTCTCTTGGACATAGTGTAATGCTGACATCACTCCCTGAGCCACCTTAGCATAGCTATAGTTGCGAATAATGTTATGGCTTGCCTTTCCCCATGCTTGCAAGCGATCGCGATCGCTACAGGCTTCTTTTAAACAAGTCGCAAGTTCAACGCGATCGCCTGCGGTAAAGATCAGTCCATTTTGACGGGGATGTACGAGATCTTGGGCGCATCCCACATGGTCACTGACAATTACAGGACGAGCCATACACATGGCCTCATTGATCGCCAATCCCCATGTTTCACTGGAGCCGTAGCTGGGTAAAACTACCAAGTCAGCGGCGGCATAGGTGCGAGGCATCAAGGTCTGGTTTTGAAAAGGGGCAAAATAGATCTGGGAAGAATGAGCAGCTAATAATTTTAAGTCTGGCTCCAATTCTCCAGCACCCACAAATAATAGAGAGGTATGCTGGAGCTTGGCATCGAGAAAGGACTGGACTAAATCTAGTGGACGCTTTTTTGATACAAACTTTCCCGCAAATAAGATTAAAAGATGCTCAGAGGGAATTCCTAACTCTGCTCTCCAAACTTTAGCTTGAGCGATCGCAAAATCCTTTACATCAAAGAACCTCTGGTTATCTACACTATGGGGCGTAAAAAATAGCTTCTGCTCGGGGACGTGGTGATAGCGAAAATAGTCATGATTAGCTTTCCCCACATACAGACAAGCATCAAAGCGTTTAAAAATCGTGGAAATAACCTGTCGTTTTGCCCATGATTTAACGCTATGATTCACCAACAGTCGATGGGAATCGCCCCGAAATAAAAGTGGAACCTTATGGGTCAGCGATCGCCACAGGAAATTATAAATACTGTCATAGTTATAAGAAACCATGAGTAAAATTGCATCGGGGCTGTAGTGCTTTACCCGTTCTAGCAGTGTGGGGTTCTGTAATCCTGCTCTGTGGTGCGTTCCAGGGTTAGCACTGATATTCTCAACAAACTCGCAGTCATAACCTTTTAATAAGGGAATATCCCATTGAAGCGATCGCTGAAACCCTCGATCCATTTGCTCTGTAACGCCAAAATCCCAAAGATAAAAGACCTTGATTTGTAGAGGTGTCTCTGCTGTTAAGTAGCTAAATAGAGGTGCATAGTACTGAATCGCATGGGAAGCAACGATCGCGAGTTTCATGGATAAAGTGGTTAATGGTTATCGGTTATCGGCATTTATTGGGATATTGTGATGAATATTTGAACTGACAACTTGACAACTGACAACCTCCTAACGAGCGTCTTGAGCTTTCACCCGATCGTCTTGAACCTTCATCAACAAGAAACTGACGATCGCCAAGGTTATACCAGACTGAAACAGAGCTGCTACATAAACCCCCGCCGTAAACTCTGCTTGGAAAGCATAGGCCATTAACAGAACTGCAAACAGAGAACGAGCCGAAAATAAAGACATATTCATGCTCCATCGCGCCACATAGCCATAGACAATTCCCAAAACCATGGCGAGTCCAGCACAACCCCATAGCCCAAAATTCGCATAGGACTCTGCCAGCAATCCCCATCCAATAGTGGTTTTGAGTGTATCTTCGCGCTTTTGTCTGCCATAGTGAATATTCAGAATGGTCGTACCTTCATGACTCGTAATCTTGTCAGAGTTAAAGAGACGAGGAATTAAAAGCTCTGGCAAAATCGCATAGGTAGCACCATCCAAGTAAGGTAAACCCTTTGAAGTCTCTGACTGTGTCAGTAAAAGCTGCTGTAACGTGCTCGATCGCTCTAAAAAAGATTGCGATTCCGAATTGTCTTTATCATTGTTTGTAAAAGATCGCAGTGCTGTTTCCATCCATTCCGCATAGAAAGCTGGGTAGTTCCAGGGTTGTAAGGTGAAACTCTGATACCAATATTTCGATCGCATTTCCCCTTTGCCAATGTGCAAAAGAGAAAAACAGAGCACCACGATCGCCAAGGTTTTCCAAGGAATGTACTGTCGTCCCATAATAAACGCGATCGCTGACAGTAAAAATAAACTCATCGCTCTCACCAAAATCATACTTGCTGAGCTAGCGATCATATCCAAGCCGAGCAAAATGATAAATAACCCAGAGGTAGTTTTTGACAACTCTTGCTTGCCAAAGCGATAGGCTAAAACAAATACTGATAGAGCCGTTAGACCTAAGATTGCACCTCGTACCAGTGAAAAAATGCCCCCATCCAAGAGAAACCATCCTCCTATGGTGTACATATGAAACAAAACACTAGCAAACAGAACCACAAGAAAAAAAGCATCGCCGCGTTCGGTTTTAAGCACTAAATATTTGGTAGGTGGAACAGATGCATGTTTGACAAATTGAAACCAAACTGCTGTTCCCAAGCCTAAAAAGCCGACAACGGTCAAACTTGCAAAAAAACGACTGTCTGGGGTATAGGTCATCACAATGGGGTGTTCGCTCAAAAGAGGGCTAGCGTGCGTCCAGAGATGAGTGAGAGCAAACACTGGGAAAATTGGCATCCCAAGGACTCGACCCGAGCACCACATATAGCTGGGAAGGAGAGCAAAGATCGCAATCAGACCCGCACCCAAAATGTTTTCAAAGGAACTGGTCTTGGTGGTGACAAGTGCGATCGCTACGATCGCAGCAACAGCCACCCAAAATGCATTGGTCAGTAGCTTACGCTGGGTATGAAATTGAGCAATTTGCTCGACAATTCTCGGATCGGCTTGGTTGCGCGTTTTGGAGAAACGTTCCCATTGGGTTTCAGCTAAAGGTTCGGGTGGCTTTGTCGGTTTCATAAGCGGCGAGCAATAGGTCAACTGCTGGAGTTTTATGCTGGAGTTTTATGTTTGAGAAAACTAACCTGCGTCTAGAGTGAAGGTGAAATACATCGATCGAAGATAGCACATTGTTTTTTAGTCATTTCGCGGGCGGTATAAGGTTGAAAGGCTTCCCAATCAGTATTAGGAATATAACTTTGTGCTTGCGATCGCAACCATTCGAGTTTAGCGATTAGTGACTCCAGAAGGTCTACGGTGCGATCGTCAAATGTCACAGTTTGTCCTGCTTTACAACGCTCCAAAACATCTACGACAAGGCTTTGTCGATGTAGGATTGCTAAGAGTGGCTTTCGAGCAAGTACGCAGGGATAGACTTTAGATGGCGAATAACTAGGCTCGTCTGAGCCAATAATTAAAATGGCATGACTATCCTTTAAAATTTGTAAAGCCTCAAAGTAAGGAATTCGTTGTGGATATTCGGCAACTAGACCATTGAGATCGTAGGATGCCGCGATCGCTTCAATTGGTTTATCGCGATCGAAAATTGAATATTTCGTACCAACAAAATGAATTTTAATGGTCCGCCATAGTTCGGGGCTTTGTTGGCGAAGCTTTTGGATTGCTAAAAACAGCGAGTTAAGACTAAAAGCCATATCATCTCCACCTCTACCCACATAAACCCAATGCTGATAGCCATCCTTGGGATCGAATATTTTTTGTTGAATATTGAGGTTAGGTAATATTTCAAAATCTCGTTCGGGTGCGCCAAAGGGCAAAATTGTAAATCGATCTGCTTTTAACCAAGCATATCGCTGCATTAAGATTTTGGGGTACTCTGGTGAAACGCTGGTGATATGACTAGCTTGACGTAAGGTAAAAGGTTCTAAGACCTGCGCTAAAGATTGAACGATGGCATATTTTAGTTTGCCCCCTGGAGGGGCGGTTGTGGTGCGAGCGTAATCGTCCCTCAACCAAGGGTCTTGAAAATCTAGAACATAAGGAACTTTATATTTTGCGAACCAATATCGCCCTAGCGTCATGGTTAAAAAAACTGTGGTAGAGAAATAGACAACATCAAAGGAATTCTTTTCAAAATATTTTGCAGTTTCTTTAATTAAAAAAAATATAGACCTAAAGGCTAAATTTCCAAGTGCAAACTTTCTAGATAGTTTTTGGGAAATAGCAGGCGATTTAATCACCTCAATAGATTCTGGAACTGTCATAGATAGCGTCGGATCGTATATTCCTTCTATAAAATTTGGCTCTATACATAAAATCGTTGGTTCCCAGCCAAATTCAGCATAATAGGGCAATGACATCCTAATGCGTTGATGATCGGCAGCATTAATCGGTGGAAAGTGAGGGCTGACAATAAGAACTCTATTACTCAAAATTTAAATTACGCTAGATTTTATGAGGTAAAAACAATCCATTGGCATGCTTGGGTAGATGCGTAGGAATATAAAGTTTTTGATTGCTAATTTCTCATTGACTAGCCGCTCCTAATTTCCTGCTTTTTGATTAGCTTTTTCCCTTGTCTTAGGATTCGTGTATCCTTTTTCGCTAATTTTGAGGGATTTTCACCAATTAGAGTTTCTTTTTTAGAAATTCTCTCTCTAATAATTCATAAACCCAAAAGGCGATTCCTTGCAGGATGCGTACCGCCGCTATGGAATATCATCAGGGTTAATGCCAAGCGATCGCAGATATGCAGTAAGTTTTTCATTTTTATTACGCTCCTGCTCAGCGATTAAATGTTCTTGTTCAGCGATCGTTTCTGCTTGCTGTTGTCCCTGCTCAGCCTTCTCCTTAGCAACTCGTTCCTGCTCAGCGACTAATTCAGCCTGCCTTTGAGCAAATTCAGCCTGTAACCTAGCCTGCATTTCAACCACAGCCCGTTCATCCCCAGTCAGAAGTAAATTCCCATCCGCATCCCAAAACCGCAACCAAGGGATAGGCGTTTCTTCATTCCCAAACTGAATCCCCAGCTCAACCCCCATCGGCGGAATTGGATAATGCGCACGATTGTTAGGCGGCAATTTCACATACCGCCCATTCACTAAACGGTAAACCTCAACCGCAGCCTTACTCTCCTCATAAATCGCATAAAAAGAGATTTTGACCGCTTGCTCGTAAACCCAAAATTTACCAGCCTTCTTTTTCTCTCCAGTTTTTAGGTCAATCTCATTGGGATCTTCGGGCGGAGGCGAATCATCCCTCTCCTCAGAACCATTCCCAGAAACAAACTCGATCGCCAGCAAAGGCGGAACTAACTCTTTCCACATTACATAGGAACGACGGTATTTCCCTTTCAAAAGTGGCGGTACATTTGCCACATAAAACCAATCAGGTGCTTCTGCACCCTTTTCGGGCGGTTCGGTTAATTTCCAGTAAATACCACTATCCTGACCAATACAATACTGTCCGTCAGGATGCAACTTCTGTAAAACTGGCTCGATAGAACTGGTTAAAACCAAACTTTGTGGGTGTTCCTGAAAATTCTTCACAAAGGTTCCATCCGATTCCGGCAGTTGCGTATGATCTGGCTCGTTATTTTTAGACGTGTAACTATGAGTCGATGGAGAAGTCGCTTTCTTGACGAATTTTTTAATGGTATCCATGCTGACTCCGTAAGACACGTCAACCAAGATTTTAACATAAGCCTAACACTAACGACTTGCTCGGCAGCCAACCAACTTCCCATCATTAGTTCCGAAACCCCACCGACTAAAGCCACCCCCGACATTCTCTGCCAGCGATGACATCAAACTCGCCGACCTGCAACTCCTCGTCAAGCGATCTCAAAGGACACGTAGACGACCCCGACGACAACCTACAATCCTATGCGGCGGGACGCATCCTGCAAGGAATCGCGATCGTCCGCATGGGAACCGAAGACTGGGAGACCATCCTCGTCGGTAGCAGCGAAGTCAGTGCAGGAAGCGTATTGGGCAAACTCGACCCCAGCACCCTTTCAGACGACAGCTATCGCATCCGTTTAACCGCCACAGATACCACAGGACTGAGCAACTCCGTCGAAGACCAAATCGAAATCGTCAGTGGAGGCTTAAAGCTAGGCAACTTCACCCTATCCTTTACAGACCTGTCGATTCCAATTTCAGGCATTCAGATTACCTATGGCTACGACCAGTATGGCAGATTGTCGAATAAGTCGTTCTCTGATCCGCGTGTGGCGACGGTGGGTTATACCTACGATCCAATTACTTCGCAAATCAAGACGGTAACGGATGGTAGGGGTGTGACGAGTTATGGTTTTGGTAGTTATGACCGTGTGAATTTGATTACGAATCCTGACGGTCAGACGGTGGGTTATACCTATGATGTTTTGGGCAATCTCAAGGTTTTGACCACGAGTGCGAATACGGTGAATTATGCCTATGACAAGTTGAATCGTTTGGATACGGTCACGTCTGGTAGCAACCAAGTAGCGAAGTATGGTTATGATGCCGTGGGGAATCTAGTCAGTACGGCGTTGGGGGATGGTACGACGGAGACGGATACCTATGATGCGAGTAACCGTTTGACGGGAATGAATACTCGCGATCGTTCGGGTGCAATTCTATCGAGTTATGACTATACGCTGGATGGTGTGGGTAATAGAACGAAGGTGGTTGAGAATGGTGGCAGGACGGTTAACTATACTTTTGACACTGTGAATCAGTTAACGCAGGAGTCTATAGTCGATCCGACTTTAGGGAATAGAACGATTGGTTATGAATATGACCCTGTGGGGAATCGCCTCAAACGGAATGATTCCGATCCTGCGGGTGGTTTGACGACGTATGCTTACGATGCGAATAATCGCTTAAAGAATGCGACGAACGGGACTAAGGTGACGAGTTTCACCTATGACAATAATGGTTCGACGCTGACTAAATCTGATGGTACAAATACGGTTACTTATGATTGGATTAACGACGGTGAGAATCGGTTAATCAAGGTTGATAATGGTACTTCTCAAACGAGCTATGTTTACGACGCGAGTGGAAATCGCGTGGCAAGTATTACGGATGGGGTGAGGAAGAATTATCTACTGGATACGAGGGGATTAGCGAAGGTTCTGCAAGAGTCGGATGCCAATGGTCAGATTCAGACGAAGTATACGTTTGGATTAGGTTTGATTAAGTCTGAGAGTGGTGGGAATACGAGTTTCTATCATTCGGATGGTTTGGGTTCGACGCGGTTGTTGACAGATAGTACGGGTCAGGTGACGGATAGGTATACCTATGATGCATTTGGTCGGTTGTTGGCGCGGGGTGGTAGTTCGAGTAATTCGTTCCAGTTTGCGGGCGAGCAGAGGGATGGTACGGGGTTAGATTATCTGAGGGCGAGATATTACGATTCGGAGTTGGGTCGGTTTATCTCGAAGGATGCGTTTGGTGGCAGGTTGAGTAGTCCAATCAGTCAGAATCCTTATGCCTATGCCAATAATAATCCGATTAATTTTACCGATCCTAGTGGGTATTTCAGTATTCAGGAAGTTAATGTAACTCAAGCTATTATTGGCATTCTCAGTAATACCGCATATGCATCGGCTTTCTCTGGAGCTATTACTTTGGTTGAGGAAGGATATCACCTATCTAAGAGTTTATACAGTGGTGATGGTAGAAAAACAGAGATAGATGGTGCAAAGATACTAGAAAGTATGTTTTTTGGAGGATTATTGGGGTTTGGTGCACCAATTTTAGGGGCTATACCTAAAATTGGTGGTCCTCTCTTGGCTCTTTTATTTGGAACGCTCTCTTATCAAGCAGTTCAAAGTGCTAAAAATGATTGGGACAATGGAGATGGTGCTCTTGCTGTGTTTAAGATCGGCTCTTTGGCTGCTCCTTTTGCTTCTAAAGAGTTTAGAGATGCTTATCCTGCCTTATACAAGAGCTTTTCTAATGCTTTAGCTCAATTTAATATCAAGGTTAACCCTATTGAAGGTGGTGGTTTTAACATTGAACTTCCTCGATACAGTAATCCAGAGGCATTAAAATGGCAATTAGCTGAAGAAGCTGGCATTCCTAGATCCATTGACTACGAAAATCCAAATAATGTTTTCGGAGTAAGTTTTGAGAATCTAGCAAAGCACTACGAATTAAGTGGCTTTGAAGTTGTCCCTAAAACACCGCGTGCAAGTTCTAGTGGCGTAGCACAGATATTTGAGTTACCCAATAATCCTATAATTAAAGAGGTTCAATACCATCCAGGTAGCAAAACTCATGGTGGAGTGCCTTACTATAAGTTTACATTACGTAATGGTAACGAAATAAGGATCATTGATAATCTAGATTTTAAACCTGGCACAGTAGCACCTAATCAGCAATACTTTAATTCAAATGGTCAACCTATTGAGTATCAGAATGGAAAGTGGAACGTTATTGAATAAGGATGCAAACTAATGAATAAGCTGGATTTATGGGCAAAAATTGTTCCTGGAACTTCTGCGGCAGGATTTAAGATAGGAGATCATCTTTCGGCAATACCCGATCTTAAAGACCCAAGCCTCATTATCGATCAAAAAGAAGAAAATGAAAAGAGAAAAAGAGGAATAGAATCAATTGGTCTTAACGATGTATTAATTAATTCTAAAAGTTGGATTTGTCATAAACTTTCTTCAAATTCTAAATTACTAGATCAACATAAGGTCTTTTATTATGGCGATAGAATTGTAATGCTTGAGTTCAATTCTAATGATATTCTCTTCATGATTTTTGTGTTTGAGGGATACAAAGGAAAATTTCTTGACAAATTTGAAATTGGCTCCAAACTTTCAGATTTAACTGAGTATTTTGAACTCGACTACGATAGTGGAGATGAGTTGAACTATCCTTCAGAGGCATCGGATTCGGATTTTAAAGGAATTGGGTTTTATGGTGCAGAACAGCCTTTGGAAAACAACCCCAATCAACAAATCGTGGGTTTTTGTGTTCATAATTGGAAACTACAGGCATAGTAAGTTAAAGTAGTAGCGTAGGGTGCATTCATGAAATGAAACGCACCAAATAAATCTACTTGGAATCCATCCTATTGTTCCAGAGATCTCCATCCAAACAAGCAAGCGATTCTCTCAAACTAGCGATCATTTGAGCTATAGATTAAGTCGTTCTCAAGCACCCTTGAGATGATAAAATTTCGCAATGATCGACAACATCTGTAAATTCCTCGCAGAGACATTCCCCACCGACTTCGCCAGTTGGCTACTCGGCAAAGCGATCCTTCTAACCAAACTCGAACCCTCCGAACTCTCAGTCGAGCCAATTCGTGCCGATGCCGTGATATTTCTCAAATCAACAGAAATCATCCTGCATATCGAGTTCCAGACCGAACCAAATCAAAATATCCCCTTCCGCATGGCAGATTATCGACTGCGGCTGTATCGTAAATTTCCCGATAAACAAATCCATCAAGTCGTGATCTATCTCACCCCCAGCCAATCCCCCCTAGTCTATGAAACCACATTTAACATTGGCACGCTAAACCATCAATTTAACGCGATCAGACTATGGGAGCAGCCCACAGAAATATTTCAGCGATACCAAGGACTCTTCCCCTTTGCCACATTATCTCAAACCCAAAATCCTGAAGAGACATTAAAACAAGTTGCAAGACAAATTGAAAATATCCAAGATAAGCAAGTACAAAGCAACGTAGCCGCATCGACCGCTATAATATCAGGTATAGCCTTAGACAAGGAAATCATCCAAAGACTACTAAGGAGCGAAATCATGAAGGAATCAGTAATTTATCAGGAAATTTTGCAAGAAGGCAAAGCTGAAGGCAAAGCTGAAGGCAAAGCTGAAGGCAAAGCTGAAGGCAAAGCTGAAGGTATAGCCGAGGGCGAGGCTAGAGGCAAAACAGAAACAGCTAACCAAATCGCTTTAAATATGCTACGTTCCAACATTGCCCTAGATGTAGTTGCCCAATTGACAGGACTAACCCTCAAACAAGTCCAAAAACTACAAAAACTGTCAATAAAACAGACCAAGCCAGCTAAGTCATCAAAGCCAAAGCGCTCGCAGCTTAAGGAAAAATAGCCCCATTAAGAAACGATCGCCTATTTTTAACAATAATTCATGCACCTGCAAGCAATCGGCTTTTTTAGAAGTTTGTATGCGATAAGTTTTCGGAAATAATTTAGAAATTTGTAGGTAATCTACTATAATTCTAAGACTGGTAAGCGATCGCAATTTTTTTGAAGCGATCGCCGATCGCTCATTTTTAGTAAATTTGCAAGCGATCGCTATACTCGGTTATGAAAGCGATCGCTAGGGAATCTCATCTGGATTAATGCCAAGCGATTTCAAGTAGGCTGCAAGTTTCTCTTTTTGCTGACGTTCTTGGAGTTTTTCATTACGTTCCTGCTCGGCGATCGCCTCTGCCTGTTCTTTAGCCTCACGCTCTAGAAGTTTTTCATTACGTTCTTGCTCAGCGATCGCCTCCGCCCTCCGCCTAGCAAAACGTTCCTGCTCGGAGCTTGCCTCAGCGATCGCAGCCTGTTCTTTAGCAGTCGGATATCTGACTCCATCGCGATCGTACCAATACAACCACTCCCGCCGCCAATCGTATAGTTCGTTGCGAACGCAACCAATACCAAGTCCTACGCCTTCCAGCCACACCATTTCTCCACCTTCAGGCAAAAGCGAGATCGACGGCATCAGTTCGTACTTGCCATTCACCAACTGATACACTTCCAAAGATGACCGGTCTTTATAGGCGAGGCTCTTTCCGCTAAAGGGATTGTAGATAACGTAATAGCGAATCCCTAAATTCTGATACAGTTCTAACTTTTCATCGTATTCACTGTTGTAAGTCTTAGAAATTACTTCAAAAAATAAAATCGGCAATACTTTTTCTGACCAAATCGAATAACTCAAACGTCCGCTTTCGCCAATGTGTCTGGGAACGCCTAAGGCTAAAAAACCATCGGGAACAACTGCTTTTGACTCTTCTGGGTTTTCAATGTTTGGTTCGTAATAAACAGCCATGTCTACGCCCCAAAACCAGTCGAAGCGATCTTCCCATATGTCTCTAAGTAGATTCAGCAGAATATTGGGAATGTCGTTTTGGAGTTCGTTATCCACAGGGGTTTCATCGGAATCGGGCAATTCCTCAACAGTTGGTAAGTGTAGGTATTCTAAAGGGACTGTAAACATGGCTTTTAGCATTTTTACTTTAGCCCTATTCTGGCATAGTTTTTTGCTTTTATACTGGAATATGTGATTCCTTGTCAGCGATGCCGAAAACGACACGATTCGCTACAGCCTCATTACCCATCCCGACGGCATGGCGCTCGATCCAGTCACAGGCAAGATCGCATGGACACCCAATGCGATCGGCAACTATGAAATCAAAATCCAAGCCACCGACCCCGATGCAGGCGATCGCATCCGCTACGAATTAATCAACAACGGCGGAGCCACAGGCTTAACCGTCAATCCCACGACGGGACTCCTATCGTGGAACAGTCCCAACACAGGCACATACAAAGTCGTCATCGGAGCCATCGACGATGGCGGCTCAGGATCATAGATTAAATAAGGTGTAATCCTTCAGTTATGACTGTAAGCTAGAGAGACAGAGTCATAACAGGTGGAAAATGAAAACCTACCCTACCCCGATAGAGTGCCAGATGCAACGATACTATCAGTCCTTATCCGAGAAGGATCGTCGTCGGTATGCAGCCATTGAAGCGATGAAACTAGGGTACGGGGGACAGGCATACATTCGGCGATTATTTGGGTGTCACCACGAAACCTTACATTTGGGACTGCGAGAACTTCAGGATGAAACAATTGTCCAGGATGAACGGATTCGACAACCTGGAGGTGGACGTAAATCGGCGATTGAGACAATTGATGGACTAGATGAGGCATTTTTGCGAGTCTTGGAACGACATACAGCAGGTTCACCCATGGATGAAACGCTCAAGTGGACAAACCTCAAGCGTCATGAGATTGCCGAATTACTGAAGGAAGAAGGAATTGAAGTCAGTGTCACAGTAGTAGATCAGTTGTTGGAGAAACACAATTTTCGCAAACGTAAAGCGGTAAAAACTCTCGCTACAGGTAAAAGTGAATATCGTAATGAACAATTTGAAACGATTGACCACCTGAGGGAGACCTACCAAACGGCTGGCAATCCGATTGTCAGTATGGACACAAAAAAAGAGAATTGATTGGCAAGCTATATCGAGATGGGCAACTGTACACGCAAGAAGCGATTGAGGTATTTGACCATGATTGGCCAACGTTGGCAGAAGGGGTGGTAATTCCCCACGGATTGTACGACCTGACTGCCAATATTGGTTATCTCCAAATTGGCACTAGTCACGATACCAGCGAATTTGCCTGCGACTCGATTCGCTACTGGTGGAATACCTACGGCAAAGTTCGTTACCCACTAGCTCACTCAATTTTGCTGTTATGTGATGGCGGAGGTAGCAATAGTTCCCGTCATTACATCTTCAAGCAGGATTTGCAGGTGTTAGTCAATGAACTGGGAATCGAGATTCGTATTGCTCACTATCCCCCTTACACCTCCAAGTACAATCCCATTGGGCATCGCTTATTTCCTCATATTTCTCGGGTTTGTCAGGGTGTGATTTTTGATAGTGTCCAAACTGTGCAAGAACTAATGGCAACTGCAACTACTCGTAAAGGGCTCAGGGTCTTTACGACTATCCTTGACAAAACCTATGAAACAGGTCGAAAGGTTGCTGATAACTTCAAATCCAATATGAAAATTGTCTTCGATGATTTTTTACCACAATGGAATTATACCGCTAAGCCAGAATTACAGGTTATTTAATCCACGTTCCTTAGGAGCAGCCCAAGGCTTTACCCTCACCGCCCGACCCAACCAACTCCCCATCATTAACTCCGACACACCACCCACAAAAGCCACCCCCGACATTCCCTCCATCTACGACCTACGCGCCACCGACCCCGCTGGCGGCATATTGAAATGCAATCTCGACCCAACCTCCCAAGCCCTAGGCATCACCATCGACGATCTAGGCAGAGTGAGGATGACCCCGTTGTCGATCGCATTCCTGAACTGGTTATGAAATTCTGAGGATTGCGATCGCGGTTGTTCGCGCCAAAGCAAGATACTTTGTTCAAAAGCAGTCAGGGAATGGTTTCTGGTGCTAGATTCTAGGAATTGAGTTTTGTGATAGCTCTCTCAAATTCTTGACACATCTTGCTTTGCTTAAGCATATCACCTATGATCTAAGGGGGGAACACAAGCATGACCTAGTATGGGGTGTAGTAGTACTGACTGATGAGGATCCAAGAAAACCTAAAAAAGCACGAACAATGGTTAGAAACAGATGGGAAAGAGGGGAAACGGTTTGTCGCTATTACAAGTGAAGACGAACTCAGAGGTGCCAATCTTGAAGAAGTGAACCTCTACCGTGCTGACCTTAGTAAAGCTAACCTGAAAGGAACCAACCTACAAGGAGCGAATCTTGAGGGATCTAATCTTTGGCAAGCCAATCTCATCGGAGCCAACCTCAGTAAAGCTAATCTCAATGGAGCCATTCTGCTCGGAACCAACCTTGAAACAAGCATATTCGTTGAAGCAACCTTGCAAGGAAGCAACCTGATTAAAAGCAAGCTCAGTGAAGCAAAACTCAATAGAGCTGATTTTAGCGAAGCAAAACTCAATAGAGCTGACCTTAGTAAAGCTGACCTCAGTAAAGCAAATCTTAGTAAAGCTGACCTCAGTAAAGCAAATCTTAATGAGGCTATTCTCAATCACGCCAAACTCGATGATGCCATCCTTGAAGGGGCGAATCTTCATCGTGCCAGACTCAACGATGCTAAATTGCAAGGTGCTAATCTGACGGGCGCTAACCTCAAAGGAGCAATTCTCAATCGAGCCAAGCTATTTGGAGCCAATCTTAGTTTTGCGAATCTCGAGGAAGCTATCCTCAGCTTTGCGAATCTCGAGGAAGCTATCCTGAATGAAGCCAATCTCAATGGAGCCAATCTCAGTTTTGCTAGCCTCAATCGAGCTAATCTTTTTGATGCTGACTTTCATGGAGCGAATTTCTTTGATGCTCACCTCAATAGAACCAACTTAGAAGGGGCGATCTTGATTGGAGCCAACCTAGAAGGATCTGACCTAACTGGAGCCAACCTCAGCTTCGCTAGTCTCAATGATGCCAAACTCAACAATGCTGACCTCAGAGGAGCAATCCTATGTCTTACTACCATGCCAGATGGACGAGTCGATAATTCTGGTTGCAGTTAATTTAGCTTAGATTCATGTTTAAGATTGATACCATTTTCAAAGAGTAATGCGCCGCATTGTTATTAAAAGACTGCGCGGAGCGCGGAAATTAAACCTCGATCTGTTGCAAATTTAGGTGGAATTGGTATGATTTGTTGGAATTCAAAAGCTAGAATGACAAATACACGCAGTCTAAAGACTATAGTCTTATACACATCCTGTAAAGGTTTCCAGTCAGCAAAGAGTACTTCTTATGTCACCCACCTTACAAATACCCAGCGAACTCCGTCGGAAAATCGATAAAGAGCTTGAATATGGAGAATCTATAAGGTGGGTCGAGCAACCTATACCTCAGTTCTTTACAGCACAAGCGATCGCAGGTGTTTTATTCGGTATTCCTTGGACGAGTTTTGCCATATTTTGGATGTGTGGTGCATTAGGATTCAAGCTTCCTAATCTTAACAATGGTATACAACCTCAGCATCTGTTTGCGCTTTTTGGTATTCCTTTCGTTCTCATCGGATTTGGGATGTTATCTAGTCCGTTTTGGGTATGGCAAGGCGCACGAAAAACAGTTTACTTGATTACAGACAAACGAGCTATCTTGTTTCAAGGGGGGCAACATACTACAATCAGAAGCTTTCTGCCCAGTCAACTCAATGAGATATATCGGAAAGAGCGAGCAGATGGCTCGGGCGATGTGGTGATTTCGATTCGCAGATGGAAAGATAGTGATGGCGATCCAAGGAGCGAGGAAATAGGGTTTATGGGAGTTCGTAATCCACAGGAGGTTGAGAAGATATTGAAGCAGTTAGCTCAAACAGAACAAAGCAAGCAGTGAAGAGCTTTCAGAGGCTGTACGCTTTTCAAGTAGATGGTTTCCCTAACCGAGCAACACGGAACATTTTAAGTCTAACAATCCCGAAATAGTATGAATTCCCAAAAACATTTTCGTGTCTATAATTTGATTTAACTTGATATATGAAGCTGTTGTTTATTTGCAGTCGGGACCGATTGCGTAGCCCTACGGCTGAGGCAGTATTCGCTGAATACGAGGGATTAGAGGTGGATTCCGCAGGACTAGATCGAGAGGCAGAAACCCCCTTAAACGGCGAGGCAATTCAGTGGGCAGATATTATTTTTGTGATGGAGAAGGCTCATCGCAGAAAGCTCTCAAAGAATTTCCAGCGATCGCTCAAACATAAACGCGTGGTTTGTTTAGATATTCCCGATGAATACGAATATATGGAACCATCCCTAGTGGATTTACTCAAGAAAAAGGTTTTACCTCTTCTGGGAACTTTTTAATGGAAGATATTTTGAAGAATTTGCGCTTGTGGGATCTGGTTTAGTAAGGCTAATTCTCAATTAAGCCGAATGATATAAATCCACTAAAACTTATAGTAGGCAGGGGGGGGATGTATTGTTTTCTGCGCGAACATTCAAAAAAATGCCTATGTTATTGAAAATGCTAAAATCTGAGCCTCCGCTTTGCTAAAATTGATTTATTAGAATTCAAAAACTAGCATAGAAAGCAAATTCAGTCGTTCATAATATAGCAAGTTAGGCATGATTTATACGCAATTTTCCTCTGTCTAGAATTGTAGGGGCAATGAATTACCCCTACATCCAAATCAAATAGGATTGCTATAGGTAATCTGAGCGAACAAGTTCTGAGATCTGAACAAACTATTTAAGAGTGGGAGTAGTTGTAATTTAATGATGAGCAAGGAAGAGGCAATAGCGAAGACTGAGTTAGTATTTAATGCTGCATCTGATTACTTCGATGCTCCAGCTTTATCGTTCTGGAATCGTTTCGGTCAACAAACCATCGATCGCTTGTCGCTTCGTTCGGGCGATCGGGTTTTGGATGTTTGTTGTGGGACGGGTGCTTCGGCGATTCCAGCGGCAGTATGCGTAGGTTCCACTGGTCAGGTTTTGGCGATAGATATTGCCGAATCTCTACTCGAACGAGGGCGTAGAAAATCACAGCAACAGGGGCTTGAGAATATTGAATTTCGCCATGGCGATTTTGAAAATCTAGGTTTGCCTAGCGAAAGCTTTGATGCGATTGTTTGTGTTTTCGGGATTTTCTTTGTTCCCGATATGGTGGCAGCAGTGCGAGAACTTTGGCGAATGGTAAGACCTGGTGGTAAACTTGCCATTACTTCTTGGGGTGAAAAGGTATTTGAACCTGCGAATCAAGCTTTTTGGAGGGAGATTGAGACCGAACGCCCAGATCTGTATAAGCAATTTACACCTTGGGATCGAATTAGCGATCCTACTTCACTGAAATCCTTACTTGAAGAGAGTGGTGCAACAAAGGTAGAGGTTGTCGCCGAAATGGGTAAGCATGAACTGACCGATCCAGAAGATTGGTGGACAATGGTTTTGGGTGGAGGGCTCAGGGGTACGATCGATCGACTCGATCCAGCCGTAAGAGAAAGCGTTCGACGGGCAAACCTGCAATTCCTGCGGACGAATACAGTTCATGCCCTAGATGTCCATGTCTTGTATGCGATCGCGCAGAAATAAAGTCCCAGATCTGTACTACGGATATCAGTAAATATCACTCACCATGCCAACGCTTTCAGGGTATAAGAACTTCATTCAACTACACGATGGAGATAACTCAAGAGTCTATCGTGCGCTGCGAGCAGAAAATGAGCAGCAGGTGATTCTAAAAGTACTGAAAGCAGATTATCCCACACCTGACCAACTGAGGCGATATCGACAGGAATATAAACTTACTCATCAACTCAAGCTATCCCATGTTGTGAAAGCCTCTGGATTGGAAGAATGGGAACGAACCTTAGTCATGATTCTTGAAGACTTTGGCGGAATTTCACTTAACCAGTGGCTCAATCGTTATCCAGAAGGACTTGCTGTCCGAGATTTTTTGACCCTCAGTATAAAAATTGTGGAAGGATTAGGGCAACTTCACAGCCAAGCGATCGTGCATAAAGATATCAATCCCGCGAATATTGTCTTTAATCCTCAAACTGGAGATCTGAAGCTGATTGACTTAGGTATCTCTACCCAGATCGGTCGAGAGAATCCCATACTGCAAGCTCCAAATTCTCTAGAAGGAACCTTACCTTACATTTCTCCAGAGCAAACGGGTCGCATGAACCGATCGCTGGACTATCGCAGTGATTTTTACTCCCTCGGTGTTACATTCTACGAACTCTTAGTCGGCAAATTACCCTTTACAAGTCAAGATTCCGATGGAGTTGGTGCATTGTCACATCGCCAAACAAGCAGCCTCACTTCGAGAGATCGCAGGTGAGACAATTCCTCTCATGCTTTCAGAGATTGTCAGCAAGTTGATGGCAAAGAATGCGGAAGATCGCTATCAGAGTGCATGGGGACTTAAAACAGATTTAGAGGAATGTCAGGCGCAATTGAATAGAGTGGGAGCGATTTCTACTTTTGCATTAGGTCGCAACGATAATTTCGATCGCTTTCAAATCCCTCAAAAGCTGTACGGACGAGAACGGGAAATTGCAAGATTGCTGGAAGCCTTTGAGCGAGTTAGCAGTCCAGATAACAGTCAGGATAATCATCGCATCTCTCGGAGCGAATTCATCCTCGTTACGGGCTATTCTGGCATTGGTAAATCTGCCTTAGTCCAAGAACTTTATAAACCCATTACTACCAAACGCGGACATTTTATTTCTGGTAAGTTCGACCAGTATCAGCGCAATATTCCTTACTCGGCTGTGGTGAGTGCCTTTACTGACTTGGTCAAGCAACTGTTGGGAGAACCAGAAGCAATTCTGAGACAATGGCGCGATCGCTTATTAACAGCCTTAGGCACAAACGGGCAAGTCGTGATTGATGTGATTCCTGATGTGGCGTTAATTATTGGCGCTCAGCCGTCTGTGCTCGATTTGGGTGCAAGCGAATCTCAAAATCGCTTTAATCTAGTGTTACAACAGTTTATTCAAGCATTTTGCAGTTCAGAGCATCCCTTAGTCCTCTTTCTCGACGACCTCCAGTGGGCAGATTTGGCGACATTACAACTGCTTGAGCAGTTAATCACTGAGAATTCTCAAACGGAATATCTGCTCCTGATTGGGGCATATCGAGATCGTGAGGTATCGGGCGGTCATCCTTTGGCGATCGCGCTCGACCGACTTCAGGGTTTGGGATCCCACATCGAGCGGATCGTTTTACCCCCTTTGACCCTAGGGCAGATCGAACAACTGATTGCTGAGACCTTAAAGAGTGAAGCAGAAACAGTCACAGGGCTGGCGGAGTTGGTGGTACACAAGACGGGTGGTAATCCGTTTTTCGTCAATGAATTTCTCAAAAACCTTTACAGTGAGAGCCTACTGACCTTCGATCGCACTTCTGATGCGCTTGGAGCTTGGCAGTGGGATCTAGCACAAATCGAGGGAATGAGATTTACCGACAACGTCGTGGAGTTAATGACCGCACAGTTACGGAAGCTGCCACAATCCTTACAGACATTATTATCTCTAGCTGCCTGCTTGGGATCGGAGTTCAACCTAGACACCCTTTCGTTTGTGGAAGATCGTTCTCCTGCGGAAATCTTCGCCGATCTAAAGATAGCCATAGAGAAGGGATTTGTCATGGCGCGATCGCCGCTCGATCGGAACCTGTTGATCCAAGACTATCAATTTGCCCACGATCGCATCCAACAGTCAGCCTACACTTTGATTCCCGAAAGCGAACAGGCATCAATGCATCTCAAAATTGGCAGAATTTTGTTAGATAGGATGCCAACAGCCTATAGAGCGGAAAAGCTGTTTGATATAGTCGATCATCTCAATCGTGGGAATGAACTAATCGAGAAAGGGGAAGAAAGAGAACGACTAGCCCAATTAAATCTACAAGTTGGGAAGAAAGCAATTAAAGCAATGGCACACAAAGCTGCAATCTCATACCTAGAACAGGGGATATTTTTGCTGGGTAAGAATGGCTGGAGTCGCGATTACGAGACCGTGTTGATGCTACATGCAGAGGCGGTAAAAGCAGCGTTTCTCAGTGCTGACCTAGAGAGAATGGAGTGCTTGACCGCAGTTGTACAGAAAAATGTAAAAACTCCACTGGACTGGGTAAAAGTCAGTGCCCTCAAAATTGAAGCTTATGGGTTTCAGGGTAGACCTTTAGAAGCTTTGGCAACAGGTCTGGAGATGCTTTCCCAACTTGGTATCACTTTCCCCCAAGAGCCCAATCAGTTAGATTTTGCTCGCGCGTTGGAAAAGACCCAAAAGCTCCTCGCAGGTAGACAGCCCAGCGATCTAGCCGATCTGCCCAAGATGAGCGATCCCACATCTTTAGCGGCATTATCCCTCTTAGTGAAATTGAGTACTGTAGCGTTTATCAGCGCACCGCATTTTCACGGATTGCTGGTGCTAAAGCAATTGGAACTATCGATCGCTTATGGGAATGCTCCAGCATCTACGGTAGGTTATGCTACCTATGGAGCCTTTGTTTGTAGGATCTTTAGGGATTTTGAAACTGCTTACCAATATGGTCAACTAGCTTTCCAAATTTTGTCGCAAATGGGAAACAGAGAGTTTGAAGCGACCATATTGATGATCGTTCATTCTTTTGTCAGTCATTGGAAAATTCATTTAAGAGAGACCTTGGAACCCTTGCAGCAAGCTCATATAGTCGGCTTGCAAACAGGGGAATTCACCTATGTTGGGTATGCCCTGTTTGACTATTGTTCCCATGCGTATCTAGTAGGCAAAGAGCTATCCGAGCTTAGCTCGGAGATGCAGCGATACAGTTCTGTATTGGAACGAATCGGGCAACGGTCGGCTTTATCCTATCTTAGAGCTTACCAGCAAGCAGTCTTGAATTTAATCGGACAAGCGGAGTTTCCCTGCCAACTTGTGGGGACAGTCATGGATGAGACAGAAGCCTGCACGACATTGCAAACGCAGAACGATCTAGCAGGATTTTGGCATCTTTACACGAGTAAGCTTCCTCTATGCTATCTGTTCGAGGAATTTGAGCTGGCTTTAGAAACGAGCGAAGCTGCAAAGCATTTTGTGGCTAGCGGCAGGAATGGGGTTGCAATTCCTATTCAGTGTTTCTATGATTCTCTCTGTCGTTTAGCGTTGTGCCCCCGATTGACTTCTCATCTAGATTTGTCGCCTAGTTCTGAACAGATAGAACGCGACACCTTCCTGCAACAGGTTGCAGAAAACCAAGGAATGATGAAAGTTTGGAGTCAGTTTGCACCGATGAATTATTTGCACAAATTTCATTTGGTGGAAGCCGAACGGTATCGCGTTTTGGGCGAGAAATTAGAAGCTCTGGAATTCTACGATCGCGCGATCGCGGGTGCTAGAGAACATGGCTATCTTCAAGAAGAAGCGCTGGCAAACGAACGGGCTGCGAAGTTTTACCTCGATTGGGGTAAAGAAAAAATTGCGCGGATTTATCTGCAAGAAGCCCATTACTGCTACCTGCGATGGGGGGCAACTGCGAAAGTCCGTCAACTTGAAGCAAACTATCCCCAGCTTTTCAAAGCTGAGGCATCTGCTTCGCCGCGCCCTCTCCGCACTTCCTTGGGTACTTCGGGAAATACGAATAAGGATGCGCTCGACCTCTCGACGGTGATGAAATCGTCGCAAGCGATCGCCAGTGAAATCATGCTGGAAAACCTGTTGCAAACCTTGATGCAAGTTTTGCTAGAAAATGCAGGCGCACAAACGGGCTGCTTGCTTTTGCATACACCATCAGGATCGGGAGATTTTGGTGCATTCGCGATCGCGGCGCGTAGCAGTACCGATGTTGATAGCCTTCCAAGCCCTCAGTCTATCCATGACGCGATGCCAAAATCAGTGCTCAATTATGTAGCACGCACGCGCGAACCTGTTCTGCTTGCCGATGCCGTCAAGTCGGGAAACTTCACTCAAGATGTCTATATTCAAGCCGTCCAGCCTCTATCCATTCTTTGCTATCCCTTGCTCAATCGAGGCAATCTGGTAGGAATTGTTTATCTAGAAAACAACATTTCCACGGGAGCCTTTACTGCCGATCGCGTCGAACTCTTACAGTTGCTCTCTGGTCAAGCCGCGATCGCGATCGTCAATGCTCAACTCTATGCAAAGGTGAGAGACAGCGAAAGCATTCTCGAACAACAGGTTGCCGATCGCACCGCTGCACTTCAACGGGCCAATCAGGAGTTATCGCGCCTAGCCAACTTAGACGGACTGACCCAAATTGCGAACCGCCGCCGCTTTGACGAATATCTGGCGATCGAATGGCAAAGACACCTGCGCGAACAGCAACCGCTAGCGCTGATCCTGATTGATATTGACTATTTCAAGCGCTACAACGATTGCTATGGGCATCAAGGCGGAGATGACTGCTTGATCCGCGTTGCCCAAGCTATGTCAAAAGCGATCCACCGCTCTACGGATTTGATTGCCCGTTACGGTGGTGAGGAATTTGCCGTAATTTTGCCAAACACAAATACAGAAAATTCCCTTTTGGTGGCAGAGTCTTTACGAAGGGCGATCGCTGCCCTTGCCATTCCCCACCAAAACTCTGATGTTAGCGATTATGTCACCTTGAGTCTAGGTATCGCTAGCTGCATTCCTACATTAGATAAAAGCCCAGAAAGTTTGATCGCCAAGGCAGATGAGGCTTTGTATGCAGCCAAGCATGAGGGACGCGATCGCGCGATCGCGCATCATTTCCTTTGACTTCCTACAGAGATCGCCTCACTCATGTTCTTCTGTACCCCTGCGTTGCATGTTTGCCAAATAGGCATCGAGTTCCTCAATGTCCTGAAAAACCTCAGCGATCGGCACAGCCTTGACAATATCAAAAACCTTTTTAACTTGGGGACTGAGGTTGACAAAAAAAGCCTTGCCGTCTCTCGATTTCATCATCTTTCGCAGTTTGGCAAAAATTCTTAGCCCCGCGCTGGAAACAAAGCTAAGTGCCTGTAGATCGAGGATCAGGGTTGCGATCTCTGGACTGAGATGATTGTCGATGAATTCCTCTAGCTCTGGTGCTGTAATCGCATCGAGTTTACCATCGAGGACAAGGTATGAGGTGGTTGGTTCAGAGAGTTTTGTTGAGATTTTTAGGGTCATCGTTTTTCTTGGCTATTGGTTGAATACTGGTTAAATTGTTTAGTATTGTAAGTTTTTAATGGCTAAGCCTCAGTCCTGAAGCGATTGTAGACCACCACTAAGTTCATTTAGCGACAGTTAGGAAAATCGTCAGAATATTTTTGCGATCGCGATGCTCGTAGTCAACGCGATCGGCTAATTCGCGTACCAGATAAAAACCTAAACCGCCTGACTCGCGATCGCCATCCTCCATAGACAAGTCGGGGTCGGGGATTTCGGTGAGTGGGTTAAAGGGCTTGCCCCAATCCTCAAAGGTCATCTTTAAACGGGTGGGGCTAATCTTAACTTGCAGATCGATACGTTGGTGACTTTGGTTGTCATAGCCATATTGAATGATATTGACTAACACTTCCTCGACGATCAGTTGAGCGTCTTCAATCGATTCCACTGCCAACCCATGGGTCTGCAAGATTTCTCCTAAGCGTTGTTTGACCTTCTCTAATTCAGTTAACTCGCTATTAATCGTAATGATCAATTCCACAACTTCTACCTTCTGGGGAAAGGGACTAGAGGGCTGATATTGCAAGGCTAGTAAAGTTAAATCGTCTGATTGCGGCGCATCTCCCACAAACTGTCGATGGAAATGCTGAATGGTGCGGATCGCTCGGGCAGGGTTTGAGGGAGGATAGGATGCGATCGCATCGAGCAGTCTAGCTTCGGAAAATAGATCCCCATCTAGATTCATCGCTTCGGTAATCCCATCGGTATAGAGAACGATCAGATCGTTGTGCTGAAGCAAATACTCATATTCGGGAAAGATCGCATCTGCTTCAATTCCAAGGGGTGGGCCTGTTTCCACATCCAAAAATCGAACTTCCCCATCGCGTACCAGCAAGGGTGGATCGTGACCAGCACTGGCATAGTGTAAGGTTCCAGTATGCAGGTCTAGCAAGCCACAAAATAGCGTCACAAACAAGCATTCTTCATTATTGACACAGAGTTCGCGATTGACCGCACTTAAGGCTTTGACGGGCGTGCTCGTTTGCTTCACCATCGTTCGCATCAAGGTAACCGTTCTTGCCATCAAGAGGGCTGCTGGGATGCCTTTGTCAGCAACATCTCCAATGATGATGCACAGGCGATCGTCTTCCATTTGAAAAAAATCATAGAGATCGCCACCTACTAAACGGGCTTGTTCCAGTAAAGTCGAGAGCTGATACCGTCGGGTAGGACTATCAGCAACTGCAATTTTGGGCAACATAGAGTATTGAATTTGCCCTGCAATGGAAAGTTCGCTCTCCATTTTTTGCTTGGCAACCGTTGTTTCCTGTAACTTCTGAATATAGGTTCTCAGCGCATCGCGCATATGACGGAAAGAGCTTCCCAGTCGCCCGACTTCATCATGCTGAGAAATGATCGGCAATTTGGTGTCGAGGTTGCCCTGTGCAATGTCCTCTGTACTTACGATCAGGGCGCGGAGGGGGCGGGTAGTTCTGCGGGACACCAGTGCGATCGCCACGCACATAAACACCATATCTTTCGCCATTGATGCCACGATCAATAGGATAGCCTTGAGATGAACCTGCCAAAGTTCTGAGGCTGAGAAGGCGATACCGAATGTCCAATCTGTTACAGGTAAAGTAATAAACACGAGGATTCCTTGGGAATCCTTAAAAACTTTAGGAACAGTGGCTATATCCCAAGTAGATTGACTGAGTATGCTTGTATGCGCGGGAGAAACCCAAGGCAAGTTTTGAATGGATGCTATTTGAATGGATGCTGAAGGTCTCACCAACCATTGACTAGTTGGCAGATGGATAGCAAATGTTTTCCCCATCTTAACCCAAGCAACTTGGTCAATGATTGGGATCGAAATGGGGGAATAACTGCTTGCATATTTCTTGAGCCAGTCTAGGGTAATTTCGATCGCCAACATCCCTTGTACGCTTGGTTCTCGATCTAGCCTGTGAAGAAGAGGAACGCAATAGGCTGCGCTCAAGGATTCATTTAAGGAGCCAGTCAGCGAGTTTTGTGGATAGGGTTGCGTCCAAAAAGGCTGTGTTACGCCTGAAGTGCTTTGACAGTGGGCGATCAGATTGGTGATGTCGCGATCGCCAAACGCCCGATCTGCTCCATTACGATCGGAGCTTTGTCCAAATTGTTCGATGTCCGTACTGTTTGGCGTACGAATTGCCACAGCACTGACGATAGATTGCTGTACGATTGAGGTTAACAGAGGTGCGATCGCAGGCTCTTTGGGAAAATAATTCACTTGCCGTTCGGCATGAACTATCATCTGTGCGTTTAGTTCTATCGATCGCAAAACCCCTGAAACTTCGGCTGCAACTGTGTCAACTTGAGATTGGGCTACATTGGCGATCCATTTCTCGCCAAGCTCTTCGGCAACTTGGCGCATCCGCCAAAATGAGAGGCTGTAAATGAGAATCGCAGCAATCACACAGGCAAAAACTAGCCGATGGGTAATACTTCTAAATCGGAAGTGCTGCAATAGCTTCACTGATGACCTCACCATTCAATCATGATTATCGTAAGCCAAATCGATCGGATCGGCTCAAGCGATCGCCAAGATTAAAGAAATACCAATTCTTTGCTTTACTTGAATCCCGATCGCCCAATTCCGATGGAGATCCAAATTGGGTAAGTCTGCGTAATCCTAACTATCATTTCGATTCAAGATCGCGAGGTTTATGATGGCACTGCCGAATATTAGGGTGAGTGGATTGCTGCTGATGGTCGCAGGCATCTTATTTGGAAGCTTTATGTTCTTCCACCCCATCAACAATCCCCAAGGGGCACTTGAGGCAATTTGGGTTCCCGTCCATTCGATCTGGTTTATCGCCTATTTATTGATTATTATTAGCTTCTTGCCGATCTACAATGCGATCGCTTCGTTGGGTTCTCTCGCAATTCTAGGTTATTGGCTGTCTTTTTTAGGTACGGTGCTCTCTTTACCCATTGCCACATGGGATGCTTTTGCCATTCCCTATTTGGCGAAGCACGCACCCGATTTTATCCTTGAGATCGAAGAGAATTCTATGGAAACCTCTATCCTTGTGTATCGAGCGATCGTGTTTCTCACCATATTTCTGTTTTCGCTGGGTTTTATGCTCTATGGTGCTGCGATCGCGAAATCCTCCCAATTGCTCAAGTTTGCTGGCATCTGCCTTGCCTTAGGCGCACCAATATTTTGGATAGGCGCACTATTCGTCAGTAAAGGTTCGATGGGAAATATCGTTACAGAAATAGGTGCATTGCTATTTGGACTTGGGCTTACAGTTCTCGGTCAGTCTTTATTTGTGAATTCGAGTCAGTTCATCACCAAAGATGCATCAAGGATACAACCAATCGAGACTTGAAGTTTGTGAATGGAAATTATCATGACAAATAAGCACGGAATTGAGATTATCCCCTCACCTTCAGCCTAGCCATAGTTAGACAATTCAAGAGTAGGGGCAATTCGTGAATTGCCCCTACTCTTATCCCAACGACTTAGCTTGGATCGCTGTTGATCGGTGGCTGGGCGCGTTTGATAATCGGACGCGGACGATCTTCAGATCCACCTTGGCGAACAGGGGGTTTATAGGGTGCTGCTTGTGGATTCACAATTGTGACTTTGCCTGATTGGTCGATCACTTTTCTGGGCTTCGTGGAAAAAGTGCCTTTGTTTGGCGGTCTCCCACCAGGTTTGCGGAAAGGTTTTTTCATCGGAACTTGAGCGATAAACTGACCGTCGAGAATATTCAGGGCATTATTTTGCCGCTGCACGTTAATATCCCAAAACTGCCCCACAGCATTAGCAGGTAAAAGTCCAGTCAGTCTGAGCTTAAACTTGTTAAATGACTTGCCAGCATTTTTCTTTTTCTTATCAGGCTTTTGCTCGATCCGACACACTTTGATCAAAATCGAGTTATGTTCTACAGATTGCGCGATTACTTCACCCCGCACGGAGAAATAACCATCTTCAACCCCAGGATCGATGGGCTGATCGGATTTACCCATTTCGACAGGAGCCCAGACCCCCGCAATCTGAATATGCAAATCCCCCGTTTTATCATTGGTGCGTGGATAGACAACCCAAAGATATTCTTTCTCCATGTCAAGACGTTTTTTGACAATCGAGATAATTTTGCCTAGCAAAACCGCATCAATCACCGTGCCATCCGATGCGAACAGTTGCCCTTTGCTAAAGTTATCTTCTTGAGAAACATAGCGACCGCGAATGACGCCAATCGCACGATACTGCATGGCTTCCGTTGCAGGAGGAATGGGCTGTAACCTTTCTTTGTCTTCCTCATCAGTCAGATCGCCCGCATCAATTGTAGCGACTGCCTCTATTTGCCGATCGCTTTTTGGCGATTTAGATGCTGACAACACAGCCTTGGCAATCAACCGACTTTGACGCTCTTCCAAATTACCCTGCCCAGAACTGTTATCGATCGCGGCATCATTAGGCTGCTCGGGTTCGCTACTTTTAGGTTTAAGCGGGTCGACCGGCTCGATGGGTGAAGGGCTGATCACTTTTATGACTTCTAACTTTTGCGACTCTCTGGCTGGAGGTTGAGGCGGATGCGATCGATTGAGAGGACGGTTAGCTAAATTATCAGGTTTATTAGGTTTATTAATCTTGCTCATGATAACCTCCAAATCACCCCAAGCCTAGGTGATGTCTAGACCAAACAGGTATAAAACAACTTAAACTTAAATGAGTTACGTTAGAAAAGTCCGCTACAGAAGCCTTTCCCCCCTAAAACGCACCATAATTTTGGCCGATTTGCCAAGATTTCAGGAACGACGTTACACATTTAGATAAATATACACCCTTATCAAGCCGTGAGATAGAACCTGCTGAGAGAAAGTGTCAAAACTGTACGATCTGCGACAAATAGACAGTCAAGGTATTAAGGATTAACAAAGGATTGCTAGGGGTTAAGCTTAGAGCGATTAGGATAAATTTGTCCTGAAGCTGGATTACTGTTTTAATGACAATCTTAAAATTTGTACTTAATAGTTAAGAAGTGATTAAGAAAAAGGCATTAAAACAGGGCAAATCAGGATGACAGAGCGAAAACCTATTCACTGAGATTATTTTATGACATCTGATAAACAAAGCTTCGGTCTAATTGGTCTAGCTGTCATGGGTGAGAACCTTGCATTAAATATTGAGCGTAATGGGTTCTCAATTGCTGTTTACAATCGCAGTCGTGACAAAACTGATAAGTTTATGGAAACGCGGGCTGCGGGCAAAAATGTCAAACCCACCTATACAATTCCAGAACTCGTTGCCTCCCTAGAGCGTCCCCGCCGCGTCATGATTATGGTAAAAGCGGGCGCACCTGTCGATGGTGTGATTAATGAGCTTAAACCATTGCTCGAACCAGGGGACATCATTATTGATGGAGGCAACTCCCTATATACGGATACCGATCGCCGCACGGTCGAACTAGAGCACGCAAATCTCCAGTTTATTGGCATGGGCGTGAGTGGTGGCGAAGAAGGCGCTTTGAACGGACCTAGTCTGATGCCTGGCGGACAAAAAACTGCCTATGCTGAAATTGAAAGCATTGTCACCAAAATTGCGGCGCAGGTTGATGGTCCCTGTGTTACCTACATTGGACCTGGCAGTGCGGGGCATTACGTCAAAATGGTACATAACGGCATTGAGTATGGCGATATGCAGTTGATTGCCGAAGCCTATGACCTGCTCAAAACTGGTTTGGGCATGGAAGCCGCCGAACTCCACGAAACCTTTAATGCTTGGCGATCGACCGAACTAGACTCATTTTTGATCGACATTACCGCCGATATTTTTGCCAAGATCGATGACGAGACGGGCGATCCGTTAGTAGACAAAATTATGGATGCGGCTGGACAAAAAGGCACAGGTAAGTGGACTGTCCAAAGTGCTTTCGATCTAGGTGTCCCCATTCCTACGATGATCGCGGCTGTGACGGCAAGGGTAATGTCTTCTTACAAAAAAGAGCGGGTTGCAGCTTCGCTGGTACTAACGACATCGAGCCAAGCGAAATATGAGGGCGATCGCGCCGAGTTTACCAATGCGGTGCGAGATGCGCTGTACTGCTCCAAAATTTGCTCTTACGCTCAGGGGATGGCACTGTTGGCGGCTGCCTCTAAGGAGTTTAAGTATGAGTTAAACCTCGGTGAAATTGCGCGAATTTGGAAAGGTGGCTGTATTATTCGTGCTGTCTTTTTAGACAAGATCAAAAATGCCTTTGTGCGCAATCACGAGCTACCAAACCTGCTCGTCGATCCGGACTTTAAGCAAACGATCTTAAGCAAAGAGGCGGCATGGCGCAAAGTCGTTCAGGCAGCAGCACAGTTGGGGATCGCCATTCCTGCCTTTAGTGCTTCTCTAGACTATTTTGATAGCTATCGCCGCGATCGCTTGCCCCAAAACCTCACCCAAGCCCAACGCGATTACTTTGGCGCTCACACCTACGAGCGAATCGACAAGCCAGGTTCTTTCCATACGGAATGGACAAAATAAGTCAAAATTAAGTGATTATTCCTTGCCCCTCTTCTAGGCATTTAGGAGAGGGGCTTTTGTGGCAGGTAGCTAGGTTATCCCAAAAATCCCCCGTTGGGGAAGTGTCCCTGTGCCTGCCCTGTGGGATCTAAAGCAACCATAGAGGGATTGCCCATATAGGAAATCTTCCTATTTGCGACAAATTTAATTGAAATTGGTATAAGGTTTATTACGTGGACATCCTGCGATCGCTTCCTATAGGGCTTTATCTAGAGCAGCCAATTACTTGGCTGCACAGACTCGATCCGAGAATTAAGCTATTTGCGCTGTTAACCTTTTTGCTCTCCCCGATCCAAGCCAACCAAACGTGGCGGATCTCGATGGTGGGTATCTTAATTGCGCTTACCATCTCTACACGAGTGCCTTGGCGCGTTTGGAAACAGCAGATGGGGTTATTGCTGTTGCTGGCTTCTATGACCTTACTGATTGCCACCTTTTCGCCTGATGGTTTAAATGTCAACCCCCAGCCTCGCCGCCCCTCTATCGATAGCATTGCGGCGGCACGCATTCCTTTGGGAATCGCGACGACCCCAAGCAAACCGATCCTGCCCCAAATATTCCAAACACTTGCACCTGAAGTGCAACCAGTCCCAGCTCCAGCACTACCCCAGCCAAATCCTTATAAATATGTCCTGTGGAAAGCAGGGGGGCTGCAAGTGACGCGGCGATCGCTCGATCTCGGCATCCGCGTCAGTACGTTAATTTTCACCTTTCTTTATGCGCCCACCCTATTTTTATTAGTCACCTCTCCCGAAGAAATTACCGCAGGCATCACGGCTCTGACCTTACCGCTTCGCCGCCTTCGTATACCCATCGTCGAAATTACGCTGACCTTGACCTTAGCCTTACGATTTGTACCCCTGGTACTAGAGGAAGTTCAAAATTTGGCAAGGGCAATGCGAACGAGGGCGATTAACTGGAAACGATTGGGGCTTAAGCGCTCAATTCAAATTTGGATCTTATTGTCAGAAAGGCTGATTGACAATTTGTTTATCCGAGCCGATCAGACGGCGAATGCTATGCAAATTCGAGGTTTTACGACACCTAATACCCATCAAGTCCGCTGGAATCCGCTTAAACTTGTATTTCGAGACATCCTAACAGCCCTGATCTTGCTGCTGGCTTGGGGGATAAGGATCTGGTTAGCGGGGGAAGGTTAGATAAGTTGTCTGAGTTTTTGGTTCAAGAGCTTGATAAAATGAGCGAATGAGCACTACTAGAAACCCCCTTAACCCAAGCTTGACCGAAATTTTAGATCGCCTCCAAACAGGTGGGGCACTCCTACCTGAGTCTAAAGAAAATCTCATGGAGGTGGTCGGCATTCTCAAAAGCTACGGTCATGTGCTGGATGCTTATTGGCGGAACTTGACCTATATCTCCGAAAGTCAGTTTTTAGTACTTTTTCCCTTCTTTAAGTACTTTAACGGTGAGGTTTCGGCAAAAAAACTACTTCAGCATTTGTGGCACGATCGCATCAATCTTGAGTTTTCAGAATATTGCATGAGAGCGATGCTCTGGCATGGTGGCGGTGGGCTCGACAAATATTTGGACTCCGAAGAATTTAGCCAGAAAGTAGAAGTGGCGATCGCTGCCAAACTCAAGGGGAATTTCTTGATGCAAGGTTTACATCGACTATTTCCCAATTTCTTGCCCGAACAGATGCGGCAAATGGCGTATTATCATGCGCTTGGCTTTTTTTGGTCGTTTATGTCGCCGATGTTTTTAGATCTCAGCGATCGCTACGATCGTGGCGAAATTCAAACCATTGCGGATGTGGTGAATCATGTAATTGCTGGTTTGGTAGGGGCAGCCCCAAAACCATTTACCTATACTGTCAAGATTAAAGGACAAGATTATGAGATCGTGCCAGCTTCCGCAGGACTAAATTTTCTCAACGATACGGCGATTCCCTATGTAGAAGCTGTCTTTTTTCGCTCTTTTCCTTTTCGTGGAACGATCTCGTATAACGCGCAAGATAATTTTAGGGATAATGCTTTGGTGCAAAAAATCCCCTATGAAATTTCGCAGTTTAACTACGGTGTTTTATATGCCGATCCCTTGCCAGTTGGTGGAGCTGGAATTCCACCCACATTGTTGATGCAGGATATGCGTCATTTCTTGCCTAAATATCTGCATGATTTCTATAAGTTAGGTGTTCGCGGCGAAATCGATCTGCGCGTAAAAATTTGCGTATCCTTTCAAAAGTCGATGTTTTGCGTAACGACTGCCGCAATTAAAGCCCTAGCTCCCTTCCCGATCGATACCCAAGACCCCGAACAGCAAGCAGCCAATCGCAAATATTTACAGGGATGGCTCAAGCGTCTGGCAGCATCTCGCGTTCTCACCGTCCAAGACATTACCGTGCTGAACGTTTAGCTCGTGAAAATTCTGGGCATCAAAATAGCTTTTGCTATTTTGATGCTTACAGCCCTAGATCTCACGGGATAGGGTAATTTGCTTGCTGGAAATCTTTTAAGCCCTTAAAGCCGCAAGGGTTTTTGCACCCGCAATGCCATCTTCAGGTAAATCGAAAAATCTCTGGGCATATTTTACCGCCTCAATGGTTGATGGACCGTAAATGCCATCAATTGAACCATCGTAAAAGTGTCCAGCGGTTAAAAGTTTTTGCAGTTCAATCACATCAGCCGTGCTCATGCTACTTGGATTGCTGCTGCTGGTCGAACCACCGCTCGTCGCAGGAGGCTTAACATCTCCACTGTTAGCAGCAACAGGTGTAGTATCGCCGCTACTTGTGGGAGTCGTAGGTTTAACATCTCCATTTGCTTTTGTATCGCCGCTACTTGTGGGAGTCGTAGGTTTAACATCTCCACTGTTGGTGGCAACAGGTTGGGAAGCCCCATCACGTTCTAGTGCCGATCGCGTTTTCACCCCAGCAATACCATCTACCTCCAAGCCATAAAATCTCTGTGCAGCCAGAATCGCTGCGTTGGTTGCAGGCCCTTTAATGCCATCGATCGCACCGCGATAGAAACCTCGGGTCGATAGTAAAGTCTGCAAATCTACAACGGACGAACTACTGACATTCGTGACAGGAGGTGTGGTAGAAGCAGGAGGTGTAGAGGGATTAGAGTCCCCTGACAAATTATAGGGATCGGCTTGGAGTGAGGCGATCGTTTGAGAACCCGCGACACCATCCACCTCTAAACCGTAAAATGTTTGCGCTTGTAGAATTGCGGCTTCGGTTGCGGGACCTTTAATGCCGTCGATCGCCCCGTGATAAAATCCTCGGCTTGAAAGCAGGGTCTGCAAATCGACGGTAGTTGAACTACTAACAGGCGTCACAGGCGTAGAGTCGGGCACAGAAGGATTTGAGCTGCCCCCAACGTCATAGGTATCATTTTGAAGTGCGGCAAGGGTCTGAGAACCTACGACACCATCCACCTCTAGCCCGTAATAGGTTTGTGCTTTGGCGATCGCGGCTTCTGTTGCCGATCCCTTAATTCCATCGATCGCCCCAGGATCGAAGCCTCGTCTTGCCAATAGACTTTGCACAAAAGATATATCAGAGGAGGAACCACCTGAAGCTAAGGCTGCCCGAACGGGAACTGTACTAAGGCTAACCGCTAACGTACTTGCTGCGAGTCCCGTGCATAGGATTGTTTTTGCAACACCTGCTGACTCAACCGTTGCATTCAAAGCCGCACAATTTAAGTCAGGATCGATGTCAATTCCTTGCTCTACTTGCTCTTGTACGAGCGCACCATGGAGATAAGCGACAAATTCCATACTGATACATCCACTCAGGTAAGGCGATGGTTATATGAATATTTTAGGGGAATTTACATGACAAAACATTAAAGTGACAGAAAAAGTCATCGATCGCTACTTTTTAGTCAGAAAATTTCGTCATACTAGGTCAGTTCTTTCTGAGATTCTCTGCACCAACCTTTAGCACGAATTTAAAGTGAATTTAGATTCTACGCTTACAATGAATTTCGGTACTCGATTACACAGAAAATTGGCTTAATTATGAATGCAGCCTTACTCATCGGAGCACTTGTTGTTTCCGTTTTGCTGATTTGGGGATTACTGAGCATCATCAAAACCACGTTTAAAACTGCCTTGCTCGTTGCGCTTGTGGTGTTTGGGCTTCAGATTGTTACAGGGATAGGTCCATTACAAGTGTTTCAACAAGTAGGAAATTTTGCTAGCAGCGCACTCAGTGGAATTTCAGATTGGTTGCGAAACTGGGGTGGCAACTACAAACCACCCTCAGATTTCAATAAGGGTAAGCAGACGCTTGAGTGGATACTACAACAAGCGCTTGCTTCACTATCGTCAGATTAAGCAATTAACTATCGACTCAACCGCCAGCGATGGCTGGAATAATGCTGACTTCATCGCCATCGCTGAGTGCGGTATTCGCGCCATCAAGAAAACGAATGTCTTCGCTATTTACGTAAAAGTTAACAAAGCGGCGGAGATTACCTTGCTCGTCGCAAATACGAGCTTTGATGCCAGGACAGTTAGCCTCTAAGGAGTCCAGCATTTCTTGAACATTTGCCCCTTGACACTCTACAGTGGCTTGATTGTTGGTGAGTTGTTGCAGAGGTGTGGGAATAAGAACTTTAACAGCCATATCGTTTAATAAATTCCGAACAATTAAAACAGGCTTACCGATTATAAACTACTAGCCCACAAGTTCGGGATTATTGCCGTTTTCTTTAAGTGGCGAAAAAACTTGATAAATCACTTGGTAACTGCCACTTGTTTCTGTGGGAATATCGCTGTTTTTTGCTCAAACTTTAAAATAATGAAGCCGAAACAAGAGATTTGACCGTCAATCAAATGGTAAAAATATGCGCTCAAAGGGTTGTTTGCGATATCGCCGATAAATGTCAAAATCACTGTCTAATGTAGCGATCGCAGAAATATTTAACCTTTCAGAAATTGAAATTAGCGATAGGTCGGCAAAGTCGGCTGGCAAGTCTGCATATTGCTCGTTAAGTTCTCTCATGCGGCTAAAATCTTCGGATATTAGTGGAATGCATCGATAAAGCTTTTGGGCTAAGTCATTGAGAAATTCATTTTGGGTGCGATAGTCTCTGCTCAACAGATACATTACTTCCGTTACGCAAGCTGAGGTGGTAATTAGTTCGCTTGAGCATTCTTCAAAAAATTTACAAACGGCGGTGTGATAGTTATCTCTAGCGCTGTAATATGCAAACAGAATACTGCTATCGGTAAGAATTACGGGCGGATATTCTTGCATTAATTAGATTTTTGATGATGGCTTTGAATGTGTTCTAAGATGGCTTTTTTGCGATTTTCGCGTAACGATGCATCAGGAGCTGCATCTTGTAGCAGGTTCGCAGGATGTCCGCCTCTTCTTTGGGCTAGGGTTTGGCGGGGTTTTAGGGTTTGCCAATGTTGATAGATGAGTCTTTTTAGAAGTTCTTCGGAGGTGCTATTCTCTTGAGCGATAATTTCTGCTAAATAGCCTTCTGTTTCTCGATCTAGATTGATGGATATCATCTTTTTGATTAATGGGTTTTGTTAATTATAAAATACGAATTGGGAATTATAAATTTTCAACCCGCTCAACAATGGCACGTTGAATATAAGGTAAGTCATGGAAAAGAAAACAAGCCTATGAAATCACAGCCACAAATGAGAATCCACTTTCAATCATTCAATAATGATAACGAAGTTGAGCAATCAGCAAGGAATCGGCTTCAACTTTGTAAATGATGCGATGCTCATCATTAATCCGTCTTGACCAATAACCCGAAAAGCTATGTTTCAAGGCTTCTGGCTTACCAATTCCCTCATAGGGCGTTCGCTGAATTTCTTTGATGAGCGTATTGATTCGTGTGAGAATTTTTCGATCGGTGCGCTGCCAATATAGATAATCTTCCCATGCATCATCGGCAAAGATTACACTCATTCGATTAGTTCCCGTTCCCTGCCACCGCCAGATTCTAACTCAGCGATCGCTTTAATCAATCGTTGAGCATTCTTTGGACTCCGTAATAGATAAGCAGTTTCAACAAGCGATTCATAATCTTCTAGCGAAATAATCACCACGGAATTTTGATTTTGGCGAGTCACAATTACAGGTGCATGATCGTCACACACGCTTTCCATTGTTTTCGCTAGATTAGTGCGAGCATGGGTATATGTAATTGCTTTCATAATCAATGGCAAAATGCTTAATACGTACATTACATTGTACATATAGTCGCGAAAAGTCGGTTAGCTTTTCAAGCGATCGCTCAGTAACCCGTACATCCCTAAGGCGATCGCTTTCGAGATAGGATAGTCCTACCGTAAGGTTGATTGGCTAGATATTTTGAATAAAACGCTCAATGATTAAAAACGATTCTTGGATTATCGAAATGGCGGCAAAAGGCTTGATTACGCCGTTTGAACCCAGCTTAATTCGTCAGATACAGGTAGATGACCAGTCCCGTCGCGTGATTAGCTATGGTTTGTCTTCCTATGGCTACGATATTCGACTGTCCGCGAATGATTTTCAGGTATTTCGCCATATCCCAGGCACGGTGGTCGATCCCAAGAATTTTAACCCTGAGAATTTGGAGCGATCGCAGCTACATTCTGACGACAGCGGCAGCTACTTTATTTTACCCGCGCATTCCTACGGCTTGGGCGTTGCCCTAGAGCGAATTGAAGTTCCAGATAATGTCTCAGTAATCTGCATAGGTAAAAGTACTTACGCCAGAATTGGCTTGATTGCCAATCTCACCCCTGCGGAGGCTGGCTGGCGGGGACATTTAACCTTAGAATTTTCTAACTCATCGAGTGCTGACTGCCGCATTTATGCGAATGAAGGCGTCGTGCAATTGTTGTTCTTTGAAGGCGAACCCTGTGCGGTCAGTTATGAAACGCGCCGAGGTAAATATCAAGATCAACAGGAAATGGTTACACTGGCTAAAGTGTAAGCAGGTTTTTATAAGATAAATTTTCGACCATTCATCATGCTACCTGTGAACTTACCCATCGAACTTCCCCCTTTTAATTCCCCCTTACCAAGGGGGAAGACAAGAAATCTTGTTCTCTCCCCTTACCAAGGGGAGAGCTAGAGTGGGGTAAATTTTAAATCAATCATGCCTTAACTATGGCAAAGCAAAAGCGTGTAATTGTGATTGGGGCTGGTATTGGGGGGCTCACCGCAGGGGCGTTATTGGCGCACCGAGGGTATGAAGTTCAAATTTTTGACCAAGCGATCGCACCAGGAGGCTGTGCTTCCACGTTTAAACGACGCGGCTTTACCTTTGATGTGGGGGCGACGCAAGTTGCAGGCTTGGAAGTAGGGGGGATTCACCATCGCATTTTTACAGAATTAGGCATCGAAATTCCCGCCGCGACCTACTGCGATCCTGCCTGTGCCGTATATCTGCCTAACGAAAGCGAACCGATTAATATCTGGCGCGATCCGCAACAATGGAAAGAAGAACGGCAACGACAGTTTCCCCATAGCGAACCCTTTTGGCAGTTTCTCACCGATCTGTTTCAGCCCAGTTGGCGGTTTCAGTCTCGCGAACCAGTTTTGCCACCCCGTAGTTTGTGGGATCTCTGGCAATTAATCAAAGCTGTTCGCCTCGATACGCTGCCCACGATGCCCTATACCTTCTCCACAGTCGGTGATGCTCTGAGAGGCTTTGGTTTGGCAAGCGATCGCCGCCTGCAGACATTTCTAGATTTGCAGCTAAAACTCTATTCGCAAGTCAATGCCGAAGAAACGGCGTTGCTCTATGCCGCCACCTCTATGGCGGTGTCGCAATCCCCTTTAGGCTTGTTCCATTTAAAAGGGAGTATGCAGGTTCTCTCCGATCGCTTGGTCGAGGCGTTAGAACGGAAGGGGGGCAAGTTATTCATGCAGCACTCTGTGGAAGCGATCGAGCCCAAACAGCCACCCCAAGTAAAAGTGAAGAATCAACGCACTGGCGAAACTTGGTGGGAACCTGCCGATTGTGTGGTGGCAAATGTCACCGTACAGAATTTGTTGAAACTTTTGGGAAGTCAAACTCCGACTAGATATCGAACGAGAGTGGAAAACCTAAAACCTGCGTCGGGTGCCTTTGTGGTCTATTTAGGTGTCGATCGCGCTGCCATTCCCGATTGCTGTCCGCCCCATCTACAGTTTCTCGATGACTATGAGAGTTCGCGCTCTCTATTTGTTTCCGTAAGTCAAGAGGGAGACGGACGCGCACCCGCAGGCAAAGCTACAATTATTGCCTCGGAGTTTACCGATGCCAAGGCTTGGTGGGAATGCGAAGATTATGAAGCACTGAAACAGCAGTTTACCGATCGCGCGATCGCGCAGCTAGGCAAATACTTCAACCTTGAGGGCACAATTCTCTATATGGAAGCAGGTACACCCCGTACCTTTGCCCGTTATACGGCGAGAGAGCAAGGCTTTGTGGGTGGGATTGGTATGCGCGTTTCCACCTTTGGCCCTTTTGGGTTTGCCAATCGCACGCCGATTCAGCATGTCTGGCTGGTGGGAGATAGCACCCACCCCGGAGAAGGAACCGCAGGCGTGAGTTATTCCGCTCTGACGGTGGTGCGACAAATTCAGCAGGCAGATCGATAACTATGCGAATTATGGGCATCGATCCAGGCATTGCCACTTTGGGATTTGGCATTCTTGAAGTGGAAAAAGATACTGTACCGAAGTTATTGGAATTTGGTGTAATTCAGACGCCCAAAAATACGCCGATGGGCGATCGCCTCAAAACCATCTATGACGATATGCACACCCTACTGACGGAATGGCAACCCCAAATCGTAGGAATGGAAAAGCTCTTCTTTTATCGCATGGGGAATTTGATTAGCGTAGCCCAAGCCAGAGGTGTGGTTCTGCTCACCCTTTCCCAGCATGGCATTCAACCCGAGGAGTTTTCGCCGCCCCAGATCAAGCAAGCTCTGACGGGCTATGGCAGAGCCGATAAAGCCGAAGTCCAAGAAGCGGTGGCTCGGGAACTCAATCTTGACAAAATTCCTAAACCCGATGATGCTGCTGATGCGATCGCGATCGCTTTCACCTGCTATCTGTTTAATACGCTAGGCACTATATTGTAAGAAATTGAAAGCACAGGATTTTTGAGATGCGTATTCTTATAACCGCCGATCCTGAATTACCCGTACCGCCAAAACTCTACGGTGGAATTGAGCGAATTGTTGATGTATTGGTAACTGGTCTGCAAAATCGCAACCATGAAGTCGCTCTTGTCGCTCATCTTGACTCTACATCCCCTGCAAACAAATTGTTCGCTTGGAAAGGACAGAAATCGCAAAATAGGTTTGATACCTTCCAAAACACAGTTGCGTTATGGTCGGCAGTTCAAAACTTTCAACCTGATGTCGTACATAGCTTTTCACGCATCTTTTACCTGTTGCCAATCTTGCGCTCGCCTTTACCTAAAATCATGTCCTATCAGCGCAAACCTAGCGATCGCACTGTCAAGTTAGCAGCCAAAATAGCAGGTCGATCTCTTGTTTTTACAGGTTGCAGCGATAGTATTTGCAGAGTGGGGCGCAATGCTGGCGGAACTTGGCAAACGATTTATAATTGCGTCGATCTTGCGAAATATACATTTCAACCCACGGTCGCAACCGATGCACCGTTGGTGTTTCTAAGCCGCATCGAGCAAATTAAAGGAGCGCACACAGCGATCGCGATCGCACACAAGACTGGGCGCAGACTCATAATTGCTGGAAACTACGCTACTTCTGGGAAAGAAGGGAAATATTGGCAATCAGAAATCCTTCCACATTTGGGGAAAGGCAAGATTGAATATATAGGGACTGTAAATGACGAACAAAAAAATGCTTTACTCGGACGAGCATTAGCCCTACTGGTTCCCATAGAATGGAACGAACCTTTTGGGATTGTGTTTGCTGAGGCTCTAGCCTGTGGTACGCCCGTGATATCTTGCCCCAAAGGTGCATTGCCAGAGATAGTTCGACACGAGGTTGATGGCTTTTTGATTGATGGCGTAGAGGAAGGTTGTCATGCAGTACATAATATCTCTGAGATTCAACGCTCCAATTGTCATCATCGCGTAAAGCAACTTTTTTCTGCTGATGTAATTATCGAGCAATACGAACAGCTATATCAAAGAATGATGAAATTATGACTCCACTATCTTCAAAAGGTTTGAGCTGTCCTGTTTGCGAGACGAATATTTCTGAGCCGCTACTTTATAGCCGATCGCTTCGATTGGTTTTGGGGTGTAGATATGGCTGTTTATTACGAACCAAACTTTGAAAATCCAGAAGAGTTAAAAGCAGTTGTTCCCGATGGCTTTTTAGCATCAGGTGTTCCCAGACATCGTGGTGAAGGCGGGACTTGGAATTAGTGGTGATCGCAACGATCTGAGTGGTTGGGAACGTGATTGGCTGTATTGGTACGATTCCCCAAGAGGGATGCGTACCGCCGCAAAGGTGTGAGATATCCCACTGCTCAGGAACGGGCTGCTATTGCTGAGGCGATTGCGAAACAAGTAAGTTTTGCTCAACGAAGAGCGGAGGCGATCTATATTTTTAGATGTTTCAAGGCTAGATAAAAAGCGGTGATAGATTTTGCGTCTAGGCTGGTTGACTCAGAGCCAGAGTGGATTAGATCTTCTAGTTCGTCGCGATCGTACTGGACTACTTCTATCTCTTCATCATCATCTTGAGCAGGAGGATTTTCTAACTTCTCTAAATCTTGAGCGAGATAGGCATGAATCACCTCATCGGAATATCCTGGACAAATAAAGAACGTGCCTAGTTTTTGCCAGCGATGTGCGCGATAACCCGTCTCTTCCTCTAGTTCTCGATGAATTGTGATGTCGGGGGCTTCGTTGACTTCTAGCGTCCCTGCGGGAAATTCTAGCAAGTAACGTTGAATGGCAAAGCGATATTGTCTGACTAGGATAAACTTGCCGTCAGCGGTCACAGGAACGGCTAAGCCCGCACCAGGGTGTTTAATGTAGGCATATTCCCCTGTGACGCCATTGGGCAATAAGATTTTGTCAACACGATAGCTAAATTTTTTGCCATTGTGTTGCAAACGATTGTCGAGTAGTTGACTGGGGACAATCGTTTCTTTGGCAATATCTTTAGGCATCTGTATCAGCCTCTTCGGTATCATCGATATCAGCCGTACCATTCACTTCTGAAGTCTCTTCTAGATTAACTTCAGAATTTGCTTCAGAACTAACTTCAAGATTCGCCTCAGGATTCGCTTCAGAATCGATTTCCAGATTTAGATCGATAGCTTCAGCATCTTCTTCCTTAGCTGGAGGAACGAGGGTGACACCCACGATCGCATCCTCTGAATCTAATCTTTGCAAACGAACGCCTCGTGCCGTACGAGATTGACAAGCGATCGCATTCGTCACCTGACGCACGACAATGCCGCGACCTGTGGCGACGATCATTTCATCATCGGGATTGACCAAACGCAAGGCAGCAAGTTGATCTGCGCCTGTTTTAAATTTGGTTACCCTGATGCCCTTTCCTGCTCGCTTTTGAATGCGGAACTGATTGACAGGAACGCGCTTACCATAGCCACCGCGTGTCACTACTAGCACCCAAGGTCCTTGAGACTTATCGTCCTCTGGCGTTTCTTCTTCGCTGCCGATCTCAGCAGTAGCGTCCGTGACAACTTCACTCACAATTTCTACGGTTTCTAGATCCTCTTCTTCTACGGCTTCAATTTCGGCTAACCCCGCAGGCAAGATATCCATACTGATAATCTCATCGCCCTGACTCAGCCGCATCGATCGCACGCCGCGCGTATCGCGACCCATGGGTCGCAATTGCTCGTGGTCGGTACGGAAGCGAATCGCCATGCCTAATTTTGAGCCCACGATGATGCTGTTATCGGCTTTAGTGCGTCTAACCCAACGCAGTTGATCGTTTTCTTCTAAGGAAATCGCAATCAAGCCATTGGTGCGAATATTGGCAAAAGCCGAGAGCTTGGTTTTTTTGATGTAACCGCCCTGAGTCAACATCACCAAATATTCATCATCGGCAAATTCACTCACGGAAATTACAGAGGTGATATGTTCGTCCCCAGCAATTTGCAGCATCTGGACAACGGCTGTACCCCTTGCGGTGCGGCTTGATTCGCTAATTTCGTAGGCTTTGAGACTGTAGACCTTACCCCGATCCGTAAAAAACAGCACGCTATCGTGGCTGCGGCAGGCGAGGAAATGTTCCACCGCATCATCTTCTTTCATGGTTGTACCTGATTTGCCTCGGGTGGCACGGCTTTGTGCCGCAAAGGTATCCATCGGCAAACGTTTGATATAGCCCTGCTCGGTTACCAAGACCAAGGTTTCACGGTTGGCAATCAGGTCGGCAGTATTGATGTCTCCTTCCGTGGGCAAAATGCGGGTGCGGCGGGGTGTGGCAAATTCAGCTTTAATCGCTAAAAGTTCCTCGCGGGTAATCGTCAGAATGCGTTCGCGATTTGCCAAAATGTCTCTTAGATCGATGATTTTGGCGAGTAATTCCTCATGTTCCGCTTCAATCTTGTCTGCTTCAAGGGCAGTTAAACGACGCAACTGCATTTGCAAGATCGCATCGCATTGTAATTCTGACAGGCCAAAGTTGGCGATCAAGCCTTCTTTGGCAGCCGCCGAATCATCTGCTGCCCGAATCAGGGCAATCACGGCATCTAGATGAGAGAGGGCTGTAAGCAAACCTTGCAAGAGGTGGTCGCGTTCTTCAGCTTTACGGAGTTCGTACTGCGTCCGTCTCGTAATGACTTCATAGCGGAAATCTAAAAACTCCTGTAAAGCCCAAGAGAGGTTGAGCGTGCGAGGCTCTCCATTCACCAATGCCAGCATGTTGCAGCCAAAATTTGACTGTAAAGGTGTGGTTTTATAGAGATTATTCAGCACAACTCTAGGATAGGCATCTCGTTTTAGCTCAATTACTAAGCGCATTCCGTCGCGATCGCTTTCATCCCGAATATCAGAAATACCATCCAGCTTTTTGTCATTGACCATCTCGGCAATTTTTTCAATCAGAGCTGCCTTATTGGTTTGATAGGGCATCTCGGTGATAATAATTGCCTCCCTGTCTTGGCGACCAGGGGCAGTAATTGTCTCAAACTCTGCAACTGCCCGCATGGTGATCGAGGCACGACCCGTGGTGTAGGTGTCTCGAATCCCATCTGTACCTAAAATCAAAGCACCTGTGGGAAAGTCAGGACCTGGGATATAGCGAATTAGTTCGATATCGGTCAAACTCGGGTCGGCAATTAATGCCACGAGCCCATCCACAAGTTCGCCTAAATTATGGGGTGGAATATTGGTTGCCATACCCACAGCAATGCCCGACGAACCATTGAGCAGTAACTGGGGCACGCGGGCGGGTAAAACCAAAGGCTCTTGTTGCGAACCGTCATAGTTGTCGCCAAAGTTGACCGTTTCGCGATCGATGTCTTGCAGTAAACCAACCTGAGAAATTCGGGTCAAACGACACTCGGTATACCGCATCGCGGCGGCGGGATCGTTGTCCACACTGCCAAAGTTGCCATGCCCATCCACTAGGCGATCGCGCATCGAAAAATCTTGCGCCATGCGTACCAAGGCATCGTAGACGGCGGTGTCACCATGGGGGTGATATTTACCAATCACATCCCCAACCACACGCGCACACTTCCGAAAAGGTCGCTCCGCACTTAAACCTAGCTCGTGCATTGCATACAAAATACGCCGATGCACGGGTTTGAGTCCGTCTCTAGCATCGGGAAGAGCGCGACCGACGATCACGCTCATGGCATATTCTAAGTAAGACCTTGACATCTCACCCCGCAGATCAGTGGGGATAATCCGATCGTCATGAGGTTGAGCTGAATTGGTCATAGTGAATTTTTATGGTTTTGCCGTACTGAACTAAATTGACAAGCCACAATTTTTACGGCTGATGTCATGTCAATTATATTCGATCGAGGCGGCTTGGTAGACTTAAGGCAAAGGCATCGTACACTATAGTTACCTAATGCCCAGACATATCAACTCCTACGGTCGCAATGCAAGGTACTCTCAGAGAAATAGATGTCAACAGCATCATTAGGCTGATCGAATATGGTCAGCGATCTGGTGAACTGTTAATTGAGTCGAGTGCAGGTCAATTTTGGTACATTTTTTTCTGTAATGGCGAAATTGTTTATGCCACCGATCCCGATAGCAACCTAACGAGATTGCGAGATTATTTATTTGGTTTGAAACTAGATCGCGCATTTGAGCAAGTTATGACCTCCAAACTCGGCATTAATGTCTTGGAATACGGACAAATCTGGTCTTTGCTAGAGTCAAATATTCTCAGTACCAAACAGGCGATCGCGATCGTTGAAAATATGGTTTCCGAAGTCCTATTTGATGTGCTCAGCCTGCATAAAGGTACTTTTGTATTTGAAATGGGTTCAGCCCTTTCTCCTCAGCTAACATCGATCAAATTCTCCGCGATCGCCAGTGATATCGTGCGGCAAATTCAAACTTGGAAACAATTTCATCCCTACATTCAATCTCCCAACCAGCTTCCGATCCAACTCCAACCCGAAGCCATACCTCACCTCAGTCATTGGATTGACGGCAAAACCTCGATTCGCCAACTTGCGCGTTACTCAGGACAAAGCACGTTTAAAATCGCTGAGGTCATTTATACAGCGATCGGCAATGGTTTAGTCAGTCTAGCAAGCGTTTTACCAACCGTACCCGAAAAAGTCAAGCTAGAATCACCACGCATTATCTGTATTGACGACAGTATGACCATCTGTCGAACCGTAGAATATATTTTGCATAACCATGGGTACCAAGTTGCGGCAGTTTCAAGTCCCACCAAAGCTTTAAGTCTAGTATTTCAGCTCAAGCCCAATCTAATCCTTTGTGATATCACAATGCCAGATATTGATGGTTATGAGCTATGCGCCATGCTCAGAAAATCAAGCATTTTCTCACAAACACCCATTATTATGCTTACAGGAAAAGATGGATTTATTGACCGAGTCAAGGCTCGCATGGTTGGAGCCACTGAATACTTAACCAAGCCCTTTGGCGAAAAAGAACTCCTGACAATCGTAGAAAAACACTTAAATAATCAAGCTAAAAACAGTGAATTTATGGACAATATAGATGCCATGAATTTACAGTATGACCATAAAGATTTAAGCGTTTAAACCTGAGACAAGGAGAAATTAAAAGGAAAATCTGATGAGTAAAGTTTTGGTGGTTGAGGATAGTCCCCCGCAAAGAGAAATGATCACGACACTATTAAAAGATAGTGGACTCAATGTCATTTCAGCAGTTGATGGACAAGAAGCGCTAGAGCAGATCCAAAATTCCTGTCCCGATCTTGTGGTCATGGATATTGTCATGCCACGCATGAATGGCTACGAACTATGCCGTAGGCTAAAAACCGATCCCAAAACCGAGCAAGTCCCTGTAGTGATGTGTTCGACAAAGGGTGAAGAGTTTGACCGATACTGGGGAATGCGCCAAGGAGCAGATGCTTACATCGCCAAGCCGTTTCAACCACAAGAATTAGTTGGTACTGTAAAACAGCTATTAAGAAAAGGATAAAACGTGGTTTCCTATATAAATAGCGATCGCAGGGTTTTAATTCTAAATTAATTTAGGAAAGACCACTATGATAGATATATTTCCACTTGCCGAGGTTTAGTTAGATGTCTTAACTTACCATCTGAGGAAGCATACAAGGGACGTAAATTCATGGTCAAGGTTCTGGTAGTCGAAGATAGCGTTGCTCAGAGAGAAATGATTGCCGATCTTTTAAAAGATAGCGGTCTCAGTGTAACAGGAGCAAGTGATGGCGTTGAAGCACTAGAACAAATTAAGGGTTCCTGCCCCGATCTAGTCGTCATGGATATCGTCATGCCACGTATGAATGGCTATGAACTATGCCGCAGGCTAAAAACCGATCCCAAAACCGAGCAAGTCCCTGTGGTGATGTGTTCGACAAAGGGTGAGGAATTTGACCGATACTGGGGAATGCGGCAAGGGGCAGATGCCTACATTTCTAAACCGTTTCAGCCACAAGAATTGGTTGGTACTGTAAAACAGTTACTAAGAAAGGGTTAAAAATCAAAGTAATTCTTGATTATTTGAAGGCTGTTCGTTACTATCAATACTTTAAGATTTTCAAAAATTTTAAAAGTGTGTAAAGATTGGCATATTGTGAGGTAAAACTTCCTGAATATGGTAGGAAACCCAGACTTCTTTCCTGGAATCAGTCAGGATCAAGCATCTGATTTTGAAGAGGGGCTTGAGGCACCAGAAGGTGAGTTACATTTACGGTTCTTTGTTGCTTCTGGCGTGGAGTTTGCGCTGCCTGCTGTAGGTATAAAAGAAGTCCTAGAGTATCCACCCGATCGAGTTAACCCCATGCCTAATGTTTCTTCATTACTTTTGGGTACGATTAATGTTAGAGGCAGAGTTGTATGGGTTGGCGATCTAGGGCAGTTTTTAGGGGAAGCTGCTCCTGTAAATACCGATCGCGCTGAAGTTTCAATCATTGCGATTGAAGATCAGGGACTCATGCTTGGTTTGGCGGTTGAAAGTATTGGTGTCATGGCATGGCTCGATCCCGATCAACTTAAAGTTTCTAGAACAAACCCTGATAGTATGGCTCCGTTTGTTAAAGGTGAATGGTTATTAGAAGATGGTTCTGCTTTAAAGCTTTTAGATCAGGTTAATATTTTACGCTCAGCGCGTTGGGCATCTTAGGTTAGGTTGCATGGGCAGATGATATAGATTTAGGAGAAGGCAAATGGCATCTAGTACACAATATCAAAAGGACTACGAAAAAGCATCTTTAGCATATATGCAGGGTGACTACAGCAAAGCTGCAGATCTGACCGCGCAACTTGTTAAAGACTGTCCTAGTGAGCCTATGTATCGCCTCTTGCATGGTCATGTCAACCTAGCACTGGAAAAATATAAAACTTCTATCAATGAGTATCAAGCAGTTTTAGGGTTAACGAACGATGTCTCGATTATAGAATATGCAAACGGAGGGATAACTGCTGCTACAGAGCGACTTAGTTCTGGTGATGATGAGTATGATGAAGCCAATGGTAACCCTTTTACAGGTGGCTATGGCTCTGATGATACATACGAAGATTTGACGGGCATTAGTGATGGGTTTTCATTCGATGATGACTCATATCTATCTAAAGGTAAAAGTGCCTCAACAAGTCAGCTTACTAGCGCTAACTCTTCATTTGACTCCAATAGTTTCCAAAAGGGTACTGTTGAAGACTTTGATTTTGAAGACTCATCGCTTGGGACAGCATTTAATGGGTCAAGCGGATTTAACTACACAGATGAAACTCAAATGGTGAGTAAAACTAGCAATGGTACGAGAGGAGGATCGTCGAGTCCGCAAACATCAACCACATCATTCGATCTTAATGAACATACAGATGTCGTATTTATGGACGAGTTTGACGACTTTGACGATCTCAGTGATATTTCAGGTTTCGCTAACTCTTTTGATGACGCTGATGCGACGCAAATGGTTTCTGGTAGTGATATTGGCGACTTTACCACACAAGATTTCTCGTCATCTCGCTTTACCTCAGCTGCGACTGCCACCACAAGGGTTGCACCTTCAGCAGGCTTAGGTAGCCAACGCAACGATAACGATGCCGAGTTATTCGGTCTCAGTTCTGTAGGCACAATTGGTATGCCCAGAATGTCTAATGATGTCACTGCGGCTGAAGCTACTGAACATGGCATATTTTCCTTTTTTGATAATCTGCCTCTAAAGACAAAAAGTGTGGCTTTGGCTGTTTCATCGGGTCTAATTGCTGCAATTACCGCAGGTATGGTTACTACTTGGGCAGTTAATTCGGTAAATTCCGAGCAACGTGAAGTTCGCGTTCAAATTAGAAATACAGGATGGGTCATGGCAGGTGCGGCAGCCTTAGCAAGTGGTACAGTGGCATGGCTTTTGGGGTCGCAAATTACTAAACTGGTCAAGCGATCCACAGATAATATGCAATCTCAATTTGAGGCTGTAATTCGTGGTGATATGAACCCTAGAGCTACGGTTTATACCGAGGATGAGTTTGGTAAACTCGCTGCAAGCTTTAATCAGATGATCCAGACTATTTTAGCAAGCACAACTGAAACACAGCGCAAGGCTGAAGAAAACGAGCAAGCCAAGGAAGATTTACAGCGTCAGGTGATTCGATTGCTAGATGATGTAGAGGGAGCTGCAAGAGGTGACCTGACGGTTCAGGCAGAGGTAACCGCAGACGTACTAGGCGCAGTTGCTGACTCGTTTAACCTCACCATTCAAAATCTACGTGAAATTGTACAACAGGTAAAAATAGCTGCCCGACAGGTGAGCGAAGGTTCAAAGGAAAATGAAAGTTTTGCGCGTAGCTTATCAGCAGATGCTCTACGCCAAGCTGAAGAGTTGGGTGTCACATTAAACTCAGTACAGATGATGACTGAGTCAATTCAACGGGTGGCAGAAAGTGCGAGAGAAGCAGAACAGGTGGCAAAACTTGCCTCTCAAACTGCACTGAAAGGCGGTGAAGCTGTAGAACGCACCGTGGCAGGCATTCTGGACATTCGTGAGACGGTAGCTGAAACCACACGGAAAGTAAAACGATTGGGCGAATCTTCCCAAGAAATTTCTAAGATTGTCGGTTTGATTGCTCAGATTGCGTCTAGAACGAACTTATTGGCACTAAATGCCAGTATTGAAGCAGCAAGGGCAGGAGATGCGGGTAGAGGTTTCGCAATTGTGGCTGATGAAGTCCGCCAACTTGCAGATAGAGCCGCAAAAGCATCAAAAGAAATCGAACAGATTGTATTACAAATTCAAAGTGAGACTGGTAACGTACAACAAGCGATGGACTTAGGTACGCAACAGGTTATTGACGGTACGAAACGGGCTGAGCAAGCCAGACAGTCTTTGAGCGATATTATTCAGGTGTCTCAACGCATTGATACGCTGGTTCGCTCAATTACGGAAGATACTGTAAAACAAACTGAAACTTCTCGAACTGTAGCTCAGGTTATGCAATCTGTAGAGCTAACCGCTCAAGAAACTTCACAAGAGTCCCAGAGAGTGTCTGCGTCTTTGCAGAATCTTGTAGGTGTTGCGCGGAGTCTTCAAGAATCTGTAGAGCGTTTCCGTGTTGATGCCGATAAACCGGGAGGTAGGTAGGCTCTAAGTACAATACCTGCTTTAGACTTGACTTGTTTCACTATAATCAAGTTGCTTCCCTACCTAAACGTGCTTCCTAAGATTTGAGAGGATTCTGTCATGACCCCTGAACAGCAACAGCAGCGCATAATGGGCTACTTCATTGAAGAAGCCAAGGATCACCTTCAAACCATTGAACATGGTGTCTTAAATCTTCAAGAAATTCTTGCAGATCCAGAATCAATCAATGAGTTATTTCGCGCTGCTCACTCCATTAAGGGTGGGTCGGCAATGCTAGGGGTGGGTAGCATTCAACACATTGCTCATCGTCTAGAAGACTATTTTAAGATTCTTAAAGAAGACTCAAGTATTGATGTTGATGAAAGACTCAAAAGCCTTCTTTTGGCTGGTTTCGATCGCTTACAAGATCTGTTAGAACATCTTGAGAGCAACTTTCGCATCTCTGATGAACTTTCTGCTTCTACCATCTCAGAACTCGAGCCTGTTTTTAACCAGTTAGAAGCTCATCTGAATAAACTAGCAGCCAAACAACCCGTTGAAGTAAGTACAAAGCAAGAAACCGTTGCCGAGCCTGCTACAAACGGTCTGTTTGTCTTGTTTCAAGATAATGTCACGGCTAAACTGCGAGATATGTTGCAGTTGTTTAAGCAAAATGACGAGCCTGCAACAAGGCAGAAATTACAATCTATTTGTGGTGAGCTATATCAACTTGGCGATCGGTTTCAGCTCGTGAGTTGGTGTGCGCTAATTACCAAAGCAAGACAAGCGATCGCGTCAACCCAAAATACTTATCGAACCCTCGCTCCTGTTTTGATCAAAGATATCAATCAGGCGAAAGAACTTGTGCTTGCAAACCGCGAGCTAGAAATCTTGGAGTCTCCACAACTTCAGGCTTTGATTCCCTTCATTCCTCCAATCAGCATAGAAGAAGATGATGAAATCAGTACGATTTTTACAACTGGTTCTTTAGGGGAGCCTGCCTCCATTGATTTAGACGCAATATCTGAGTCAGAAGATTTTGTGGCAATAGATCGAGCGGATGCAGAAGTAGAAGCTTATGATGAGGCAGAACTAGCGGTCAATAACCTTGATTGGTTGAATGAAGATGTCGGGCAAGATCGTCATGTGGATGGGCCAAAGGTAGGTGCGTCAGAGATGAAGAGCCTTGCTACATTATTTGAAAACGAAGATATTGATATAGAGTCTGCATGGGAAGATATCGAGACAAATGAAACGCAAATATCTATTCATGGAGATAGCCAGACACAGAGAGAGCAAGATGAGCTTACTGATTTACTCAATAGCAGCACAGATGAGAACCAAGCAATCTCTGGCTTAGATTCCACAGCTAATGATTTAGCTGGACTATTTGGTAGTGAGTTTGCTAGTGCGAATCAGGTTTCTCCACAACTAGATGACAGTGATACATTATTCCCAAGTGATATGAATCTAGGGAATACTGATAATTCTGGAAACTTGATAGAACCTTTGTCGGAATCAGAGCTTTTCCCAAACGATCCAGAGCTCTTCCCAAATGATATAGATGGTGAAGATATTAATGAAGCTTCTTTGATGCCTGGGCTTGAAGATTTAGAGGAAATCACTTCAGAAGAATCTATTCTGGAGAGCGAATTATTCCCCAATGATTTCTTGGAAGAAGTTCCAAGTGCTCCTGACAATAATCTTGGGGATAATCTTGGAGATAATTTAGATGAAACAAACTTGTTTGAAGTTTCAGGAAACTTGGATTTATCCTCTGGGTTTATCGATGATAATTTGTTTTTAGAGCCTGAAACTCACTCTTTAGAGGACGATAGGGGAATAGAAACCTCACTTTCGGAAGTCGTCGATTCAAATCAACTCCCATTAACTGAAAATCATGACTGGTCTTCAGAAAACGATCTTCAACTAGAAGAGATCGATCCTTTTGCTTTGGATAATGATTCGGTGTTTGATATCCTAAGTGAGTCTTCCAATCCTGTTGATTTAGCAGAAACAACGAATTCCGTTGAGGCTAGGGAGAGTAACGATCCATTTGCAGTTGTTGATGAATTGGAGGAGATAGATAGCTTTCTAGACATTGAAACTGAATCTATAGAAGAAACTAAGTTTGTAGATAAGGTTGAGCCAATTCAAGCTGATGAACCCGCACTTTTTGAAGCTTTGGGCTTTGATGAAGATGATAGTCTAGAACTCACAAGCCTAGATAGATTACCTGAAGATGCGTTTGCAAGTGAAGAGCTTGAGTCTGAAGAAGTATCTTCGGAAACTCATGATGTAGGTGTATTCGATGAGGTAAAAGTAGACGATTTAGAAAGTCTTTTACCCTCTGAGATTGATGGAGTAACCAATACATTTGAAATTGGCGACCTTGATGACGCGATCGCATCAGAAGAATCTAATGCTTCTGTAGAGCAGGGGCATTTGGAGAGTCAGATTGCAGAAGATCTAGGCTTGACAGACTTTTTGGTCGAAGATGAGAACTCAGAAGCATATGGGTTCACTGAGTCAGATGACTTAGAATCTCCCGATCTCCAGCCTGAATCGGAATTTGTCATTGAATCCGATCGGCAAGAAGAAATAGATGACTTCTTTGCTGTAAACCCTGAGGGATCTGGTCAGTCACCATTAGAACTAGGCGATCGATTCTGGGCAAGTGACGTACAAGCAGAAACAATTGAAACAGAGTCTTTAGAAACAGATTTTAGTTTTGGAGAGGATCTTGGCGCGATCGCGCTAGATACACTGACTGAGACCCTAGGAAGTACTGATACCGAAGCTGTTGAATTTCCAGAAATCCTTGATAGCCATTCCGATCTAAGCACTACAGAGGATAGTCTTGGTCTTGATAGCCTTATCGATCGTGAATTTATTGACGATCCTATCGATTCCTTAGTGGGGGAGACGCCAGAAGTTAGCTCAGATAGTGCAGATAGTGTTGAAGGAGCTTTCTCAGATTTGGCAGATGGCTTAGACTTGGATGCGCTTGACGAACTTTCTGATTCTAAAGATCCCTCAGTTGCCACCGAAGCTAATTTAGACGATCCAAGTAGTTTGGGTGAGGCACTCTCAAATTTTACCGAGGATCTAGACTTGGATTCATTTCAAGAAGCTGAAGTTGACGAAACATTTGATTTCATGGGCGATCGCGCTTTAAGCGCAAATCAGTCTACAGCATTTGACAATGATTCTAGTGTTGACGATCTATCTGGTTTTGAAAGTATTTTTGAGGAGGCTGATACGTTTGATGGTGATGACATTCCTGTTAGCACTGCGGAGCGTTTTAATCTAGAGGAGTTTGTCGGTGAAACGCTTGAGGTACGGGAAGAATCAGATGCTTTTACCTCAAGCTTAACCCAGGAATCAACGCATGAGGGGACCGATGATTTTGGCTTAGGTGATTTCTTCGATCGGGCTGTCGAGCAAAGTTTAGACGTAGAGATCGATCTGGGTGATGAAGTCAGATCGATTGCAGACACTAGCGATCGAGAAATTGATGCTATTACGATTGAGGAAAGTGAGTTTAGTCTAGGAGGAGATCTTTCGGAACCTCAAATAGAGCAAGAATCTAGACAATCTTTTGACTGGGACGATGACGCTCAGATACTTGATGACGATAGTGCTCAAGCGTCAGAAGATAATAATGACAATACTTTTGCAATGTTGATCTCAACTTCATCTGGTGGAGAAGAAGAAACTGCCATGAAAGACTTCTTTTCAATGCCTGATGCTCGTGAATCAACCGATGATTTAGGACAAGAATTCGGTGAATTTGCGATCGCTGATGCTGAGAATCAAGATCTAGTTGACTTCTTTGGGGCAACGGCACTAGATGCAGAATCATCTGAGCTAGACTTTGAGGAGAAAACTGAAGCTCAGGCGGAACCTCAGTTAGTAGATGCTCCTTTGCCTTCACAGGATATTCTAGATGAGGAGGGAGGACTAACCTTAGAATTTGACGAACTAATTGATACTAGTGGCGTTGTAGATACCTTTATTGATGAAAGTGTAAATTTAGATGATAGTTTGAGTGGATTTGACAGCTTACTAGAAGAGCAATCTGGTGATACTGTGATTCCACAAACCTTAGATCTGGAGATGTCTCAAAATCCAAACGAAACTCCAAATCTAAACATGAGCGATGAAGACCTATCGTTTTTAGATTTTGCCGATATCAGCGAATCAGAGAATCAAGCGTTCGCGATAAATCAGCCAACCGAAGAATCTAGTGCAACAATCGATAGCCTTGTTGACTTCTTTGAAATTGACGATGAGTCCGATCTTCCTCAGCAAGAAAAAACTGACTGGACGAGCGAGCAAGATGGCAATGCTGACGATCTCCAGACCTTTGATAGTTTCGATCTGTCTGATAATTTTTTAGAAGAACTAGAAGAGTCTTCTACCGCAACTTCTTCTATGTCTGATACAGATCGCCAAGTTAATGAGATGGATGCTTCGGCAAGTGAAGAGGGGGATATGTTTGAAGACTTAGAGGCAATGCTAGGTGAGTCGGTGGAGCTAAATACTCCATCGAGTCCAGTTACTTCCCAAACCAACGGTTCGAGCAGCGATGGCTTTGACGAACTAGAGGCTCTATTAGGTTCACCTCCTGCTTCAGTTCCCGCCCCTACAAATGCTTTGCCAGTGCAAAGCTCAGATGACTTTGGCGATCTAGAAAAAATGTTGCAGGACACCTATGGCAAGGATGTCGGTCCTTTAGACATGAGACCCAAACGCCAAGAGCAAAGACCTCGAAAGCCCAAACTGACTGAGACGACAATGCGGGTTGATGTTAGGCACCTTGATAGTTTAAATAACCTTGTGGGTGAGCTTGTTGTCAACCGTAACTTGCTTGAACAAGACCAAGAGCGTTTGCAGCAATTTATCAATAACCTATTGCATCAAGTGCAGCAACTCAGTGAAGTTTCTCAAAGAATGCGCGATCAGTACGATCGCTCATTGCTAGAAAATTCTCTAATGGCGGGGCGATCGCGTTCTCATAGCTTTGATGATATCTCGCGGGATCTTGGCGATGATTCAGACGGTACGGCAAGTGAAGGGTTTGAAGGGATTGAGTTTGACCGATATAACACCTTCCACATTCTCTCACAAGAAATTATTGAGTTAATCGTGCGCGTGCGAGAATCAGCATCGGATATCCAATTTGTGGTGACTGAAACCGAGCAAGTTACCCGCCAGTTAGGTACGATTACCACCCAGATTCAAGACGATCTTAAGCAGTCGCGCATGGTACCTTTTGCCCAGATTGCCGATCGCTTGCCTAGAGGCGTCAGAGAACGTTCGATTAAATCTGGGAAACAGGCTGAGCTGGAAGTTTACGGTCGTGAAACCCTGATTGACAAAGCCATTCTCGAGCAACTTTCCGACCCACTTACCCACCTTGTGAATAATGCGATCGATCATGGATTAGAAGATCCTGGGACGCGGCAAGCAGGCAGCAAAGCAGCGATGGGTAAGATCACGGTGAGGGCTTATCATCAGGGCAACCAAACCGTAATTTCAATTGGTGATGATGGCGCTGGCATCAACCCTGAGGGGGTAAAGCAAAGTGCTGTCAAGAAGGGTGTCAGAACTCAATCTGAAGTTGCCAACCTAACCGATAACGAAGTCTATGACTTGTTGTTTGAGGCAGGCTTTAGTACGGCAGCTCAAGCCGATGAGTTTAAAGGTAGAGGTGTTGGTTTAGATGTGGTAAAGAGCAGTCTAGACGACATTCGTGGCTCGATGTATATTGAATCAGCGATTGGTAAAGGGACAACCTTTACGATCCGCTTGCCGTTGACCTTGAGTATTTCTAAGGCAATGTTCTGCATTAGCGATCGCGCTCGTATTGCCTTCCCTGTTGATGGCTTTGAAGACATGATTGAAGTGCCACAGAGTCAGATTCAGCTAAACAGCAAGGGTCAGCCTTGTTTGCCTTGGCGCGATACGATCTTACCTTTCCAACATCTCTCTAACCTTTTGGCGTACAACCGCCACATCAGCCGTAGCAACATTTACGGTAAGCAAGACAATGACGAGGTCTGCATCATTATTCTGCGCAATGAAGGCAATTATCTCGCTCTCCAGGTCGATCAGTTCCTTGGTGAGTATGAAATTGTAATTAAGCAGCTAGAAGGTCCAATTCCAAAGCCTGTAGGGATTGCGGGGGCTACAGTGTTGGGAGACGGTAGGGTGATGGCGATCGCCAACGTTTTGGAACTCTTTGATATAGCCAGCGGTAGATTGCGTCCTTCAGTTTCCAGTACGCCTGTTCTACCACCCGATGATAAAGAGTTTGTTGCCGACCCAACGGTGCTGATTGTGGATGACTCGATCACAGTTCGCGAATTGCTTTCTCTCACCTTTGCTAAGGTTGGTTATCGGGTTGAGCAAGCCAGAGATGGTCAAGATGCTTGGGATAAGCTACGTGCGGGCTTACCCTGTGACTTGATCTTCTGTGATATTGAAATGCCTCGTATGGACGGTTTAGATTTGCTGTCACGCCTACAAAAAGAACCTGAGCTGAGTAAAATTCCCGTAGCCATGCTGACCTCTAGAGGTGCAGATCGCCACCGCCAGACGGCTATTCAGCTAGGGGCAAAAGGATATTTCACCAAGCCTTATCTAGAAGAAGAACTGCTCAGTGCTTCTCAAAGGATGCTAAAGGGTGAGGTATTAGTCTCACTCTAGGCTTTGAGCCTTAGATCTGAGGTATTACCGACCAAAAAGAACGACCAAGTTGAAAGCCAAGCTTGACTGCTAATAAATTACCGCTATTGAGCTTGGTCAAGGTCTTAGTACAGGTTTCAGTATCTTTACAGTAAATCCGAGCAATTGCTTTGCTCCCATTGGGCAAAATTGTTACTAAAAGTAAAAGTGTGCCGCTAGACCAAGCGATAGCCCGAGTCTGAGTTTCAGCACTAGCTTTGATAAAGTGGAATCGCAACCGACAAGCTTGCAGATATGAGCCAAAGTCTTTCTGTGCAAGCCTTTGTGGTATTACTGCTCTAAGCGTTTTTGGGTGAGTAAGCATCATTTATTCTCTAAATCGCTAGATTTTATCGCTCAAACTAGCATAGCTTTTTAATTGAAACCTGTGATTTACTTGACTCCTAGCCAAATTCCTGTAATATAACTGCCATTCAACTAAACGAGGAATCAAGAGTTTATGAACAAGGGTGAGTTAGTTGATGCGATCGCTGCCAAAGCGTCTGTGAGCAAGAAAGATGCAGATGCTGTGTTGACCGCATTACTAGATACGATTGTGGAAACAGTTTCTGAGGGTGACAAAGTTACCCTAGTTGGTTTCGGGTCTTTTGAAAAACGCCAACGTAAAGCACGTGAAGGTCGGAATCCTAAGACTGGCGAACCAATCGAGATTCCAGCGACAACTGTACCTGCTTTTTCGGCAGGGAAAAAGTTCAAAGATACCGTTCATCCTCCAGCAGAAGATAAAAAGGAACCAGAATCCAAATCTAAAGCGAAAGGCAAAGGCAAAGGTAAATAGACACCTGAAATGCACATTGGGAATCGTTGCTGGCTAACTAGCGCACCTAGTTTTGTGAGTAGCGGTTTTTTTCTGGGCGTTTTTTTAGTGCAAATGTAACTATCCTTTAACCGAACCGTATTGGGGGCATTGCCCCTAATTTTATTTCTGTCCATAGCGATTACGGGCTTCTAGCGCTTGCAGGAAAGATGCCTGCGCTACAAATGAATTACAACTCAAATAGGATTGCTATAGCGATCCTATTTGATACATGAGAGATTCTTTCCTCTGCATTGAGTGTAGGGGCAATTCATGAATTGTCCCTACACTAGAAGAACCTCAAACCTCAAGCACGACGAATTTGAATTTGATCGCTCAAACTGGAGCTTTGATGGCAAATTTGCATGTCATCATGGATATAGGAGTGGGTATATCCATAGATGCCGCATAAGATGAAAAAGCAAGTTAAGGTCAAACCCAACTCAAAGCAGCAACGCATCACCGAAGAAGTTGATGGCACGCTCACGATTCATTTAAAGTCCCCGCCTGTGGATGGCAAAGCCAATGCCGAGTTAATCGAGCTACTGGCAAAAAAATATGGCATCCCCAAAGCAAATATTTCGATTAGAGCTGGGCTGTCTTCTAAGACGAAGCTAGTGGAAATTGAGATCTAGCATCGGATCGCTAGAAAAGCTCGAATTCACGCTTTTAACTCTAGCAAAACCACATTTTCGACGTGAGGGGTTTGGGGAAACATATCAACGGGTTGGACTCTGGTCACATCGTATTTCTCGCACAATAGGGCTAGATCCTTGGCTTGAGAGTCAGGATTGCAGCTCACATAGACAATTCTCGGTGCGGCGATTTCGAGCAGTTTTTGCACCACATCCTTGTGCATTCCCACTCTGGGAGGATCGGTAATCACAACCTGCGGCAAGCCATGGGCTTGAATAAAGGCATCATTCAGCAAATCTTTGATATCCCCTGCAAAGAAATCGACATTATCAAGCTGATTTACTTCAGCATTCTCTTTGGCATCTTCGATCGCTTGGGGGATAGATTCAATCCCAACCACCTTTTTTGCCTGCCTAGCCACAAATTGGGCGATCGTACCGATGCCTGTGTATAAATCGTAAACAACGTCTTGGCGCGATATCTGAGCGAAGCTGCGTGCTACCTTATAAAGCTCACAGGCTTGGATTGCATTAACCTGAAAAAAAGACTTTGGTCTAATTCTAAATTTCAAATCTTCAATTTCTTCAATTAAATAATCGCGTCCGTGGTAAAGAATTACATCTTGGTCAAAAAATGAATCATTACTCTTTTTGTTAATTACATACATTAAAGAAGTGAGATTGGGAAAGCCATCAATCACACGATCGAGCAATCTTTTGATGTTTTCAGTGTCCTCTTCAAAAAACTGAAAGATCGCCATCACTTCCTGTGTGGAAGTCGTGCGAATCATCAGATTTCGCAGTAACCCAGATTGGTAACGCAAATTATAAAAAGGTAAGCCACGATCTTTGGCAAACTTTTTAACCGCTAACCGAATTTGATTGGAGGGTTGCTCTTGCAAATGACAGTGGTTAATGTCAAGAACTTTCTCCCACATTCCTTGAATATGAAAACCGAGGGCATCGCGATCGCGATCTTCAATTTCTAGTTCTAATTCTTCTTTGGGGATCCAACGATTCGCAGAAAAAGAATACTCTAATTTATTTCTATAAAGATATTGCTTAGCCGAACCAACGATCGGCGATATTTCTGGTAATTTAATTTCACTGGATAATTCATTAAAAAAACTTTTTGCTACAGAATTTTGTTTGTAGATGAGTTGCTGGGCATAGTCTAAATGTTGCCATTTACAGCCCCCACAAGTGCCAAAATGCTCGCATACGGGCTCAACGCGATCGCTAGAAAGTTCGTGAAAGCAGATTGCCTTGCCCTCTAAATAGGAACGTCTTTTTTTAAAGACTTGCACGTCACAAATATCGCCAGGTACAGCATTTTCTATAAATAATTTTTTGCCGTTTTCTAACTTGGCGATCGCCCTCCCTTTTGAGCCAAGATCGATTACTTTTACTTTCTCTAAAATAATTTGATTCTTTTTTCTGGTCATTTCACGCACGCTAAATTTAAATGAAAAGCTCAACCCTGACAAATCATGCCATAATAGTATGCTGTTCTAAGTAAAGAACCTACGGAAACCCTTACTGATCGATTGTGTCTGGAAATATAAAATGTATTGGATCGATTGAATCCAAACAGGAAATAAATACCTCTAGACCAATGTTCTGTTAAATAAATCATCGAAATTAATTCGAGTAACTCAGTAGATTTTTCTGTAGATTTTTATTTTAGAGAACCAATTTGTGGATGAGATCTAATCAATTTCTGTTACATCTCTCGGAAATACAGCAAATTGGCGACAAAACCAGTATAAATAACTTATCAACCGCTGAGAATCTTTGTCAGCCTCATAGCCATGTGCTAATATGTGGCAGAAAAGATTTATTCGGTTGATTGATTTGTTGGCTTCATCTCTTTACAGACTGTCTCCGAATCTTCTCTTTACACTTTGATTCTGGAGATTTTTATGTCTATTTATGTCGGTAACCTATCCTACGAGGTCACACAGGAGGATCTGAGTAATATTTTTTCAGACTATGGCACGGTCAAGCGGGTACAACTGCCAACCGATCGCGAAACAGGACGGATGAGAGGTTTTGGTTTTGTAGAGATGGCATCTGAAGCAGAAGAAGCCGCAGCGATCGCTGCCCTAGATGGTGCTGAATGGATGGGTCGTGACTTAAAAGTTAATAAAGCAAAGCCCCGTGAAGAGCGCAGCCCCTCTAGCGGTGGTGCCAGACGCTCCAATAGCCGCTTTGGTGGCGGCGGCGGTGGCGGTGGTGGCGGTCGCTACTAAGTCATTAACTTTAGACAAAAGCCAAACTTTAAGCCCTGAGTGCAGGCGATCTGCTTGCACTCTTTTTGAAGTTTTTGCATTTGTGGTGACATATTGTCGATAATCTATAGATGAACTGGTTAATTTTTTGAGGATGATGGGATGACCCAAGTGATCGTTGGCGAGAATGAAGGAATTGAGTCTGCGTTACGTCGTTTTAAACGACGGGTATTAAAGGCAGGTATTTTTCTTGATATGAAAAAGCATCGCCATTTTGAAACGGCTGTAGAAAAAAGAAAGCGTAAAGCAATGGAAAAGAGACGTCGTCGTCGTAACAGCTATCGTAAGTAATCTTGCTATTACGCTTTACGTAGGTCTTAATTTAATACATATTGCTTTACAGCGCGATCGCTGCGAATACAGGGTCAGTGTAGCTAGGACTTCAATCAGCTTACCGAACCCTGCTCGCGGCATAGTACAGGTTAATCAAGCGAATCGGTGCTTAAAACAAAAACGAGGGGCTAATTTAGTTTAGGCTCAAATTTATCGATAGTTGTTAAATTGCAGAGGCACGGGTAGATCCTGTGACTTAACCAATTGAATCACTTCCTGTAACTCATCCTTAGACTTGGCAGACACTCTTAAAGAGTCACCTTGGATGCTTGCTTGAACTTTACTAAAGCTGTCTCGAATAATCTTCGAGATTTTTTTGGCGATTTCTTGTTCGATACCTTTTCTCAGTTTGATCGTTTGCGTGACGCGGTTGCCACTAGCGGACTCTACTTTGCCATAGTCAAAGATTTTTAGGGATAGGTTGCGTTTAATCGCCTTTGACTGCAACACATCGGTTACAGAGGCAAGGGTAAATTCACTGTCTGTTTTGACTGTAATCGTATCTTTTTCAAAAATTAATTCGGTGTCTGTATTTTTTAGATCGTAGCGACTGACAATTTCACGTCTGGTTTGATCGAGGGCATTGATCAGTTCTTGCTCCTCAAAGTCGCTAACAATATCAAACGAGTAATTTGAAGCCATTGCTTCACTCCTAAAAAGATGGGTTTATAGAGTTTATACCCACATCTCGCTTTAGGTTCAACTAGAGGCTTAGCAAAAAGTAATTCTCCCGTCTACCTGATTGAATAGTTTGTGGTGAGGCAGATAACATAAAGTTTACGCGCATTCCCCGAACTCAGACCGATACTTGATGGTTCCACTACAACCCTCCAAAGCTCCGCTGGCTAACTCCAATACCATAAACGCCTCATCGGGTACTGTGTACTCACACCTGAGCCCTTTCTCTTTAGCTGGAATGAATCCGAACCTTGGATAGTACTCTGGGTGACCTAGCACGACAACTGCTTTGCAACCCAAGCGATCGCACTCTTTTAAACTATGCTTAATCAGCAATGACCCGATTCCTTGTCGTTGATGGTTCGGTAAAACCGCCACAGGCGCTAACCCAAGTATGAATAAATTCTCCCCAGATTTCCCTTCAACGGAGACTGGGCTGAAGAAAATATGTCCAACGATTTGCTCGGACTGTAAGGCAACGAAAGACAATGTAGAAGCAATACCTCGCAAGCGATCGACTAAATTTGCCTCGCTTTCTCGTCCAAATGCTGCCATATTGACTTTGCGAATTGCACCCACATCTTCTGGTTTTTCGGCTCGAACTTCCATAACGTAAGCTTACTGACTGCAAAGACTTCTATGTAAATGCAATGCGAAGACTATTCTCATTTACAGTTTTCCTCTCCAATTTGAAAAACGCGATCGCACCCCATTTCGAGATTTTTCCGCTCTTGCCTATAAAATATTCGAGTGAGATTTTTCTAAGTCTCACCTTAAACACTAACGAGGTGGAGTGAATCCCTACATCTATGGATCCAACAACAATTCAAAATGTACTTACGACGAACTTAAACCTATTGGCTGGTGCTGCTTTTAAAGTAGTTGCCGCAATCATTTTATGGTTTATTGGCCGCAAATTAATCGAGCTTTCTATCAATATAGCCTCACATGCGCTCAAAAAACAACGTATCGATCCCACGCTGATCGGCTACCTAAATTCCAGCCTTTCCGTGCTTTTGAACATCATTTTGGTGGTGGCAATTCTTGGCTATTTTGGTGTTGAAACCACCTCGTTTGCTGCACTTTTAGCGGCGGCTGGTATAGCGATCGGGGCAGCATGGAGTGGGCTGTTGGCAAATTTTGCGGCAGGTGCATTCCTAATTATTTTGCGCCCCTTTCAAGTGGGTGACTTTATTTCCGCAGCAGGCATTACAGGTACTGTAGTTGAAATTGGCTTGTTTGTGACGATCGTCAATACTCCTGACAACGTGCGCACAATCATTGGTAATAACAAGCTCTTTTCTGAGAATATCCAAAACTTTTCTGCCAATGACTATCGTCGTGTCGATCTCACAGTTCAACTCGATCATACAGTCAACCCTAATGAAGCTGTCCGAGTTCTCAGAGAAAGAATTGCGAATATTCCTAACATTATGAGCACTCCTGCGCCCGTAATCGAAATTTCCCATTTTACGCCCATGGGACCTGAATTGGTGGTACGTCCTTTTTGTAATAACACGCACTATTGGCAGGTCTACTTTGATACCAATCGGGTAATTCGTGAAAGCTTTAGCGATTCTGGTTTCGCAGTTCCACAGCAACACTTCCAAGTTCGTCAATCTTAAGTGATGTAGTTACGCAGATCGTCTTCCCTCTTCCCTAGACTCTTTTTCTCGGGGAGAGGGGCATAATAGAACTCAGAGAAGAACTTTATCCTAATCCCTGATTTTCATCTTTATCGATCGCCAACGTGGGGATGATTTTTCGCAAACATGAAACTAAACCACTATGCACTGGAAGTGCATAGGTTTGCCTGGGACTGAAAGTCCCCTTATTCCAGCATACAGTTGTCATTATCCATATTTGATGGATTGCGATGATGTTCCAAGTACTCTGA
>NZ_CBDDRA010000022.1:0-88146 GCF_965232925.1 Tumidithrix helvetica PCC 7403
TTCTGGTGCTCAATGGAACCGTCACAATGTTGCTCAAGTCTTGAAGCATCGTTGTGCTTACCTCAACGGTTATTTCTATGCCCCTAAGTATATTTGCTCAGTGCCTAATTGAGATGCTCCCTATACAACTTCTCCAAAGTCATTAAGAATACTTTTAATAAAGCTATTAAACAATGCTTCTATTCTTTTATTCTTTGATTGATGGTTCTTGTCAAACTCTTTCTGTGCTTCTTTTAGTTGCTCAAAAGCATTTCTTTCGTTGCGAAGCTTTTCTATCTCTATCTTTTTCTTCTCTAGCTCTTTCCTTTTCACTTCTTCTCGAAATTTAATAATTTCCTCAAAACTTGACATAAATTCTATAGTACTCCCAACTTACTTATGAACTATGACAGAGGGGCAAAAATGGTCAAAATCGTTTTTGGCGGTACAGGCGCTTCAGTTTTGATATCTTCAGGAGTAATTTATCGATATTGTAAATAGCTTTCAAAGCGTTACCGCGACAATAATATTCTTCTGTATTTCGAGATTTTATCACATGCTATCAGGGTCTGCTTTAAGCAATCGCTTAAACGTTTTAAACGGTAAACGTAACGAACGTAACCTCATCCAATAAACTAAAATCATAGGTAGGATGGGCAACGATCGCCCTAGTTCTTTGTTTTTCTCACTACTAGGATCGTCGTATGGCATACAGCAGTTTTAGTTTGAGGGATGTAGAAAAAGACTTCTCACTCACCATAGAAGAAGAAATCAATCTTTTTGCCTCTACGGAAAGTTTGCCACAAAGTGATGTGCTGAGGCAGACATTTGCCGAAAATGTATCTTTAGCGCTGGCAATTAATACCGAAAAAGCACGCTCGGAATTAATCGTTATGCCTTTGCTGTTGGAAGTTCGTCGGCGATCGCCTAGTAATTCTCAGCGAGAAGGGATTAAGTATCCGATCGCGGATCGAGGCTATCTCTTAAGCCATCACCGAGCAGGTTAAATGCTAGCACCGTTATCGTAATCAACAAACCAGGAAAAAGCATCGTCCAAGGTGCAGAGAGCGAATAGCCCCCCTTAAAGGCATCGGCCAACATCATGCCGAGCTCGGGCGTGGGAGGTTGAACGCCCAAGCCCAAAAATCCTAAACCTGCGGCTTCTATGGTGGCAGTTCCAATCGAGAGGGTTGCTTGCACTACCAAGGGCGGTAAACTCATAGGGAAAATATGGCGAAATAGCAGGCGCATCGGCGAAGCCCCCAGCGCTTGAGAAGCAAGCACGAATTGTTGAGGCTTCAGAGAGAGAACCATACCTCGCGCTAAGCGAATATAGATGGGAATTTGTACGATCCCGACAGCGATCGTCACCGTTTGGATATTGGGACTCGTCACTGTAACGATCGCGATCGCTAACAAAATCGAAGGAAATGCCAAGAGAATATCCGTCACCCAGCCGATCGCTAAATCTAGCCATCCCTGCATATAGCCTGCCAACAGTCCCAACAGGGTTCCGATCGCACAGCCAAAGCTCACTGCCACAGTCCCAATCAGCAAAGAGGTGCGAATGCCATAAAGAACCAAAACGAGAATGTCTCTGCCCAACCCATCCGTACCAAAGGGATGCTTGAGACTCGGAGCCTCCAGACGCGCCAGATAATCTCGATCGATCGCAGGGTCGTAGGGATGAATGAAGGGAAATAGAATTGCTACGAGTAGCAGGGCGATCGTCAGCAGCAAACCAATCGCACCTGCACGAGATTTGAGGAATCGGGTTAAGAACCTATTCTGCAACTGATTCTGCAACTGATTCTGCAACTGATTTTGATAGGGATGGAGTGGCGCAGTCATGATATTCGCGATCGCAGGTCGTCCACCCATTCTACAGGCGAATTCGCGGATCTAAAAAGCTGTAGGAAATATCCACGAGCAGATTCACGATCGTAAAGGCTGAAGCAATCACAATCACTGCACCCTGAACGACGGGATAATCCCTCGCCAAGATGCCATCGTAAACCCAAGAGCCAATTCCATTCCAAGAAAAGATGGTTTCAGTGAGAATCGCGCCACCTAGTAGTGTGCCGAACTGCAAGCCAATTACCGTCACAATCGGCAGCATGGCATTGCGCAAAGCATGGCGTAAAATCACGAGGCGATCGCTCAATCCCTTGGCTTTGGCAGTGCGAATGTAATCTTGCGATAGTACCTCTAGCATGGCACTGCGGGTCATGCGCCCAATAATCGCTAAGGGAATTGTGCCCAGAGTTAAGGCGGGGAGGATGAGATGGGCGATCGCATCGCAAAATATAGTGAAATCTAAGCGCAATAGACCATCTAAGACGTAAAAACCTGTAATCGGTTGGAAGTTCATTTCAAGATTGGTACTCAGGCGTCCGCTCGGGGGCAGCCAGTGTAAATTTACGGCAAAGAGATAAACCAGCAGTAGCCCCAACCAATAGATCGGGAGAGAGACCCCAATCAACGAGCCTGTCATCATCAGGCGATCGATCCAGCTATTTTTGCGAACTGCTGCCAAAATCCCTAAAGGCATTCCGATCGCGATCGCCACGGTCGTCGCAGCAACAGATAGTTCCACCGTTGCAGGGACGCGGTTTCTCAGTTCCACGATGATGGGAATGCCACTGATGATGCTCTGCCCCAAATCGAACTGCACCAGACGGGTGAGAAAGGCTAAGTATTGCAATGGAAGCGGCGCATTCAAGCCCAGTTGTTGGCGCAGGGATGCCACTTGCTCTGGGGTGGCGCGTTCGCCCAGCAAAACCACCGCAGGATCGCCAGGAATCAAATGTAGCAAGCAAAATACCAATAGCGTGATCCCTAGTAGAACGGGAACTACCCCTAGCGATCGCTTCAGAATATATAGCCACATGACAATCCCAAATGAAGATTCTTCTTGATTAAAGAATCCCACGATTTCGTTTCACTAAAGCCATGGGATTCTCTAAATCTACTGCAATTTAGAAAAAATTTTTGACAGGGACTTGCAATATATGTAGTATGCGTGTTACAATCTATCTAGTTTCTTGAAATACATCTAAAACTACATCATCTTTGGGCGAGAAGCCCCTTGTTCGTACCTAGCTGCTTAAATCAAAAATTTTTGCAGACGAAGAGTGAGGGTTATCGTGGTTAACATAGGTTCGACTCCTATCTCGTCCATTAAGGATCGCTATAGTGTCGCTGTAATTACAGTTGACCCTCTTCGATCGCCTATAATTGAGATCGAAGTTAACAATACTTAAAAAACTTACTTAAAAAAACATTAAGTAACAGCCTCTGCTTACCTTCGGGATAATTTCAGAAGCAAGGTATTGTTTTGCTTGACCTAAAATTAAAAAACCCCTATTAAACCCGATCCCTAACTCTGATGGAAGCTAGCCGCGCGAACGATCCTCAACCCACCCAGCAATCTACCCATATTCCCGGCCCATCTTGGCTTGTAGAAGAGCGGGATGCCTGTGGCGTGGGGTGGTTGGCCGATCGCGCCAGTCGGGCGAGCCATGAGCTGATTACCGCCGCCCTCAAAGCTTTAGTTTGCGTCGAACATCGCGGTGGTTGCAGTGCCGATCGCGACTCTGGGGATGGCGCTGGCTTGATGACCGCAATTCCTTGGCAATTGTTACAACAGGATCTGCCTGCGATCGAGCCTGAAAGAGCAGCCGTGGGAATGATGTTTTTACCCCAGCAACCAGAGCGTCAAGCGCTATGCCGTCAAGTTACCGAAAGTTGTGCCGCTAGAGAAGGGCTAACGCTTGTAGGTTGGCGTAAAGTTCCCGTACAGCCTCACGTTTTAGGGGCTCAAGCAAGGGAAAATCAACCCCATATCGAGCAGGTGGTTTTTCATGCAGACGCAGCGCTAGATAGTGTGGAACGGGCGATTCACCTGACGCGCCGACGGATTAAGTTAGAAGTTGAGCGTTTGTATTACTCGTGGCGGCAAGAATTTTATGTTGCCTCCTTGTCTAGGCGCACGATTATTTATAAAGGCATGGTGCGATCGGAAATTCTTGGTGAATTTTATGAGGATCTCCGAAATCCTGCCTACGTCTCCCACTTTGCGATCTATCACCGCAGGTTTAGTACCAATACCATGCCCAAATGGCCGCTCGCCCAACCGATGCGATTTTTGGGACATAACGGCGAAATTAATACGTTGCTTGGCAATATCAACTGGTTTTTGGCTCGTCAAGCCGATTTGGCTCATCCGAGTTGGGGCGATCGCTTAACCGAAATTATGCCCGTGGTGAAGCCCAATGAAAGCGATTCCGCCACCCTCGATCACGTCATGGAATTGTTGGTGGAATCAGGTCGCAGCCCATTGGAAAGCATGATGATTTTGGTGCCTGAGGCATACGATAACCAGCCCGACCTGAAGGATCATCCTGAAATTGTTGATTTTTACGAATACTACAGCGGCTTACAAGAGGCATGGGATGGCCCTGCACTGCTTGCCTTTAGCGATGGTAAGGTGATCGGTTCTGTTTTAGACCGCAATGGTCTGCGCCCCGCCCGCTATGTCATTACCCGCAGTGGCATGGTAATCGTCAGTTCCGAAGCAGGAACCGTAGATATCCCCGAAGCGGAAATTCTAGAAAAGGGCAGACTTGGTCCAGGGCAAATGATTGCCGTGGATTTCGAGCGTCAAGAGATTCTCAAAAACTGGGAAATCAAGCAGCGCATAGCGTCAGCACATCCCTATGGCGAATGGATCGAACAATATCGTAAAACCCTGACCGCACAGCCTTTCCATGCGGCTACGGCTTTAGATGAGGCTAGCGTTCTCAAATATCAAACCGCCTTTGGTTACACCTCCGAAGATGTCGATATGGTCATTGAGTCCATGGCTCAAGAAGGGAAAGAACCTGTGTTTTGTATGGGCGATGATGCGCCTTTGGCAGTACTTTCCAGCCGTCCGCATTTGCTCTACGACTACTTTAAACAACGCTTCGCGCAGGTTACCAATCCTCCCATCGATCCCCTGCGTGAAGGCATGGTGATGTCTCTGGCAATGTGCTTGGGCGGTCGCGGTAATCTTTTAGCAGTAAATCCCGAAGCGGCAAGACAACTTAAGATCGAGAGTCCCGTGCTGAACGAGGCAGAGTTGGAGCAAATGCAACAGATGGGATTTGCCTCCACAAAACTGGATATGCTTTTCTCTGTGAGTAGCGGTTCTAGCGGATTGGCCGATGCGATCGCTTCCCTCTGCGATTCTGCTGTTGAAGCAGTGCGTCAAGGTAGCGAAATTCTAATTTTATCCGATCGCTTGCTCGATGCCGATCGTGCTTACGTCCCCCCTCTATTGGCAGTGGGAGCCGTGCACCATCGCTTGATCCGCGAGAACCTGCGCATGAAAGCTTCCATCGTTGTAGAAACGGCGCAATGCTGGAGCACCCACCATTTTGCTTGCTTGATTGGTTACGGAGCCAGTGCGATTTGTCCATATCTTGCCTATGAAACCACGCGCCAATGGTGGGGTAAAGCCAAAACCCAGATGCAAATGGAACAGGGCAAGGTTAAGAAGATGACGATGGCTCAGGTGCAGGATAGCTATCGCAAAGCCGTAGAAGGCGGTCTGTTAAAGATCCTCTCAAAAATGGGAATTTCGCTCTTGTCGAGTTATAACGGCGCTCAGATTTTTGAAGCGATCGGGATTAGCAAGGAAGTTATCGATCTATGCTTCCGAGGCACGACCTCGCGCATCGGTGGGATGCAGTTGGCAGATATCGCTTCCGAGGTGGTGTCGTTCCACAAGCAAGCTTTCCCTGATCTGCACCACAAAAAACTAGAGAATTACGGCTTCGTGCAGTATCGCAACGGTGGCGAGTACCACATGAATAGCCCCGAAATGGCGAAGGCACTTCACAAAGCGGTAGCAGGTGATGGCTACGACCACTACGAAGTCTATCGTCAGCAGTTACAAAACCGCACGCCGACAGCACTACGCGATCTGTTGGAATTCAAAAGCGATCGCCCCAGCATTCCCATCGAACAGGTGGAACCGATTTCCGAAATTGTCAAACGCTTCTGTACGGGAGCGATGTCCTTGGGTGCCCTGAGTCGCGAAGCTCATGAAGTGTTAGCGATCGCCATGAATCGTTTGGGTGGAAAATCTAACTGCGGTGAGGGCGGCGAAGATCCGATTCGCTATTTGCAAATTCAGGATGTGGATGATTCCACAGGCATTTCCCCCACATTCCCCCATCTCAAGGGCTTAAAGAATGGCGATACAGCAAACTCGGCAATCAAACAAATTGCCTCGGGAAGGTTTGGTGTCACACCTGCCTACTTGACCAGTTCCAATCAACTGGAAATCAAGATGGCTCAGGGGGCGAAGCCCGGTGAAGGCGGACAGTTACCTGGCCCCAAGGTGAGTGCTTATATCGCCATGTTGCGGAACTCTAAGCCCGGTGTATCTTTGATTTCACCACCACCCCACCACGATATCTACTCGATTGAAGACCTCGCGCAGTTAATTTACGATCTGCATCAAATCAATCCTACTGCCAAGGTTTCGGTGAAGTTGGTGGCGGAAATTGGTATCGGCACGATCGCCGCAGGGGTAGCGAAAGCGAATGCGGATATCATCCAAATTTCTGGTCACGATGGCGGTACGGGTGCATCGCCCCTGAGTTCGATCAAACATGCAGGTTCGCCTTGGGAACTCGGTCTCACGGAAGTTCACAGTGTCTTGATGCAAAATAAACTGCGCGATCGCGTGCTATTGCGCGTCGATGGCGGTTTCAAGACGGGTTGGGATATCGCGATCGCCGCCATGCTCGGTGGCGAAGAATATGGCTTTGGTACGGCAGCGATGATTGCTGAGGGCTGCATCATGGCGCGGGTCTGCCACACGAATAAATGTCCCGTCGGTGTGACTTCGCAACAGGAGCAACTGCGGAAACGCTTCCCCGGTACGCCCGAACATGTGGTGAACTTCCTTTGCTTTGTCGCCGAAGAGATTCGTCAACTATTAGCGAAGTTAGGCTATACCTCCCTCACCGACATCATCGGACGCTCTGACCTGCTGGTACAACGCACGGATGTCAAGCTCGCCAAACCTCAAGCCATCGATTTGAGCTGCCTGATTAACCTACCCGATACGACAACCGATCGCAGTTGGTTAGATCATGCCACCGAAGCGCACAGTAATGGGCCCGTTTTGGATGACGAAATTCTTGCCGATCCTGAGATTCAAGCGGCGATCGCCAACCAAACCGATCTGTCAAAGTCGTTCCCCATCGTGAATACCGATCGCTCTGTCTGCACGCGGCTATCGGGTGCGATCGCCAAGCAATATGGCAACTCTGGCTTAGCCAGTCAATTGAATTTAGAATTTCATGGTGCGGCGGGACAGAGCTTTGGCGCGTTTAACATTGGCGGTTTGCATCTGAGCGTCGTGGGCGAAGCGAATGACTACATCGGCAAGGGCATGCATGGCGGTGAAATCAGTATCAAACCCTATGCCACATGCAGTTACGACCCTGCGGAGAATGTGATTGCGGGCAACACCTGTCTCTACGGAGCCACGGGTGGCTACCTATTCGTCAACGGACAGGCAGGCGAACGCTTTGGCGTGCGGAACTCTGGCGCAAAAGCCGTGGTAGAAGGCACGGGCGATCACTGTTGCGAATACATGACTGGTGGCGTTGTCGTGGTGCTAGGCAAGACGGGTCGCAATGTCGGCGCTGGTATGACTGGCGGGATTGCCTACTTCTTAGATGAAGATTCTAGTTTTACTTCTAAGCTCAGCAAGGAAACCCTTAAGGTACAAAGGGTTGCGGCTGCTGCTGGGGAAAGACAACTCAAGGAATTGATTCAAGCCAGTAGCGATCGCACGGGTAGTCCTAAAGCCAAGCAAATTCTCAGTAACTGGTCGTACTATCTGCCGCTGTTTTGGCAGGTCGTACCGCCCTCTGAGGCAAATAGTCCTGAGGCGACTGATGCATTTCCAGTTGTAGCAGCTACGGTTTAATATGGAGGAACTATTAGCTTTTTATGAATCTTTACTAGGAGGGGGATTAGATTAGGGAAATAAAAAAGTCTGTCTCTGCAAACAACAGAGCCCCAGCTCATGCAAGTAGAAAGTCAACTCATATCCGAGACAATTGTTGAGGAGTGTCATTAATAGCATTCAATTTCTTTGAGAGCGGTGCATGGCTCATTTGCACGTCCATCGCAAGCAGCATATGGGAAACTTGCAACTTGGCTTGAGTGATTTGTCTCAGTTTTTAACTTCCATTTACCTGATGTCTCAGCAATAATCGTGATTTCGCCTGCACATTTGCTGGCTTCAGATAAGGATAGTCCTGATTTCCCCATTGCCGAGCGATCGCTTGCTGAATGAACGCAAGTGCGTGTAACCTCAGTACAGATAAATCCATCAAGACGATTATCCTTGTTGCCTTTTAACTCAATTAAAGCCTTAAAAAGCTCTGGTTCAACGTGACCATATCGATTTGTACTTCCCACAGACAAAACTGCAAGTTCGGCATCAATCAAAGCCAATAATTCTTTCAAATCATCACCGTTTGACGGATATCCCCCATGATGAGGAATTTTGACAATATTTGCCTTAGCTTCTTTAGTTGCTTCTGCACTAGCTTTTACAACAGATAAGTAATCGGCTAACCCAGCACCTTCTAAATCTGCTAGGAATATAGCGATAAATTCTCCATAAACAATTCGCAACACTAGAGAGATTTCATTAATCTTGTTTTTGCTTTTTTGTTGAGCAATAAATGGAGATCTGGGATGAATAGTATATATTTGAAGATTATGAATTGGGTATGGTGTTGGATCGGAGAGAGCTTCAACAAAGCGAACTTTACGACTTCGATCCCATTCAAAAACATTTATCAATGCTTGTTCTAACTCTTTATAATTAGGATCATGACCTCTTTGAATGTTTAATTGTTCATTGGCATGGTCATAAAATCCGTAAGGCAAGCTAAATATCTCTATCTCACCGTTGTTGCTAAACCATAACTTAAGGAATTTGACTAAATCTATGATGGATTTAAAGGGGAAATGATCTTTGTGATTATGTGTGACGTAAATTCTATTAATCTTTTTGAATTGCCTCTGTTCCAGCCATTTATAAATAAACCGTGAATTTTTACCAAGATCGACAACAACAAGAGCATCTTCAGCATGAACAATGATGCAGTCTGCATTACCAACAGGTAAAAATACAATTTCACAGGTCATCAGAAATCCTCCCTGTCAGTAATTCTACTCAGTTTGGCTTTTAGTTCTTCATTAGTTAGGTATGGGTAGGGTGTATGTCGGAATTTTCTCAATGCCCAAGGACGTTGAGCTAGTTCCTCAAAGGTTTCTATATCTTCACTAAGTTCTGCTTCAAAGACAGTGCCATCGAGAGCCCAACCTGGCAATTCTTGAGGCAATGGCAACCATGCTTCGTCATTATCATCTAATAGTCCACTAAGTCTCAACAAAATTTGATCGTTGTCTTGGTTGATTTCCAAAACTTGGCCAATAACAGTCAAAGTCTTTCTTTTTTTCTCTTGTTTCCAAGCCTCTAATTCTGGCGACTTACCTGTGCGCTGACGTTTAATCCATGTGGGATTTCCATAGGATTTTTCTACTAGACGATTTAATTGTTCTCTTAGAGGATCGGGATTTGGAATAGATTCACCATTTTGCTCTCGTTTAATAATTTGAGTAGTGACATCTATAATTTGTAGATCCACAGACAGAGGAAGCGGAAAATCAAGGAGAATATCTTCTGTTAAATTAATAGTCCCACGACCAAACATAGATAATTCCACTGCTAAATCCGAAGATAGAATTCCCAATAACCACAATTTTTGTTCATTAAAGCTCAGTTTTTCCCAATTTCTAGGTTGTTGATCTGATTTGTATCCCTTGTTCGTCATCTGAGCTTCTTGAATAGGTAAGATAAGCCAAATACTGTCATTGGGACAGAAGCCAGTTGTATCTAGTTGTACAGGAAGAGGCTTATTATTCTTAGACGAAATACTTGCTATGCTACCGACAAGGATTTTGGGCTTGTCAAATAGATCAGCAACTTTAAATCTAGGTCTTTCTAAAGCAATTGAGTCATATATGATCCACCGCAACAGAGGATTAACTCTTTCTGGATCAGCCCAAAGAGAGCCTTCTTTCCCCCAAGTTCTTCGCCATGTTCGTTTATAGGGTCTATCGACAGGCGGATTTTCAACAGGAAGATTACCTGCATGGTGCTTGACTCCATTAAAAACAAAAAAGAGATTTAATAATGGAATTGTTGGAACGAATAGATTAACTTTGGGTGCTGTAATGTTAGTCCAGTCCCCATTAGGCTTGACTGATGAAGTCCATGAAGTTCCTAAGTAGCCATCATTGCGTATCTCAGGAGTTTCAGCGCCAGAAATAACTTTTCTTGAAATAGAATAATATTTTTTAGGCTGACCCACAGAACCAGAGACTACGCAAGTGTCTTGTCTAGCACTAACCCCAATGGTTCCTACAGGTAGTTGCCAAATCTCAAATAGGTTACATTTACTAGATAAAGTTTTACGAATATCTGATATACCATATTTTTTGCCTGAGATAAAAGAGCTTGGCAAAATAAACGCAAATTGAGAACCTTCCTCTAGCCAGTTGATAGATTGTTTGACAAACTCAAAGGCTAATTGCTTATCTCCTCTTATCTCAAAGGGAGGATTAGCAATTAGAATACGAGGCTTATTGCCGATTTTTTGTATGATATTCTCCTTGCTTAACAATTTATAATCTTCACCATAAAAATTTGGAAATGGCAGGAAATCAGAAATGCCAGTAGATTCCCTAGCTAGAAAATAGCGAAGCTGAGTGATTAAATTGACATCCCTATCTAAATCGTTGCCGATCACATGATTAGCTAGATAATCTCTTCGTGATTGTTCATGAGTAGGGATGTCCGACATTTGAGAAAGCCGAGCAGTAGCTGCTAAAAGCAAACTTCCTGAACCAGCCGCAGGGTCAAAAATAAAACGTTCTTCTGGTCGAATCCGCTCTAATGGTAATAACTCAAGCATTTTTTCTGCAACCTTGATCGGGGTGTAATGCCGGTTCAAATCACCCCATGCATTTCCATTTAAGTCATCAGGTAATTCTATAATTGCTTTTTCATATAAACTGCCTACATCACGATGATTAGTTAGGACAAAACTAACTGATTGCCCCATATAGAGAGCAAGTTGTTGTCGAATTACTTCGTTAGTAAATTGAGCAGACTCCAAAGCTCGACTAAAAAAGCCGTTGGTACGAGTCACCATAAGATTAAGTAAATCTAAGGGATCGTTTGTTTGAGGTAATTCAGCAGTCCCGAAAAAACCCTTATCCTGCAAAATTCTTGCTGCTAAATAAGCGATTGCGACTCGGATAATGTGACCTTTAATCTCATTCCTAGATGAGCCTAGCCCCTTTGAAGATTTAACTTTTTTTAATGCTTCTTCAATAGCTTTTTGAAATGCTTTATCAATCCTTTCCTGCTGACGTAGCAAGAATGTAAAACTTCTTTCAGAAATAGACTCTTCTAAATCTGCAAGTGATAATTGTCCTTGACGAAACTGAGACAGAGCCTTTGGCATAAAATGTTCTGGTTTAGTCGAAACTAGGGTCTCACGCCAAGTATTAATATCTAAAGTCTTCTCATCTAATCGTTTAGAAGAATCCGAAACTGTGACAAGATGTAGATTGTCAGAGCTAACTAGTAAAGCTCCCCGAACTGGCCATTCTTCCAGTCTTCGTCTCCATCGATTTAAATCATTCTCATTAGAAATAGACTGAATAAAGAAAGCAAGGCTATTGGCATTAGGACGCAAACCATAGTCTGTCCATAAAGCATTAATCCCCACTGGTTCCGAAGCATCTATTTCAGGCATAGAAATATCACGCTTTGGTTCGATCTGATAACGATCCATCCAAATACGCTGAGTTATATCTAAAGCTTCATTAAACAGTGCTTGGCTAGTCATAGTGATTGTCAACTTGCTAATGCAAGCCCTGCACGTTTCTCAAAATCAAGTACATGATGCTTTTCAGCCTCCCTTAATAGTTCAGTAATAATGTCACCGATCGCACCAACTTCATGTATCACAACTTGCCCTTTATTTTCTCCTGATGCCTCTAAAACCGTCAAACCAAATTGTTTTAGGTCTTCAATTAAATACAATTGTGAATTTACCAAAACAAGCTTATGCGCGAAAAAAGAAGGCTCATAATCTCGTTCTTTTAAAAAATTGAGTACTTTCCGAATCTCCTGAAGTGTCAAGTTTTCTCTAAGTCTCTCAATAGTTTTGATCTCCAGAACCTGTTGCCAGCTATAAACAACTTTTGGATGCTTAGGATTACCAAACTTCTGAGGCACTATCAACTTGGTTCGGTCAAGGTAACTAAGCCGACCTGAGTCAATCCCTGTAAGATCGATCGTTTCCTGTCTTGTAAACCCGCTAGTCATATTGAGTCTGAATAGTCCAGCAAAAAAATCTTACCCATCTGTTTAAATTTAACCACCTAATCTAAACAAATGTTTAAATATACCCCAAAATACAAAAACTCTTAAGTCCATTAATATTGGGTAAAATTGCTGATAAACACTGAGCACCAACTCATTCAGCCGAAGGTTAAGCCTATATCTGACTATTGAGTTGCAGATTAGTTATATTGAAGAATGTCACGAATTTTCCACTTTGTTTTTTATCTAAACTCCCTCAACAATGCATTATGCGATCGATTTTGGTACGAGCAATACCGTCATAGCGAGAATTAGCGATTCCTCAGAGGATGGAGCTAAACGCAGTGAAGTGGAGACTGTCAAGCTGGCAGGCTTGAGTTCGCTTGTGTTTGGGAATCCACCCTTGATTCCAAGTTTGGTCTACGTCCAAGATGCCCAGACCTCGCAAGTCCTCGTAGGGCAAGAAGTCCGCGATCGCGGCTTAGATATCAAACTCACCAAGGGCGAACAGCGTTTTTTTCGTAGCTTTAAACGCGCGATCGGCAATCCAGCACCCGTGTTTGTGCCTGAGCTAGATGGACAAGAGGTGACCTTTGAGCAGGTTGGCGAGTGGTTTTTACTTCGTGCGATCGCCCAGCTTCCCGATGTCGAGTCAATTGTCTTTACAGTTCCCGTCGATAGTTTTGAACCCTATCGGCAATGGTTGGGCGGAATTTGCGATCGGTTAGAAGTCAAACAAGTACGCTTGCTGGATGAGCCTACCGCTGCGGCTCTGGGCTATGGTATCACCCGTGGCGATGAAACCCTCTTAGTAATTGATTTTGGTGGTGGTACGCTCGATCTGTCGCTCGTGCGACTCACCCTTCCCCAACTGTTATCCCAAAGTGCGGAGAATTCGCCTGCAAGCAAACAGAAATCTCCCCTCGGATTTTTGCTCAAATGGGGAAACTCTCCAGTGAATGCTTTGGCAAATACCCAATCGAAAGCCCAAACTGCAAAGGTACTTGCCAAGGTGGGACAAACCCTCGGCGGTATAGATATTGACAACTGGTTGGTCGATCATTTCCACGCGACCCAAGGAGTGGTTAAGAATTCCCTCGTAACGCGCTTGGCGGAGAAAATCAAGATCGAACTTTCTAGTTCCGAGCAAGCCAGCGAAGTGCTTTTTGATGACGAAACCTTTAACAGCTACGAGCTACAGCTCGATCGCGCTCAATTCAATCAAATTCTCGAACAACACCAATTTTTTGCCAACCTTGATGCTGCTCTAGAGCAAATTCGCCAGCAAGCAACCCGCCAGAATTTGGAATTAGAGAATATCGATGCCGTTCTGCTCGTGGGAGGAACGGCACAGATTCCCGCCGTGCGAGATTGGACGTTAAAGCATTTTCCAGTCGAAAAAGTTAAAGCCGACAAACCTTTTGAAGCGATCGCCCACGGTGCAATTTCTCAGGGTTGGGAAGTGCAAGACTTTCTCTATCACAGCTATGGGGTGCGCTATTGGGACAAACGCTACAAGCGTCACAACTGGCATACGCTCGTCAAAGCAGGGCAATCCTACCCCCTCGTAAAACCCGTGGAATTGATTTTAGGTGCTTCGAGGCAAGATCAGCCCAGTATCGAACTCGTAATCGGCGAACTTGGCGAAACCAGTATTGAGGTTTATTTTGACAGCGATCGCCTTGTTACCCGTGCGCTCGATAAAAATCAAATTTCCGTGCAGCCCCTCAACGATCGCCCCGAGAGTCGCACAATTGCCAAACTCAATCCCCTAGGCAAACCCGGTAGCGATCGGATCAAGGTTCTCTTTACCGTAGACGACCAACGCACCTTAAGAATCACCGTCGAGGATCTGCTCACCAACGAACTTCTCGCTGAAAATCAAGCCGTCGTGCAATTGATTTGATCCAATAAGTAGTCAGTTCAAAGTATCTAACTCTGTACCTGAGTCGTCAAATTATTGAAGCCCATAGCGGTAAAATTTGGGTAGAAAACCAAACTCCTAAAGTTGCTGCTACTATGCTTGACTTTGCGCTACCTAGTTAAAACCTAATTCATGCCATGAAGATTTTGTTGGTAGAAGATGACGAGCTGTTTCGCTTAGGTTTGCGGGTGGCCCTCCAACAAGAGGGCATTGATGTGTTAGCCGAAGCAAGCGATGGCGAAACGGCAGTTCAACTAGCTCAACAATTACCTATCGACGTGGTGCTGCTAGATATCGGCTTACCGGGCATTGGTGGCATTGAGGCCTGCCGTCAAATCCTGCAGGCTAAACCACAACTTCCGATTCTAATCCTGACTTCGCGCGTCCAAAAATCTTTGATTGCTCAACTCATCGAAGCTGGGGCAAAGGGATATTGTCTTAAGGGGGTTGAAGCCAAAGTCCTAATTTTGGCATTGCGATCGCTGGCGGCAGGTGCTTCTTGGTGGGATCAGTCGGTCACAGGAGAAATTCAAGCAGCCTTTCAAAGAAATTTCAAATCTAGCCCTGAATCAATACCCAATTCCTTGACCAAGCGAGAGCAAGAAATTCTCATTCTGATTACAGAAGGAAAAACCAACCATGAAATTGCCGATATTCTCTACATCGCCCCTGGAACGGTCAGAGTTCACGTCCATGCAATTTTGCATAAATTAGGGGTCAGCGATCGCGCCCAGGCCGCCATCTTTGCCTTTCAAAATGGCTTAATCTAGTTGCTCTAACCAACAATGGTGAGCCAAAGCGATCGCAGACTGTCTCAACATGGGTGAGATGCTACAAGTTAGGAGATATACCCATTCGCATAGAAGCCAGTTTCATCTGAGTCCTGATACGATCGTAACCATTAATTTCAAGGAATTCTTGAAATCTCTATCCTACAAAGGTTATGCTACAAATAGGCTCTTAGGAAAGTTATTAATTGAACATTTCTCATCAAAAAATCTTAGTTACGGGTGCTGATGGATTTATAGGTTCGCATTTAACTGAAGAACTAGTAAGGACTGGGCATCAAGTAAGGGCGTTTGTCCTTTATAATTCTTTTAATTCTTGGGGCTGGCTCGATCGTATTGCTCAAGATATTCAATATGATTTAGATGTTTTTACAGGAGATATTCGCGACCCCTTTGGAGTAAAACAAGCAATGAAGGGTTGTGATGTTGTGATTCATCTAGCAGCTTTAATTGCTATCCCCTATTCTTATCACTCTCCTGCTACCTATGTCGATACAAATATCAATGGCACGCTAAATATTGTTCAAGCAGCAAGAGAGTTAGAAGTAAGTAAAGTAGTTGTGACTTCTACAAGTGAAGTGTATGGGACAGCTAAGTTTGTTCCAATGACCGAAGAACATCCCTTACAAGGACAGTCACCTTACTCAGCGAGTAAGATTGGCGCCGACCAAATTGCCATGTCTTTTTATCATGCTTTTAATACCCCTGTAGCAATTATCCGTCCTTTTAATACCTATGGTCCACGTCAATCGGCAAGAGCAGTAATCCCAACTATAATCACTCAAATTGCAGCCGGTAAGCGCCTGCTTAAATTGGGTGCATTACATCCGACAAGAGACTTTAATTATGTACGAGATACTGTACGTGGCTTTATATCCGTTGCGGCATCTAGTGGCTCAATTGGTGAGGTTATTAATATAGGTAGTAATTTTGAAATATCAGTTGGCGATTTAGTCAAGCTGATTTCTGAAGTGATGGGTGTAGAGATTAAGATGGAGACAGATGAAATTAGGTTACGTCCTGAAAAGAGTGAAGTTGAAAGGCTTTGGGCAGATAATACAAAGGCAAAGAATCTGTTGGGATGGGAACCTCTTTACAATGGATATGAGGGACTTAAGCGCGGTTTAACAGAAACTGTTGATTGGTTTGCAAATCCCTCTAATCTAAAGCAATATAAGGCGAATATCTACAATATTTGAAACCATGTGTAATCAGAAATGAGTCATATTGACTTAACTAAACTGCTAAAAGTTTTGCAAGGCGTTTTACCCAAACACAGAGATAGTATCGGATTACATGAGCCTCATTTTGAGGGTAACGAGTGGCTATATGCAAAGGAATGCCTTGATACAGGATGGGTTTCTTCTGTTGGTAAGTTTGTCGATAAATTTGAAGAGCAGTTAGCAGCATATACAGGGGTTAAACATGCGATCGCAGTGGTAAATGGTACTTCGGCACTGCATATCTGTTTGCAGTTAGGTGGGGTAAAAACAGATGATGAGGTTCTTATTCCCTCTATGACGTTTGTAGCAACAACCAATGCTGTTTCTTACTGTGGTGCAATTCCTCACTTTGTTGATTGTGACGAAAAAACCCTCGGTCTCGATCCCTATAAACTCGGTAACTATCTAGATGCGATCGCGGATCTCCGACCAGAAGGATGTTGGAATCGCCAAACTGGGCGACAGATTAAAGCTGTTGTCCCTGTGCATACCTTTGGGCATCCTGTCGATCTTGAGCCACTTTTACGAGTTTGTAGCCACTTTAATTTAGCTTTAATAGAAGATGCGGCAGAATCATTAGGCAGCTTTTATGAGAATCGACATACAGGCAATTGGGGGTTAATTTCGGCTCTTAGCTTCAATGGGAATAAGATCGTAACTACAGGTGGTGGCGGTGCGATTTTAACAAATGATATGTCTTTGGGAAAATTAGCCAAACATATCACCACAACTGCAAAGGTCTCTCATGCATGGGAAATCTCTCACGATCGGGTTGGCTATAACTATCGCCTCCCTAATTTCAATGCCGCTTTAGGCTGTGCGCAACTTGAACAACTTCCTAAATTTTTAGCTAGTAAACGATCGTTGGCAGCGCAATACGAACGAGTTTTACAGGGATGGGAAGGACTTTACTATTTTACTGAACCAAGATTTGCCCGAAGTAACTATTGGTTAAATGTTTTACTTTTTGATGAAGAATGTGCTTGGCAACGAGATGAGTTCCTCAATTTAACAAACAGTAATGGCATTATGACCCGTCCTGTTTGGACACCCATGCATAAGTTACCCATGTTTACTCATCATCCTAGAATGGATGTTAGTGTCACTGAAAGTTTAGCTAGAAGAATAATTAATCTTCCAAGTAGTAGCTTTTTAGCAGAAGAAGGTTCTTAAGTAATAAATTATGCAGCAGAAGCTTAGAATTTGTGCTGTCACGGGCACTCGCGCCGACTACGGACTTCTATATTCAGTGATGCGAGAGATTCAATCTAAACCTGATTTGCAGTTGCAATTAATTGTAACAGGAATGCATCTTTCACCTGAGTTTGGGTTGACCTATCAAGAAATTAGTAAAAATGAATTTGAGATTGTAGCAAAAGTAGAAATGCTCCTATCCAGTGATACACCTGTTGGTATTACAAAGTCGATAGGGCTAGCGGTAATTGGTTTTGCTGATGCCTTGGAACGAGCACAGCCAGATATTTTATTGGTTTTGGGCGATCGCTATGAAATTCTTGCCTCAGTTCAAGCAGCATTAATCGCAAAAATTCCCGTTGCCCACATTGCTGGTGGTGACACTACAGAAGGTGCATTTGATGAGTCAATTCGCCATGCCATCACCAAGATGTCTCACCTGCATTTTGTCACGAATGAAATTTCAGCTAAGCGAGTGCGCCAACTGGGTGAAAACCCCGATATCATCTATAACTATGGTAGCCCAGGCATCGATCAAATTAAACGACTCACGATGTTAAGTCGGTTTGAACTGGAAAAGTCTCTAGACTTCAAGTTTAGAGAAAAGAATATTCTCGTTACTTTTCATCCTGTCACACTTGATATGCAGTCTACTGCCAAGCAATTTCTAGAGATTCTCCAAGGAATTGACGCTTTAGGTAGCAATTTGGGCATTATATTTACAATGCCCAATTCCGATCCTAGTGGTAGAACTATCATACAAATGATTGCTAACTATGTCCGTACTCATCCCCATGCAGTCGCCTATACTTCCTTAGGTCAACTTCGCTATCTCAGCACGATCTCCCAAGTTGATGCAGTTGTGGGCAATTCCTCAAGCGGTCTTTACGAAGTTCCCTCTTTTTGTAAACCAACTGTAAATATTGGCGATCGCCAAAAGGGAAGACTACAGGCAACCTCAATTATTAACTGCGAACCCATTGCTGCTGAGATTACTAAAGCTATCCAAGCAGCCTTTAGAATGGACTGTTCGCAAACAGCGAATCCTTACGGAGATGGTAACAGTGCCACAAGAATTGTACAAATACTTCAACAAATACGAGAACCATCCCAATTACTGAAAAAGCATTTTTTTGACATTTAGTTAGGAGTACTCCATGATGAGAACAAATCGAAATGTTTATATCATTGCTGAAGCTGGAGTGAACCATAACGGTTCTCTAGAACTTGCCAAACAACTAGTTGATGTCGCAGTTGCATCTGGAGCTGATGCTGTTAAATTCCAGACATTCAAAGCAGAAAAAGTTGTGAGTCAATCTGCACCTAAAGCAGCATATCAATCTCAAGTAACAGATGCTTCGGAATCTCAATTAGAAATGATTAAGCATTTGGAACTAGATGAAGATGCCCATAACATATTGTTAGATTATTGCCAAAAGAGAAATATTCAGTTTCTTTCTACTCCCTTTGATTTAGAGAGTGTCGATTTGCTAGCATCCAAACTCAATTTGCCGAGGCTAAAACTTCCTTCAGGGGAAATTACTAACGCACCTCTTCTGTTAAAGGCTGCTCAGACACACAAACCGATTATTCTCTCAACAGGAATGAGCACCCTTGGAGAGGTAGAAGCGGCTTTAGGAGTATTGGCTTTCGGATATACACAAACCAATGAGTCACCTTCTATTTCTGCATTTCAGGCAGCCTATCGTTCTACATTAGGTCAGCAAGCATTACAGCAAAACGTCGTGTTACTCCACTGCGTTACAGAATATCCCACCCCCTTTGCAGAAGTAAATCTAAGAGCTATGGATACCCTAAAGGCTGCTTTTGGTTTGCCCGTTGGCTTTTCCGATCACACATTAGGAATTGCGATCGCGATCGCGGCAGTAGCTCGTGGCGCAACAATTATCGAAAAGCATTTTACCCTGGATCGTAATTTACGCGGTCCAGATCATCAAGCTTCCTTAGAACCGAATGAATTAGCAACAATGGTGAAGTCTATTCGGCAAGTGGAAGAAGCGCTGGGTTCAGGACTAAAAATACCCGCACCATCAGAGCTAAAAAATCAAGCGATTGCCCGCAAGAGTTTAGTAGCTGCGGTACCTATTGCCGCAGGACATATCTTTACGACCCAAAATTTAACAACTAAAAGATCGGGGATAGGTATTCCGCCCATAGACTATTGGCAATGGCTAGGAAAAACAGCCGCCAAAGACTATAAGCAAGATGAGATAATTAGTAATGGATAATAAGCAATCCGATTTAGGCCAACTATGACTTTGCCAATCATTATTCTTGGGGCAGGTGGACACAGCAAAGTTTTAATGGATGCTTTAATTGCCCAAAAAACTAAAATTCTTGGTGTTACTGATTGCGAATTGGCAAAAAAGGGTAACTTACTGTTAGGGATAGAAGTAATTGGCGACGATCGCGTAGTCCTAAGTTACAAGCCCAATGCAATTCACTTAGTGAATGGAGTTGGGTCAGTGGGTATTCCTACGCAACGAAAACATCTATTCTGTAAATTTACAGAATTAGGATATAGTTTCGCGCACGTTATTCATCCCTCTACGGTGATCGCTGCTAGTGTCCATTTTGCAGAAGGAGTACAAATCATGGCAGGTGCTGTAGTCCAGACAGGTTGCCGCATCGGTAAGAATTCTATTATTAACACAAAAGCCTCCGTAGATCACGACTGCGCGATCGCTGCTCATGTGCATATTGCGCCCGGAGTTACTCTTTCTGGAGAAGTAGAAGTGGGCGAAGGCGTACATATTGGTACCGGTGCGACTGTCATTCAAGGAATTCGGATCGGGAAAAATAGTCTGATAGGGGCAGGATCTGTAGTCACGCGGGACGTACCAGCAGGGGTAACGGTTATGGGTGTGCCTGCGCGGGAGGTAAAGTAATCCATGAAAGGTTGGCAAGATACATTAATTACTCTTAATCATTCCATTCGTGCAGTAATTCAAAGTATTGATAAAAGTGGATTACAGATTGCTTTAGTGGTTAATGACCAAAGGCAACTATTAGGAACTGTCACCGATGGCGATATTCGACGTGCCATCCTTAAAGGCTTTTCTTTAGAAGATTCTGTTGCCCAGATTATGAACTCTCAACCGATCGCAGTTACTACCACTACTTCTCATACTGAGATCTTAGGAATTATGAGACGTAAGGTATTGCGCCAAATTCCTGTGATCGATCGAGCAGGTATAGTAGTTGACCTTGCTTTGTTAGATGCATTACTGGAAGCTACACAGCGCCATAACTGGGTTGTCTTAATGGCAGGGGGACTTGGTTCCCGTTTAGCACCTTTAACCAACGACTGTCCAAAACCTCTTCTAAAAGTAGGTGGTAAACCTATTCTCGAAAACATTCTAGAGAGCTTTATTAACGAAGGGTTTCACAAGTTCTTTATTAGTGTGAATTATAAGTCTCACATGATTGAGGAATACTTTGGCAATGGGTCACATTGGGGAGTTGACATTTGCTATCTGCGCGAACAACAGCGTCTCGGTACCGCAGGAGGTTTGGGATTGCTGCCAGAGCGACCTCAGCAACCCATGTTTGTTATGAATGGAGACTTACTGACTAAGGTTAGCTTTCTGACAATGCTAAATTTTCATCAAGAGCATCAAAGCGTGGCAACTATGGCAGTGCGAGAATACGATTTTCAGATTCCTTTTGGTGTTGTGCAAACCGATCGTAATCGAATTACTGATATTATCGAAAAGCCGTTATATAAATTCCATGTCAACGCAGGCATCTATCTTTTGGAACCATCTTGTCTAGATCTAATTCCTTCTCAAGAATACTATGACATGCCAAATCTGTTCAAAACCTTGGCGCAACAGCAAGAAATTGTAATGCCTTTTCCCACATCAGAGTATTGGTTAGATGTGGGAAGAATAGATGATTTTGAGCGTGCGAATGTGGAATTTTGTGAGGTGTTTGCATGATTTCTGGAAAAACAGTCCTTGCAATTATTCCTGCACGCGGTGGCTCTAAGGGTGTGCCACGGAAGAATATTCGCAACATTGCGGGGAAACCTCTCATTGCTTGGACAATTGCCGCAGCCCAACGCTCTAAATACATAGATCGCCTCATTCTCTCCTCAGAAGATGAAGAAATCATTCAAATTGCTCAAGCATGGGGTTGTGAGCTTCCCTTTCGACGACCTGCTGAATTAGCACAGGATTGTACACCAAGCATATTGCCAATTATCTATACCCTAGAACAGCTAGCCCAGGGTATGCCTCCTAAACACTATGATTATGTTGTTTTGCTTCAACCAACATCACCATTACGCAATGTGACAGATATTGACAGTTGTTTAGAAAAATGTGTGAATCAGCAGAGCAATGCCTGCGTTTCAGTCACAAAAGCTGAGCAAAATCCCTATTGGATGTATATGGTAGATGCAGATAGTCGAATGCGATCGCTAATGCAGTCCGCAGATGTAATTCCACGACGACAGGATCTGCCTACGGTATATGCCCTCAATGGTGCAATTTATGTTGCAAAATGTGAGTGGTTATTGCAAACGAAATCTTTTTTAACCGAAGAGACGATCGCCTATTTAATGCCACAGGAAAGGTCGTTAGACATAGATACAGAGATAGATTTAGCTATTTTGGAAATCATGCTACAGGATAGAGAATATGCCACAGTCTGAACTATTATCTGCACGCAATTTGGAACCTGTTTTAGAAGCTAAATATGGTTTGCCAAGAGAAATAAAATTTTGCAAATCCTGCGTGATCTCTAATCAACGTCCTAACTCTGCGATCGAGTATACCCATACAAAAGATAGTAAAAAGAAAACCATTCACTTTGATGACAACGGTATTTGTGACGCTTGCCAGATCGCACAACAAAAAAAGACACAGATTAATTGGCACGAACGAGAACAAGAGTTAAAGGATTTATGCGATCGCCATCGTAGTCAAGATGGTTCCTATGACTGCATTTTGCCCGGCTCTGGCGGCAAAGATAGTTTTTATGCTGCCCATATCCTCAAGTATAAATACAACATGCATCCTTTGACGGTTACTTGGGCACCACATAGCTACACAAAATGGGGATGGGAAAACTTCCAAGCTTGGATTCACGCTGGATTCGATAACTATCTTTGCACCCCTAACGGTCGTGTGCACAGACTCCTGACCCGTTTGGCGGTAGAAAATCTTTTCCACCCTTTTCAACCATTTATTATTGGGCAGAAAGCACTTGCTCCTAAAATGTCGATTCTACATCGCATTCCATTAGTGTTTTATGGTGAAAACGAAGCTGAATATGGCAATCCCATTTCCGATAATCAAACAGCTAAGCGAGATTGGTCATATTTCACTGCTGAAGATAAATCACAAATCTACCTAGGTGGAACCTCTGTGCAGGATCTAGAGCAATATTTTGATATCCAAGCCAACGATCTACAGCCTTATTTACCTGCTAATCCAGAGGCAATAGCCAAGCAAAAAGTGGAAGTTCATTATCTTGGCTACTATCTAAAATGGCATCCTCAAAGTTGCTATTACTATGCTGTTGAGCATGGAGGATTCCAAGCTTCCCCCGAACGCACGCCCGGAACATACAGCAAGTACAATAGTATTGATGACATGATCGATGACTTGCACTATTACACAACCTTCATTAAATTCGGTATTGGGCGTGCAACCTATGATGCTGCCCAAGAAATTCGTTCCAGCGATATCACCCGCGAAGAAGGTGTAGCACTTGTCAAAAGATTTGATGGGGAATTTCCCGAACGATTCACCGAGCAAATTTTTCGCTATCTGAGTATTGATTCCAAGGAATTTCCCAAAGCATCAACGATGTTTGAGCAGCCAGAGATTGATCGCAATTACTTTATGCAACTTGCCGATCGCTTCCGTTCACCACATCTTTGGCAACAAAAAAATGGAAAATGGGAGCTACGCCATACGGTCTGGGCTAGTCCAGAGAATTAATCATGATTAGTATTCGTCTCATTGCGCGTTTAGATGTCAAAGGAACCAACCTCATTAAGGGTATTCACCTTGAAGGACTAAGGGTTGTTGGCGATCCGCAAGTATTTGCCCAGCGCTATTATGAGGCAGGAGCAGATGAGTTAATTTATATGGATGCTGTGGCAAGTCTTTATGGGCGCAACAACTTAACTGCGATCGTCAAACATACCGCCCAAAATATTTTTATTCCACTCACTGTTGGAGGAGGAGTACGTTCGATAGAAGATGTCAAAACACTTTTACGCAGTGGAGCAGATAAAATCGCTATTAACACCGCAGCAATACAACGCCCTGAGCTAATTACTGAAGTTGCTCGTCAGTTTGGTTCTCAGTGCATGGTGCTTTCAATCGAAGCCAAGCAAATATCCAATTGCCGATGGGAGGCTTACACTGATAATGGGCGGGAGCGCACGGGTATTGATGTTGTAGAGTGGGCAAAAAAAGGAGTTGCACTGGGTGTAGGTGAAATTTTACTCACGTCAGTGGATCGAGAAGGAACACGCAAGGGCTTTGATCTCAACTTAAATCAGGCTGTAGCGGAAGCTGTATCTGTGCCAGTCATTGCTAGTGGTGGGATGGGAGCAGTAGACCATTTACTTGAGGTGATTCAAGTAGGCAAGGTAAGTGCTGTTGCAATGGCAGATGTACTTCACTACGATCGCCTCAGTTTGCAGACAATGCGTAAAGCTGCTATAGATCGAGGAATACAGATCAGGACTACATAAACAGTAGTTTTCAACAATCATCTACAGGCTGAAACTACATTTCTTGAGCATGAATAACTTACTCAGCAAGTTTCTCTATATTTTTAATCGCCAAGAGAAATGGCAGATTCTTTCAATTTTTATTCTGATGTTTATAGGGTCAGGACTAGAAACTTTAGGGGTTGGACTTATTCCTGCTTTTGTTACCCTTCTGGGTAATCCTGACATTATTCAAAAACAGCAATCTTTTCAATGGCTATATATAAAGTTAGGCGTAAATTCTAATCAAGACTTTTTATTTTGGGTAAGCATTATGCTTATGGGAATTTATTTGTTTAAGAATGCTTATCTCGCTACTTTAACATATTGGCAATATTACTTTTTGTACAAAAAACAGGTTTCTCTATCTAATCGCTTGTTGCAAGCATATCTTTATAGTCCATATACATTTCATCTCCAGCGTAATTCGGCTGATTTAGTTCGAAATGTTACTTCTGAAATACCGCAAATTTTTGTGGGTGTCCTTGTGCCGATGCTGATATTAATTACTGAGATTATGGTGATGAGTTGCATTGCGCTTTTGCTAGCGATCGTGGAACCAGTATCATCTGCGATCGCTGCTATCTTTTTAGGAATATCGATATTTGGATTAAATAAAACTATCCGTAAGCAGATGAGTGGACAAGGTCTAATTCGCCAAGAACAAATTGGACAAATGATTCAATGGGTTAATCAAGGTCTAGGTGGTATTAAAGAGACTAAAATATTAGGAAGGGAAACATTTTTTCTAGATAGATTTACAAGAAGTACCGAAGCATTTGGTAAAGCCAATTTATTTGTGGGACTTGCGACTCAATTACCGAACCTATTTATTGATGCGATTTTGATTGCTGCTGTACTGCTAATTGTAATTTTTAGTTTGCTCCAAGGTAGAGAAATTCAATCTATTTTACCAATGTTGTCTTTGTTTGCGATCGCGGCACTACGTCTCATGCCATCTGCAAAACGCATTGTCTCGACAATCACTACCATTCGTTATCTCAAACATACTGTCGATTTGATCTACCAGGATCTGGTGGACTTAGAAACAACATCGATTCTACTGCCAACGTTAAATTACTCTGCATCTCCAACAACGCAGCTTAAACAGTTAATTGAACTGCGAAACATTCACTATCAGTACCCTAATGCGACAAAGCCCTCACTCTCAGGCATTTCTTTAGCAATTATGAAAGGTGAATCGATTGCATTTATCGGCTCATCGGGAGCAGGCAAGACAACAATTGTTGATGTGATTTTGGGGTTACTAAAACCGACTGAAGGCGAAATTCTAGTTGATGCTAAAAATATTTTTACCGATCTTGCTAGTTGGCAGCAGCAAATTGGGTATATCCCCCAAAGTATCTATCTTTCAGACGACACTATTCGGAGTAATATTGCCTTTGGCTTAGCAACTGATGAAATTGATGAAGCACAGGTATGGAATGCGATTAAAGCGGCTCAGCTAGAAGAACTAGTCTCTAGTCTACCGGAGCAATTAGATACCCTTGTTGGCGAGCGTGGTATTCGTTTATCTGGAGGGCAACGTCAACGCATAGGTATCGCTAGGGCGTTGTATCATAACCCAGAGGTAATTGTGATGGATGAAGCGACTGCTGCCTTGGACAATACCACTGAGAGAGAATTCATGCAGGCGTTAGAATCTATGAGTAGAGAGAAAACTATGATTATGATTGCTCATCGTCTCAGTACCGTCAAAAATTGCAATCAGCTCTATTTGATGCAGGAGGGGAAGATAATTTGCTCAGGTACATACAACGAGTTGTTATCGCAAAATATTGAATTTCAGTTACTCGCACAATTATAATCAAACGGTTTACTGGACAATCTAATCGAAATTATTATGAGAAAACTACAAATCACAGATTTTATTCGTGACTGGATATTACCTCCTAGAATATATCAACATATTGCTCACAGCAAAAAGACACTTTTAAATAAAATAACTAATCCAGAAGACACTTCTATACTTTTAAAGAATAGGAAATTAAAAAACAAATTTTTTAATAAACGTTGTTTTGTTATTGGAAATGGTCCATCATTGGCTAGGCAAGATTTAACATGTCTCAAAGATGAGATTACTATTGTATGCAATCAATTCCACAAAAATGATGTTATCAAACAATGGCAACCAACTATTTTTTGTAGTGGAGATCCTGTTTCTAGTTACCTTGCTGGAGATCCTATTTCTAGTTGCCTATTAAATATTGATGATTCCCTATTGTATTTAAAGGAAATTTTTAGATTCACAAATGCTTTGGATTATATTTTCCCTGTTTGCACATACAAATTCATTCAAAACTATGCTGATGATTTGCAATTAGAGCATATAGATCAAAGCAATTTGTTGGGTGTTAACTTCGGCTGGGATTTGGATACTTTGCCTTCCACCAATATTAATATTGATTTAACGAAGGATGTACCATCTATTTCTCATACTCCAATGTTAAGTATCATGACTGCTATTTATATGGGCTGCAATCCAATTGTTTTAATTGGATGCGATCACGATAATTTTTATAAATATATTAAAGGAGATTATAAAATTACTCATTTTTATGAAGAATTAAATCCTGGAAGCTTAAAAAATTACTCCTATCTGATTATGACTGATGCAATAAGAAAAACATATAACTCATATCAAAACCTTAACTTTATTGCTTGTAATAAAGGAATTAAAATTTTTGATGCTACCGATCAAGGACATCTAGACGTTTTTGAAAAATGCGACTTTCTTTCTTTCTTTGACAACTAATTTTAAAACCTGTATAAATCTGCATCTAGAAATTAGTATCAAGAATTATTTAACCTAGATATTTAAGAGCTTAGATATGAGTTTACTACAAAAAATTAAAGACAACTTAAATTACAGTTTCTATTTAGTTAACGGAAAAAAGCCTTGGACTCGAGGTTACAATGTCTACAAAGAAAGACAGATAAAACAAATTCTTGACAGTCAAGAATTCAATGCTAATTTATTAAAACAGAACTATGGATTGAGACTTGATGAAAGGGTTATAGAGTATCCTTGGCTATTTTCTCAGTTACCTAAATATAGTGGTTATCTTCTGGATGCTGGTTCAGCATTAAACCATAGTTTCTTAATCTCTAGAGAAGTATTAAATTCAAAGCATATTTTTATTTCTACCCTAGCTCCAGAAACTAATTACTTCTCGCATAGAGATATCTCATATGTTTATGAAGATCTTAGGAGTACTTGCTATAAAAATGATTTTTTTGACTGGATAGTATGTATCTCTACATTAGAACATATTGGATTGGACAATACTATGTTGTATACGACTGATGAATCAAAGAAAGAAAGCGACTTTAATTCCTATCTAAGTGCAATCAAAGAATTCTATCGTGTATTAAAGATAGGTGGAACTTTATTCTTAACTGTTCCATTTGGAAAATATGTAAATCATGGATGGTTTCAAGTATTTGATAGTGAAATGGTTGACTTAGTAATTAGCACTTTTTCTCCAACATTTGTTACCGAATTTTACTATCAATATGAAAATAATGGTTGGCAGATATCCTCAAGAGAAAAGTCTAAAAATGCAACATGCTTTGATATACACAAGCAAAAGACATATGAGCCTGATTTTTTGGCATTCTCACGTGCAATTGTATGTTTAAAACTGGTGAAATAATTCTACAAAAAATCAAGAAAATAATTAGATTTTTAAGCGGTCGTAGGAACTTTATATTAAAGTCTAATGCGGTTGTATACCCTATTGCAAGCATCGCTAATAATCTTCAAGATCCTAATGCAATAGAAATCGGAGAATTTAGTCACATTAAAGGCGAATTACTGACTTTTGGTCATAACGGAAAAATCAAAATTGGTAAATACTGCTATCTTGGTGAGCAATCTAGGATTTGGTCTGCTCAAGAAATACTAATTGGAGATAGAGTTTTAATATCTCATAACGTTAATATATTTGATAATGATACTCATCCAATAAGTGCAAAAGCTAGACATGAACAGTTCAAACAAATTATTACCGTCGATCATCCAAAAGTGATTAGTTTAAGAGAAAAACCAATTTTAATTTGTGATGATGCTTTGATTGGTTGTATGGTTATTATTCTTAAAGGAGTTACGATTGGCGAGGGAGCAATTGTTGGTGCTGGGTCAGTTGTTACTAAAGACGTGCCAGCATGGACGATTGTTGCTGGTAATCCAGCGAGGGTAATTCGGGAGATCCGAGAAGATGAACGATAAGCTATTGACTTGGGAAGAAGCCGTACAGTGGTTAAAATCACAGCCAGATTGGCAAGAGCTAGTTAAAGCTTGTTATTATGATGAACATTTAATTGATGCCGCAAAACGATTTGCTGCAAGTGAAGAATGGCAAGCAGTTCAAGATATTGTTAAGCATATGCTTCCATGCAAGATTTTAGATTTAGGTGCAGGCAATGGTATATCTAGCTATGCTTTCGCTAGTTTGGGTTGTGAAGTAACTTCTGTAGAACCTGATCCTAGCAATATTGTTGGTGCTGGTGCAATTATTAAACTTGCAAAAGAATTTAATTTAAATATTGAAGTTGTACAAAATTTTGGTGAAACCTTATCTTTTGCTGATTCTACCTTTGATATTGTTTATGGGAGACAGGTTTTACATCATGCAAATAACCTTGGACAATTGTGCCAAGAAGCTTCTAGAGTATTACGTGCTGGGGGAATGCTAATTGCAACTAGAGAGCATGTCATCTCTCGTCAAGCAGACTTAGATGTTTTTTTGAGATCGCATCCATTGCATGATCTATACGGTGGAGAAAATGCTTTTATGCTAGCCGATTATCGTCGGAGTATCCTAAATGCAGGACTAATCATAAAACATATTTATAGACCTCTTGAATCTGTAATTAATTATGCCCCTTTGACATCAGCGCAGTATAAATTTAAGCTTTCTACCAGATTAAGCAAATTTGTTGGTGGATCGACGGCTCAATGGTTAGTATCTCAACCTTTTATAATTTCTTTATGGGGGCGTATTCATGCTTGGCGCGATCATACTCCTGGTCGTCTTTATTCATTTATTGCCATTAAGTCATAGTTTTAAAGTGAAAGTCAGTTGAAAACAGTCTTAATTACAGGTGTTACAGGTTTCTTAGGGCGATATATCGCTCGCCAATTCAGCCAAGCAGGGTACTTAGTGGCAGGTATCGGTACTCGACCGCCCGAAAATGCACCTCAGCAAGATTTATCACATTATTACCAACTTGTTCTGCCTTCACCAGATTTAGCAGCGATCGCGCAGCAGTTACAACCACAGGTTTGCATTCATTGTGCGGGTAGGGCTTCGGTGGAACTTTCGGTCAGAGATCCTGCTTCCGACTTTCAGGCTAGTGTGGCGATGACATTTCATCTTTTAGATACGCTGCGACTATATGCGCCTAACTGTCATCTCATTTATCTTTCTAGCGCTGCTGTCTATGGCAATCCCAGCATCATTCCCATTCCTGAATCACAAGTAACTGCCCCAATATCTCCCTATGGATTTCACAAATTGATGGGAGAACAACTTTGTGTAGAGTTTTTTCGAGTTTATCAATTGCCAACAACGGTCGCTCGTATCTTTTCCGCCTATGGAGCAGGTTTAAGACGACAAGTAGTTTGGGATATCTGCCAAAAAGCTTTGACCCAGCCAAGTATTAAGCTGCGTGGGACAGGTAATGAGAGTCGCGACTTCATTCATGGTGCTGATGTTGCCCAAGCAATGCTAGTTTTAGCTGAACAGAGCGATCGACAAGCCAATATCTATAACCTAGCTACAGGGGTTGAAACCAGAATTAGAGATCTCGTCGAGTTAATCTTGACAACCATCAACTCCACTGTTGTTGTGGAATTTGATGGTAATCTGGCGCTAGGTATTCCTTTAAACTGGCAAGCAGATGTGACAAATATACATAACCTTGGGTTTAGACCTACAGTCGATCTAGAAAAAGGAATTCGTTCATATATTCATTGGTGTCGAGCTGAGGTGCTGGGGTGGTAAAAGAATTACATATTTGTCTCAATATGGTGTCCGATCCAACTTGGTCGGGGGGCGTTTTATACATACAAAATCTCGTGAAGGCGATCGCAAGTTTGCCAACTAAAGAACAGGAAAATATTCGCTTGAGTTTGGCTGTGGATAAGTCAAATCTGAGACTAGCTGAACCAGTAAGGGAACAAGTTGCTCATATCTATGCTGATGGATCTTTTGAAAATGGATACCTTAGGATATGTAAGGCTTTAGCAATGTATGCTCCATTTATTCCATTAAGATTGCTCAATCCTCGTTCCTATGATTTTATCTATCCCCATTGTGCTCGTGTTAGAGCAGCATATAAATGGGGGGGATGGATTCCTGATTTTCAGCATTATCATTTACCCCATCTCTTTACACCAAAGGAAATGGCTGTGAGGGATACCTTAACAAAAAAAATTGCTGACGCAGCACCTGTAATTGTCTTGAGTAGCCAAATGGCACAGGCAGACTTTTGTAATATTCATCCCTATGCTTGCGATCGCTCTACAGTCATGCATTTTGCTAGTAGTACTGAACCTAGCTGGTTTGAGCTTGATCCCAAAATAATTCAGACCCAATATAACCTTCCCAACGATTTCTTTTTGGTTAGTAACCAGTTCTGGCAACACAAAGACCACACAGTCATCATCGAAGCTTTGGCAATACTGAAAGAACGCAAAATTTTCCCAACTGTTGTGTGCACAGGAAGTACAACTGACTATCGCAATCCCGAATATTTTAAGCAACTACTTTCTAGCATTGAAAGGCTTGGACTTAAGGAAAATCTGAGGGTCTTAGGACTAATCCCGCGAATTGAGCAAATTCAGCTAATGCGTCGATGTATTGCCATAATTCAGCCTTCTTTATTTGAAGGATGGAGTACAGTAATTGAGGATGCGCGTATGTTAGGCAAACCAATTCTAGTTTCTGATTTTCCAGTTCATTTAGAGCAAAATCCTCCCCATGCATATTTCTTTGAGCGTAGAAACGCCGAGCAACTGGCAGAACTAATATCTTATACGTTTACAAGTTTAAAATCAGGACCAGATTTGGAATTAGAAAACTCTGCTAGGCAAGACAACCTCATACGGGTTGAGATGTATGGCAAACGTTTTTTGGAAATTGTAAATACTGTTTTGTAAAGATTGTCATGACGTTTATTAATATCATTTGTCAGGATCGAAGATAGAAAAGAGAAAAGAATTATGAAACGCTTTATAAAAAATATTCTTCAAGATTTACAAGAGAAATTAAGAGGTAGGGGCTTCGAAACAGATGCTTATTCAATGGCATCTGCCTTATCAAGAACAAAATCGAGGAAACCTATTATCCAGACTGTAATTGATATCGGAGCTTCTGATGGAAGATGGTCATTAGCAACTAAAAAATATTTTCCTGAAGCGTTTTACTTTCTTGTCGAAGCAAGAAAAGAGCATGAGCCCGCTCTTGTGAAAGTCAAAGCTCAATATCAAGATATTGACTATGTAATCGCTGCAGCAGGTGATAAAAGTGGACAATGCTACTTTGATGCGTCTGATTTATTTGGGGGGCTCGCTTCACACAGTCCATTCGATCTCAACTGTATTACTGTTCCAATTACGACTATTGACATCGAAGTTCTAACACGGAAGTTAATCCCACCTTTTTTAATTAAGTTAGACACTCATGGTTTTGAAGTTCCAATTTTGGAGGGCGCAAGTCAGGCTTTGAAGAATGCAGAACTTGTAATTATTGAAGCCTATAACTTTCAGCTAACACATGACAGTCTTAAGTTTTATGAGTTATGTGATTATATGGAGAAAAAAGGATTTAGATGTGTTGATATAGCCGAGCCAGTACATAGGTTGAAAGATAAAGCTTTTTGGCAAATCGATCTCTTTTTTGTTCCTTCTAACAATATTGTTTTTAATTCAAATAGCTATCAGTGACCTTATATCTTCTTGCTATGAATATTCGGCGAATCTATGCAAAAAATATCAATAGTTACACCATGTTTTAACTCAGAGAAATACATAAAAGAAACGATAGAATCGGTTATCTGTCAAACCGCTGTGTTATCTCAAAGAGTTGAACTAGAGTACATTATTTGTGATGGTAATTCTTCGGATCGTACGTTATCTATAATTAAATCTATCGACTCAAATTGCATCAAACTAATATCCGAAAATGATTCAGGTATGTATTCTGCTTTATCTAAGGGGTTACGCCTTTCTTCGGGTAATATTATTGCTTATTTGAATGCAGGTGATTACTATCACAAATGTGCATTTGATATTGTTCTAGATTTATTTGAATCCAAACCTATACACTGGCTGACTGGTTATACCGTTGCTTATAATCAGCGATCGCAACTTGTCGGAATAAAATTACCTTATAAATATCGAGAAAGCTTTTTTAATTGTGGATTCTATCTTGAAAAGCTTCCTTGTGTTCAGCAAGAGTCAACGTTCTGGTCTTCTAATTTAAATTCTTTGCTTGACTATGAATTTCTTTCAAATTTGCAATATGCAGGGGATTATTATCTTTGGAAGCAGTTTTCTCGGCAAGAGAAATTAAATATTGTTGAAGCTTATCTGGGAGGATTTAAACATCATAAGGGTCAAATCTNTGAGAATATAGAGGCATACTCTAAAGAAGTTAAAAGTATGTGCTCATTACCGAACGCGAATGATTGGGCTTTAGCTTATTTTGACAAACTAATTTGGTATGCGCCTAGCAAAGTAAAAAAGCTACTGAATCCCCAAAACCTATTTCGATTCGATCACAATCTTCAAATGTGGGTATAACACAAATTAGTTACTATGGATGTTCAGAAAGATACTTATATAATCATCCCCGTACATAACCGCAAACAGATTACGATCGCCTGTTTAGAAAACCTCAAGGCTTGTGGTGATTTACAAAAGTACCATGTGCTCGTGATTGATGATGGTTCTACTGATGGTACTGCTGAGACAATTCGAGAAGGATATCCCATGGTGGAAATTCTCACAGGTGATGGAAATTTGTGGTGGACGGGGGCGATCGCACGAGGAATGCAATATGCCTACGAATGTGGAGCGGCGTACTTGATCTGGCTCAATGATGATTGTCAACTCAGTCAGGGCACTATCGATCGTTTAGTGGATTTTTCTCGCGAGCATCAGGGTGCGATCGTGGGCTGCCAAGGAGTCGAGTCTGAAAACCCAGAGGCGATCGCATTTGGAGGCAAGGCAAAGACATGGAAAGGATATAGATTTATGAATCCTTCTGCAAATACAGTTGTACCTTGCGATCTGCTAAGTGGCAATCTAGTTTGTTTTCCTCGTTCTGTTGTCGATCGCCTTGGCTATCCCAACACAAGATTCACGCCTCATTATGGTGGCGATTCGTTGTATCTAATTCTTGCAAAAAAAGCAGGATTTCAACTATATGTAGATACCCGAAACATTATAGAGAGCGTGCCTGGAGAATCCAAGCTTTATCCCAAACAATGGTTATTAGGTGAAGGCAAACCTTTGGATCTTCTGAATTTAGTTTTTGTTCCCCAATCAGGCTTGAGTTGGCGAGTATGGTTAAAACTGAATTGGGAAGCCTATTCAATTTGGGGGCTTATAATGTTCCTCAAGAAGTATGCATCCATTCTGTGCATTACTTGTTTAAGATTTCTACCACTCAATTTGAGGTGTAAATTGTTTGCCTATGGAAACCATAAGAAATAATAGCATCAGCGTCGTGATAACCTGCTACAGAGAAGGCAAGTTAATGATGGATGCTGTGAATAGTGCGATCGAACAATCGCTGCTTCCAATAGAAATTTTAATTGTCAATGATGCCTCTACCGATCTCGAAACGATCGCAGTTTGCAAAGCCCTAGAACAAACCTCCCTGATTCGCGTAATTTGGAGAACTGAGAATGGTGGTCCTTCCGTGGCGCGAGAAGATGGCTTCAGAACCGCTAGTGGTGAGATTTTAGTGCCCCTTGATGCCGATGATATCTTGCCTCAGAACGCCCTAAAATCTATCGTACAGGCTTTTGAGAATCATCCAAGTGCAGGCTTTGTCTATGGTCAATATCTCAGACAAGATCGGGTGAATGCGGGTCAGGTAGTTGACCCTGGTGACATTTCACTTCAGTCTATGTTGAGAGCCAGACGCTTTTCCCTCAGCACAAATTGGCGATTGATTGGGACGACACCCCTAAAGCGATCGCTGTGGCAGTCCATCGGCGGCTACGATCCTAGTTTTGGCGCGGACGATCTGCATGATGTTGAATTTTGGATCCGCGCGATCGCTTCTGGCTGTACTTACCATAGAATTCCAAATGTGATTTATAATTGGCGCAAGTACTTGGGCAGCAACAGTAAGCGCGTCACACCACTAGCTTGGTATCGCATCGCGCAAAAGTATTTTTCTATTTACCAAGAGATTGGTCTAGAACATCGCGCCTATGAGCTTTTGCTATTGGGTAGTAAGTGGTTGAATAATTTTGAAGAGATTCAAGTCTATTCTCGAGCACTAAGACGTTTTATCCTGCAAGGGAAGTTCCAACTCTCTACGATAATCTCACTTGCCGTTCCCACTAGACTACTACAATTTTTGGCTAGCCAAGCCCAAAACAAAAGGTGAGAACCTCCTGTCTTTATTCCCCCTCAAACCCTCAATGACTCTTATGAGGTTTCAAACCATGGAATGAATATCTGAATCATCTGCACAAACAAGAGCCGCAACATTGTATCTATGATATTTAAGGAATTCAGCGATCGCGGCTATGATTATTTATAGAGCTATTTTCACAAAACAGAATGCACGAAACCCAGAAAATAAATCAACCCACAGAACAAGAATCTAGTAATTAATTTGTCACAAATTATGGTTTTCCTGTCTAAATCAGATTATAAAGTCGCTAAAAATTGCCCGACCAAACTGTACTACAAGAAATTACACTACCCTACCACTAGCTATATCAATAATTACACGAGAATGCTGGCAGACGGTGGGTTTACGATTGGCAAAATGGCAAGATTGCTTTATCCGTCTGGCATAGAAATAAAAGTCGAGCATGACTTAGAACGAGGATTAAGCCAGACAAAAGAAGCACTTCAGCAAGAAAATATTATTTTGTTTGAGCCGATTATTTATGCAAAAAACAAGCTGATTAGGGTAGATATTTTAATTAAAGAAGGAAATAAATTTCAATTAATCGAAGTTAAGTCTAAGTCCTTTGATAGCAATGAAAACAATTGGCTATTAGAAACTAAAGGAATTAATATTTTTAGAAATAAGAAAAATGGGGCAATTAGCAGTGATTGGCGAACCTATATAGAGGATGTTGCCTATCAAATCTATGTTTTGCAAGAGATGCTTAGTGAAATAGACGCTCATGAATTCTTATCCGATCGAGTCGAGATACATCCCTATCTATGTATGCCAGACAAGGCAAAAACTACTGCGATCGACCTTGCGGCACATTTTAAGATTAAGCGCACAGAATCGCAGACTATCCCTTCTAAATTTAGTGGCATCGAGGTTGAGTTCACAGGCGATCTAGAGCAATTGAACCAAAACCACATTCTCGGTCTGATCGGTATCGATCGAGAAGTGCAAGAGGTATTACCTGAAGTGATTGCTCAAACGGAAATCTATCTAGATAGCTTGGTAAATGGATTGCGTAAAATCGAGGTACCACTTAGCAAGCATTGTAAAGGCTGTGAATTTCGGGTAAGCGAAGGTAGCAAAAAAGATGGTTTTAAGGAATGTTGGGGAGAACTAGCAGAAGTAGAGCCGCATATTTTCGATTTATATCATATGGGTCGGGTCGGGGGGCATGAAACCCCTGTGGTCAACGAACTGATCCAAATGGGGAAGGTGAATATGTACGATATACCCCTCGACCAATTGGATGACACCTTTTTTAGTTTCAGACAGCTCATTCAACTGGAATACACAAAAACAAATCGAGAATGGATGTCTGATCAGTTACCGAGCATTATGGCAAAGTGTAGTTATCCGCTCCATTTCATTGACTTTGAGACTTCGCGAATGGCGCTACCCTACCATCCAGGCATGCGTCCTTACGAGCAGGTAGCTTTTCAATGGAGCTGTCACACGATTCCCTCACCTGGAGCAGAACCGATTCATTCAGATTGGATCGATCTCTCGGATGTCTTCCCAAATTTTAGGTTTGCAGAGGCTTTGATGAATCGGCTAGGAGATCGCGGCACAATCTTAACTTGGGCAACCCATGAGAATAGCGTTCTGCGCGATATTTACTATCAAATGGAAGCCTATGAGTACGAGCATCCCAAACTCAAGGCTTGGCTGGCAAAAGTTGCAAAACTCAATAGCAAAGATAAAACGCAATTGGTGGATATGAACGCGCTTACGTTGAAACATTATTTCCATCCCCTCATGAAAGGGAGAACTTCGCTGAAGTGTGTTTTGCCTGCGATCTGGAAGACAAACCCTTATTTGCATCAAATTCCTTGGATGACTGCATATTTCAAAGAGGTTGACGGTCAAATCCTAAATCCCTACGAGACACTGCCACCGCTTGAAATCTCAGATAAAGCCGAGGTAATTACGGAAGGAACTGGTGCCATGCTGGCTTATCAAAACATGATGTATGGGGAACATCAAGATTGCCCCGAAATTAGGCAAATGTGGCGCGAGCTATTAAAGCAATATTGCTGCTTAGACACGATGGCAATGGTAATTATTTGGACGCACTGGCAAAAAAAAGTAGGTTGATGAATCAAGCGTGATTGATAGATTTGCTCAGGAATTTTTTCATTCTTTGAGTCATTTTGCAAAGTTTTTTGAATCGATTAAAAATGGAACAAACCTTGAAGATAGTGCATCTGCCTATCTTACTTTTCACGGCATCTTTGAAAGTATAATAGAAAGGCATCTCAGTCAAAGGTTACGGAACTTTAAGGTAGGCAATTTTCATCTTCAGATCGATTCTATTACCGCATATCGCCATTGAGTTGCTTAATCTAGTTGTAGAAAATGGAGTGTCCATGAAGATCAAGTTTGTATCTTTTGTGCTGATGCTGGGATTACCTTTTGTTATTGGAGAGGATGGCTCGGTCTCGACCTTAAAACCCCTTTCTCAAATTTCGCAGTACCCTAGCAGAGCGACTGCTAGCAAGCAGCAGATCGAACAAGATCAGGCCGAATGTAATTTTTTGGCATTTGGTGGTGGTGGTACCCCTCACAATAACGAAATTGCCCTCGAAAAAAATCTGCTCTATTTTCAGCGAACTCTCAGCACCATGGGATACTCTTCCTCTATTGCCACCATATTTTTTGCTAATGGAAATAATGGGCAAGCCACTGTCAGATATATTGACAATGCTGGCAATCAGAGATTCAAAGTGCCCGCAATCCCCGATCTTAAGGGAGCCTCTACCGTCGAAAATTTAAAGCGATCGCTAGCTGACTACAGTAACTCTACTAAGCCTTTATTTTTCTACTTCACTGGACACGGAGCTTCTCCAAACTGCTCGCCCAGAGCAGCGCTATGTCGCGATCGCGCTCAGTCAAAAATTTAGCATGAATCCTAACCTTTCTTTTTATGAGAACCAAAAGAATCTCTCCCTCGATCTAAATAAATTCAAAACTGAAGCTGATACAGCATACTTCGTCCGCCTTCAAATGGAATTAATTAACATTGGCATCGAAAGAAAAATTCGTAACGCTGGTAATCCCCAAAGCATTACTATCCTCGATCGCATTCTCAACTGCGAAAACAGCTAAAATGCCGAAAGCGATCTTAATCGTACGATTGTTTTGTGCTCTGATTTGCTTGCTCTGCGGAATGTGTTCACGATCGTATGTTTGGTTGTAATCTTTGTTCGCCCAGAGAATTGATGCGTTGACGACGGCGACGCTCCCAGGCCTTTGGGATTACCTTCATATGACGTTTAAAACTACTCCACTCTTCTGAACTTAGCTCAATCTGCTGCCAAGTGGGGCGCGACAACAATCGCTCAGACCAAACTTTCAAGCGCGGATGATTGGTTAAAGGAATTCCCAGAGAAGGCATTCTATAAACAAATGTTCCTGCAACAATCTCAGCAAATGTGAGTTGTTCGCCAGCAAAGTAAGGAGAATCACCCAATAGGTTTTCCAAAAAATCTAATGTATTGAGCGCTCGTAGCCTTGCGTAATCTAAATCTGCTGATTTTTCTGGGCTATCTTCATTCATGACGATCTTAATGAGTGCAGGCAGCAACTCATTGAACGCAACCAGTTGCACCATCCGGGCTCTTGCCAACGCGATCGCATCGGTTGGAAGCAGCGATGGCGTGGGATATCGTGCTTCTAAATAATCTAAAATTGCTAAGGATTCAATTACCTGAAAATCACCATCGACCAAAACTGGAACATGGCTAAAGGGATTTAGGGCAAGAAATTCGGGCTCAAATTGTCTGCCACTTAAATCAACGGGAATCAATTCAAAAGTAAGTTGTTTTTCTAGCAATGCTAACCATACGGGACGAGCATAGGCAGAAGGACGAGCGTAGTATAGCTTCAACATGGGCATTTAATCTTAAATTAGCTCAAAAAGACCGATCGGTCTTTTTGTTTAAAAAACTATAGCACTGTTTTTAGCAGCTGTCGCTAGGGATGTGTTGCTAAACAAAGCTGACCATTTCTATCTATCCAAATCTCGGCTAAAAACAGATATTCAACGAACTGCGCCATGCGATCGCACGGCTTGTGATGCACAGGTGGCAAGTGAAATATAATGTACCCATGTGTATCGACCGTCCAGTGCAAGTACTGGTTAGGCATTCAAAACTGTGATTGCTGGGTTTCATCCCTCAGTCTAGTTTAAGAAGTGAATTGGGCGAACTAAAGGGAGCGTAGCTATGAAGAAAGTAGCAGTATTTGGTAACACTGGAGGCGGTAAATCAACGCTCAGCAAGCGATTATCGGAAATCAGTGATTTGCCACTTCACATCTTGGACAAGATTCAATATCAATCAGGGGGCGCTGAGGTTCCATACGAGGACTATAAGCACGCCCATCAGAAGATTTTGGATACTGAACGATGGATTATTGATGGCTTTGGTTCCATGGAAACTCTCTGGCTGCGGCTGAATGAGGCAGATAGTCTAGTTTTTGTCGATCTGCCGCTATACGTGCATTTCTGGTGGGTGACGAAACGCTTGCTCTCAGGTTACTTTAAACCACCCGAAGGCTGGCCTGAAAAGAGTCCGATCTTAAAGAGTTCGATGAATAGTTACCGCGTGCTTTGGTTGTGTTACAAACGTTTGACCCCAAAATATCGGGAGTATATCGAGCAGGCGCGAAGTACCAAAAGTGTCTATCACATCCGATCTACTGACCAGATTTCGCAATTTTTTGAATCGATTAAAAATGGAACAAATTTCGATCGCTTCAACGCAACTGTTAATTGAAAACCGAACCCAGCAAGGGTTTTAAAAACAACAAATGGCATAGCCATTTGTTGTTTTGGCATGAATTGTCGAACTTGGTATTAATGGAGCGAACTAATTGCCGCATTGAGAGTTTGGCTAGGACGCAGAGCTTGACTCGCTTTATCGGGATCGGCGAAGTAATAGCCGCCGATATCTACGGATTGACCTTGAGCGGCACTCAATTCCAAAAGAATTTGGCTTTCTTTGTCCGTCAAGACTTGCGCCAACTGAGTAAATTTTGACTTTAGCTTCAAATTCTGATTCTGCTCCGCCAGAGCCTGTGCCCAATAAAGCGCGATATAAAAATGACTGCCGCGATTATCAATGCCGCCGATCTTGCGGGAGGGCGATTTATCGTTGTTGAGATAGAGACTGTTGGCTTGGTCTAGGGCTTTTGCCAAGATCGTTGCGTTCTCATTGTTGGTTTTGCGTCCGAGGTCTTCGAGCGTAACCGCGATCGCTAGAAATTCTCCGAGAGAGTCCCAACGTAAATGACCTTCTTCGAGAAACTGCTGAACGTGTTTCGGAGCCGAGCCACCCGCACCCGTTTCAAACAGTCCACCACCTGCAAGCAATGGCACGATCGAGAGCATTTTGGCACTAGTACCGAGTTCGAGAATTGGGAATAAATCCGTGAGATAATCCCGCAGAACGTTACCAGTCACTGAAATCACATTTTTGCCTGCTTTAATTTGTTCGCAGGTAAACTTCATCGCCGCCACAGGTGACATGAGCTGAATATCTAGTCCTGAGGTGTCATGGTCTAGTAAATAGGTCTTGACCTTGGTAATCAGATTCGCATCATGGGCGCGATGTTCGTCTAGCCAAAAAATCGTAGGATTCCCTGTGGCTCTAGCACGATTGACGGCAAGTTTGACCCAATCTTGGATCGGTAAGTCCTTAGCTTGACACATCCGCCAGATATCACCCTTGGCGACAGAATGCTCGATCAGGATAGCCCCTGTTTGATCGCTAACGCGCACTACACCATCATCAGAAATCTCAAAGGTCTTATCGTGGGAGCCGTATTCTTCAGCTTGCTGAGCCATCAAGCCCACATTGGCGACATTGCCCATCGTGGTGACATCAAAGGCTCCATTTTCCTGACAAAATTCGATACAGGCTTGATAAATGGTGGCATAGGAGCGATCGGGAATCATTGCCTTGGTGTCATAAGCCTTACCATCTGCACCCCACATCTTGCCAGAGGTACGAATGGTCGCTGCCATGGATGCATCAATAATCACATCGCTAGGAACGTGCAAATTGGCAAACCCTTTATCGGAGTTGATCATCGCGAGACGAGGTTACAATAATTGTACGTATAAATTTTTTGGACAACAAAATGAATTTTAGTAGTCCTGAACATACAAGATATAGATGGGAACAGATTGAGCCGATTTTGCGCGATCGCCAAAAAACTCAAGGCTCAAGATTTCTGGGGAAAAACAAATTGGGATGTCAAACTATTTAAAGAACATTGCATAAATATACTTAGTCCTAACAGGAGCTAAAACATAATGACTACTATCGCCGTTACGGATGCAATTAGATCTATTGCTGAGATAGAGTCGAGATTTAGACTATCGCGATCGCTTGACCATGATTTCTTTACGGAATGGCAGCAGGATTTTGAGGATCTCACTCAAATTGAAAAAGTGACCCTAGATCGCATTAAGCAATCATATTTACGTCATGTCAGCGAAGGCTTTCTCTCTGAAGGGATGGTTAATTTATTGGTGGTGTCACCCTTATTATTTTTAGCGAATTTTCTGGATGCTCCTTTCAGTCTTCGCAGTGAAGAAGCGGTTGAGATTGTCGATCAAGATCGTGATATTACCTATAAAGGGCGAATTGATGCTTTGGTATTTAAAGAAAATATTTGGATTGTACTAGTGGAAGCTAAACGTTCCAGTTTTTCATTTTTGGTGGCAGTACCCCAAGCCCTAACCTATATGATGGCAAGTCCTAATGGAGACTTACCCACCTACGCCCTAGTCACCAACGGCGATCATTTTATGTTTGTGAAAAAGCATGGTTCTCAATACGATCTTTCTGATGATTTCTCTTTGTTTAAGCGATCGCAAAATGAACTTTACCCCGTTCTTCAAATTCTCAAATCCCTTGCAAACATCTAACTGTCCACAAAGATTATTAAGAGGATTCAATCGTCATAAACTGTGCTGCGATGGGTAATGATAGTAGCGGATATAATTTTTGAGACTTCATCAACTAGATACACTATGCGATAGTCACCGCTCCGATAACGATAGCGTCCTGCTAAATTTCCTCTCAAGGCGGTGATGTTTGGACTTCATACATCTCTACGAATATCTCTCCAGTTACGATAGCTACCTGTGGCAACTTTAGCTTCTACTTTTTCTAAAGAGTCCATAAATCTTGAAATTTCAGAAAGTCAGGATCATGATTCAATAGGCATCTTCCATAATGAATTTGGCATATTGTAAATTGCTAAGATTGACTTAATACGGCTATTCTAAGATCATTCACAGTCTCAAGAGTTACCTCAGATCCATTAAAGGGAATAGCACGATTTTCTAAATTTGTTCTTGTTTTGAGATATTCCGAAATATTCATCCAGTAAATTTTCTCATCTTTATTACGGATAACAAGATATACAGGATAATTTTGTGATTGCCAATATTGAATATGGCGTTTTTTAGGTATTGAAAATACTTGGGTTCCGTCTTTTCTTGACTTCAAGTAAGATGCACCAGATTTTAGTTGTACATATATCCGTTGACCAGATGCTTCACCTTGAGCATTTTTAAACTCAATTTCACCATCAATACCCCAGTCATCGCTGATTAATGGACGGAAAATCTGCCCCGCTTTGCTCACTAAAACTGTAATCTCACCTTTGAGGATTGCCTCTTTGCTATCATTACCAAGCTGAACGTCAATTTTTTCGTCCATCTGACGGACTTTAGCTAAAAAATCATCATCTTTGCCAAAAGTTTCTTCAATAAGATCTGTGAGGGGAATATTAGTGGGTGCTGTCGGAATTGAACAATACTGACAAATGATTGAACTATATCCTTTCTCAAGACGAAGTTGTACAGCCCTTCTTTCAATAGCTTCTTGGCATTTGGGACAGTGATAAATACGTTCTCGTACTACTTTATTGTTGAGAGACTTATGTTTTAAATGTTCGTGAACAAACTTTAAGAATAGAACTTTTGTATCATCTGAAGTCTCCACTCCAAAAAACACAAAAATACGTCCTAATCCTTCATCAATTTCCTTAAACACAAAACCACAACGTTTACTATTCTGCTTCTTGACTCCTCCATATGGTAGAAATATGGCAGCATTTTTCCAGAGTGAATCTAAAACAAATGCTTCACTATGATATAAACGAACAACTAATGTAGTGTAGGCATTAATTAATGCACCTTCAAACTGATAAGAGACAACTGTTCCCTGTACTTCAGGATGTTCAGGAAGTTCGCGATTAAATTGTGATGGAAATATCAGCTTGCCTTTGTCTGCAATAGCTAACTCTTTCTCTATAAATAGTTCTACAACTGATTGAAGAATGATCTGTTCATCATCTTTAGTAACTCGATCTAATGAACCAAAGTTGAATTGTCCTTCCCTCGCTACTTGCTCATCTAGGAATCCAAGACCATCTGGTTGCTCACGCGCCGCCTTTGCCATTGCTGAAGCATAGTTGTCTAGTAACTCAGGCTGCAACAAAACATAATCACCAAAAGATAATATTTTAATGAGATCGTATGCTTCTACTCTTCCGAGGGCGGCTTGAAAATCTTGGGCTTCAAAATCCACATCAAGATTTTTTATCCGAAAGTGCTGTATGAGATTTGTTGTTTTTTCTAAAATATATCCTTGATGTTTATGATCAACAACGAAGTCTTTCATTTGTTTGAAAAGACTCTCAGAGATAGTTAATGGTAGATTGTCCCAATCGATTGTTTCTTCAATGTGTCGTCTTAGTTCTTCTATTCCTATGCCTGTAAGGGCGGCTGTACGGAATATTCCATCAAAGCCATGCTCTTTAGCAAAATCATTCATCCTTTCTTCTGTAACGCTCAGAGAACTCACATCTGTTCGAGCAGCCACTAAATATTTTTTAAGTTGACCGCTTCCTTTAGCCTGTTGTAAGGCTTTATTCCAAAAAACGACTTCTTTAAAAGGATTTGTGGGGCTTGAGCCATCAAATAAGACAAGAGCAACATTAATTTGATCGAGTGATAGTTGATGAATCAATCTATATTCTGCTTGTCCCGCCAAATCCCAAAGTAAGGTCTCTCGGATTTCCCATAGTTCATCACTGGTTTGATGATGTTTTGCTTCTAAGCTCCATACATGACGACCATGTGTTGATGTAGTTGCTCTAAATTGTTCCCCAGCTAAAACCATTCCTAATCCAGATTTCCCAACACCTGAGTCTCCAATCAGTACAACCTTTGCATTACGATAGCGAACAGAATTATTGCTTGAAGAAACCTTTAATAAAGTATCATCATCTAAATCCCAAATATGAATAGCTCTATCATTCTCCCCTAAAATTGCAAATGTAGACTTCTTCGGATTGATAGCTATACGAGAATTATAATTTGGATCTTTTAGAACTGTAACTAGTTGCCAAGTATCACAACGCCAAAAAATCATATCATTTGTTGACTTTGTGATGAGTAAACGTCCATCATGTGAAAATGCAACTTGAATTACTGCACTTTTATGACCCTCCAGAAAACTTAACTGGCTCTTGGACATGTTCCAAAGACGAACATTGTAATCTCTAGCTCTAGGTTTTGACGTACCTCCAAAAGCAAAAAAATTACTATCAGGCGACCAAGTAAATTGACAATTCCACTCATAGAAACCTTCTAATTCTGTAATAATTTCCCCTCTTTCTACACTCCAAATCAAAATTTTGTCTTGTGTTGCTAAGGCAAAAAACTTACCATTAGGAGACCAATCTCCAAAACGGTAATTATGTCCATCTTTTTTTAGTGTTTTGAAGAATTGTCTTTGTCTAGTATCAAACAGTTTAATATCACCATTATATCCCCAAACTGAAAGCATAGAGCTGTCAGGAGCCCAAGCAAATCTTTCAACTGAGTCATAAATACGTTCTTCTTTAGCTTCTTTAATTAAATATTTAAAACTAAAATCACTAGCATCCCAAGCCTGAAGGTATGAGCCATATTGTCTATGATCCCCTGATGAAATAAATATCTGTCCATCTGGAGACCATCCTGCATAATTTACAGAATCAAATTTGATTGTGTTACATATTTCTCCAGTCTCTGTATCCCATATGTGAATAAGCCTATCACCAGAGGGAGAAGCAAGCATTTTCCCATCTGGTGACCAAGCAAGTGCATAAACTGTGTTTCTATGTCCTCGAAGCGTATGACGAAGCTTGAAACCGAGAGGAGCTTGAATGCTGGGTTTTGAGGACATATGAGAAATTCACTCAGTTGAGCTATAAAAAATGTGAATAACTTTAGAAAAACACTATATTTTCTGCATATTTACACATTTTCATCCATCATAACATAAGTGAAATTTTCACTCAATTTGATTGAAATTAGCCCCAAAACTTTTGCTTTAGTCATACAAGAATATCAAAAGGGCAATTGCATCGCATCTCTTAAACAATGAGGAAATAACAAATATTAGCCGACTTACAAAAATCTGTAAGACTCGCCTCCGCAGGATAAACACTCCCAGTATCACAACTTTGGGAAGACGCTATTCCCATGGATTAGCTGATATTAAAGCATTCACGCGCAAGTCATACAAGAATGTCAATGGAGCAGCAGGCGATCGCCAACATTTTGAACATGGGCGATCGCTAGAAATTTTTTGAGGCTAGTTAAGCGAACTAATTGCCGCATTGAGAGTTTGGCTAGGACGCAGAGCTTGACTTGCCTTATCCGGATCGGCGAAGTAATAGCCGCCGATATCTACGCATTGACCTTGAGCGGCACTCAATTCTAGAAGAATTTGGCTTTCTTTGTCCGTCAAGACTTGCGCCAACTGAGTAAATTTTGACTTTAGCTCCAAATTCTGACTCTGCTCTGCTAGAGCCTGTGCCCAGTAAAGCGCGATATAGAAATGACTGCCGCGATTATCAATGCCGCCGATTTTGCGGGAGGGTGATTTATCGTTATTGAGATAGAGACTGTTGGCTCGATCTAGGGCTTTTGCCAAGATCGTTGCGTTCTCATTGTTGGTTTTGCGTCCGAGGTCTTCGAGCGTAACCGCGATCGCTAAAAATTCTCCGAGCGAGTCCCAACGTAAATGCCCTTCTTCGAGAAACTGCTGAACGTGTTTCGGAGCCGAGCCACCAGCACCAGTTTCAAATAGTCCACCACCAGCGAGCAATGGCACGATCGAGAGCATTTTGGCACTCGTACCGAGTTCGAGAATTGGGAATAGATCCGTAAGGTAATCGCGCAATACGTTGCCAGTCACGGAGATCGCATTTTTGCCCGCTTTAATTTGTTCGCAGGTAAATTTCATCGCCGCCACAGGTGACAGAATCTGAATATCTAGCCCTGAAGTGTCATGGTCTGGCAAATAGGTTTTGACTTTGGTAATCAGATTTGCATCATGGGCGCGATGTTCGTCTAGCCAAAAAATCGTCGGATTGCCTGTGGCTCTAGCACGATTGACAGCAAGTTTGACCCAATCTTGAATCGGCAAGTCCTTGGTTTGACACATCCGCCAGATGTCACCCTTCGCGACAGGATGCTCGATCAGGACAGCCCCAGTTTCATCGCTAACGCGCACCACGCCATCATCAGAAATCTCAAAGGTCTTATCGTGGGAGCCGTATTCTTCAGCTTGCTGAGCCATCAAGCCCACATTGGCGACATTGCCCATCGTGGTGACATCAAAGGCTCCGTTTTCCTGACAAAATTCGATACAGGCTTGATAAATCGTGGCATAGGAGCGATCGGGAATCATCGCCTTGGTGTCGTAAGCCTTGCCATCCGCGCCCCACATCTTGCCAGAAGTACGAATGGTCGCCGCCATGGATGCGTCAATAATCACATCGCTAGGAACGTGGAGATTGGTAATGCCCTTATCGGAGTTGACCATCGCCAGACGCGGCTGCTTTTCATAAACCGCTTGCAAATCGGTGGCGATCGCTTCTTTTTGCTCGGCAGGTAAAGATTGTATCTTGGCATAAACATCGCCCAAACCATTATTAGGCTTGATTCCCAACTGTGCGAAGACATCCGCATATTTGGTAAATACATCTTGATAATAGACCGTCACCGCATGACCAAATAGAATCGGGTCAGATATCTTCATCATCGTTGCCTTGACATGGAGAGATAGCAAAATATCTTCTGCCTTTGCCTTGGCAATTTCCTCAGCATAAAAAGCTCGCAGAGCCTTGACACTCATCACCGAAGCATCAATGACTTCGCCTTCTAGTACGGTCGTTTTTTCCTTGAGAACTTGAGTGGAACCATCGGCTTTGGTTAGTTCGATCTTGACTACGCCTGCTTTAGGAATTACGACCGATTTCTCGCTACCGTAGAAATCACCCTCAGTCATATGCGCCACATGGGTTTTAGAATCCTTTGTCCATGCCCCAACGGAGTGAGGATGCTTTTGAGCAAATTCTTTGACGGCGGAGGCGACGCGGCGATCGCTATTGCCCTCGCGCAATACTGGATTGACGGCACTGCCCAACACCTTAGAATATTTCGCTTTAATCGCTTTCTCTTCCTCAGTTTGAGGATCGGCAGGATAGCTAGGGATGTTGTAACCCTTGGCTTGCAACTCTGAAATCGCCGCAGTTAACTGTGGCAGGGAGGCACTAATATTTGGGAGCTTGATGATATAGGCGTTGGGTGATTTTGCCAAGTCTCCCAGTTCGGCGAGGGCATCAGGTTGACGCTGTGATTCGGTTAAATATTCTGAGAAATTAGCAATAATTCGCCCTGCAAGAGAAATATCTTTGAGTTCAACCTCAATATCTGCCGCCTGTGTAAAAGCTTGAACAATGGGTAATAGGGAATAGGTGGCTAGGGCTGGAGCTTCATCGGTAAAGGTATAGGTGATTTTTGAGGTTTGATTGCTCATGTCGATTGGGCGGATTTCTTGCGGATCTATTACAGCTTAGATGATACATGGCTTAGTTAAACTGATTCGTATCGGTTTATCCACAAATTAGCGATCGAGTTTCTCATAAAATATCGATACCCCCCGATGTCGCTTTGAAATCACAGAAACTTAGAAACTTGAGATTGTATAAGTCGCCAATTCAAGGATTCAATCAGAATGAAATAGCCCTAGATTCAAGGTAAGTAAGACATTTCTGGAACAGTGGGTTTTTGGGATGTATGAACTGTTCCCCACTTAGCAGTATAAAAGCCAATTATAACCTTTGAGGGATAATGCTCGAACGAGTTGATAAAATAAGTTCAGGATGTAAATTACCTCAAACAGCATTCCTAGTGGTATAGAAAAAGCTCATATCGGTTTGATGAGAGGTTATATGTCTTCCCATAACAAATATAATCCGAAAAATATGGAAGTAGATGGAGCGGAAAATTTTCTTGACCAGCCTTTACAGTTCCAAAATCTGATTTCTACGGTAGAGCGTTACCTAAAGTTGCAATGGAATTATTAATACAGGCAATCCCCTGTCCGAGTTTTTAAGTAATGGCAAAGATCTGGAATAGCTGATTTGTACGAATTGCGGGATGAACACCTGAGTGCGCTGCCCCTATAAATTTCAGGATTGACCGTGTGCAAAGTCGGTGTAAAGTTTGATCTGTGTGCCACCATTGCTGAATCATGCAAACCGTTTCTGCCTTCTTTAAAACTAACCGTCTCGCTAAATTCATCGCCATTGCTTTAGCAGCAATGTTTCTCGCGATCGCGATCGCTTTGCTCATGCCGCGATCGCCCAAGGCCGACAATGCGATCGCCATTCCGATCGCCATTGCTGCCCCACTTACAGGGAGCGGCGCGAGTGGCGGACAAGAGATGGTAGATAGCATCCAGTTGTACGCGGATATCGTCAACCGAGAAGGAGGCATCAACGGACATCCAATTAAATTGCTGACCTATGATGATAAAGGCAGTGCCGATGGAGCGCAGCAAGTAGCGCAAGAGATTGTCAAAACCCAAGCCCTTGTTGTCCTCGGGCACCGCACATCGGACGCATCGATCGCCGCAGGAAGCATCTATCAAGACAACAAACTATCTGCGATTACAGGAACGGCGAACAACGAAAAAGTAACAGCCGATCGCCCTTACTATTTTCGGATGGTTTACACCAACTCCACTCTAGCAAGCGTGCTGTCCATATACGCTCAACAGGTTTTGCAGTTTAAGACTGCCACGATTGTCTATGACAATGCCAGTAAGAACGAACAGGTTCAATCGGAACGGATCAGAACTGCTTTTGGGACAAATGGAACGGTCAAGAAGATATGGGCGCTGGATTCCGATCCAAATAATCGCAAGCAATCGATTCAGCAGATTTTGAACGAGCTAGCAGCAGAGCAAGATCCCGGCATTCTCTTTCTCACCCTCAGCAAAGAAGATGTGGCAGAAGATTTTTTGGTGGCACTGAGACAACGTGGGCTCAAAACTCCTGTGTTGGGCGATCAAGCCCTTTCGCGCGAAGCTTTTGCCAAACGCTTTGATAAGTATGACGAAGAGAAAAAAGACCCCGGATTCTTTACCGATGGCATGTACGTAGCGTCGCCCCTCTTGTTTGATAGTGCTGGCGCGGATGCCCAAGAGTTTGTCAATGCCTACCAAAAAACCCATGAGGGCAAGTTGCCCTCTTATCTAGGTGGAAAATTTTATGAAGCCGCGATCGCGGCGGTCGATGCCCTGCGTAAATCCGATCTACAAATTACGCCTGCCAATGTCAGTAAAGATCGCGAGTTGGTCAACACGGCACTTGGCAGCTTAAATAGTCGTAAAGTGGCATTGCGCGGACTGACTGGTCCTATTTACTTTAATGCCAACCGCGATAGCGACCAACCTGTGCGGGTTGCCCAGTTTCAAGACTATAAATTGCTTTCGGCTTCTCAGCAGTTTACGACGATCGCCAATCCCAAAAGTTTAAACTTGCCTGCCGAACTACAAGCAGGAAATATCGTCCAAGCGGGCGATCAGTTTTTCTGGCGGCAGCGGGTGGTTTATACGGGCATTGACCTCAATAAGCTGAACCGAATCGATAAGGCTAGCTTTACCACTGATTTTTACATTTGGTTCCGTTTTAATGGCAATGACGATCCCGTGCAGATTCAGTTTCCCGATGCCCTAGCGAATAGTGTTAACCCCACTGCTCCCATCTTCGATCCGAAAGCACCACTCAAAGCTCAAACTGTCGGTAATGGTATCAACTATCGGCTTTATCGCGTGCGCGGCGAGTTTCGCAATGCCTTTGATTTTCGCGACTATCCCTTTGATTCGCAAAATCTCACTCTGCGCTTTGACAACCCCAATCTATCCAGCGATCGCCTCGTTTATGTAATCGATACGCTGGGTCTGAAATTGCCGAAGCCCGATGCGATTCAACGCAAACCGTTTCAGGGATTGCAACTTTGGGATTTTAAAGAAATGTCCTACTTCCAAGACACTTCTCGCAGTAGTTCTACGCAAGGCGATCCCGATCTATTTCAGTCCACCACACAGGTTGACTACCCAGGATTTAGCGTTCGTATGACCCTAAAACGCAAGACCTTGGTTTTCCTCACCAAGAACTTACTGCCTCTGATCTTGCTGGCGTTACTGACTTATTGTGCGCTCTTCTTTCCCTATAATATGTTCGTGCCGCGTACAATGGCTCCAGCCTCAGCACTGCTATCGGGAATTGTGCTGCTGCTATCTTTTAATAATCAATTACCTGAAGTAGGCTACACCGTGGCGCTTGAATATATCTTTTACACTTATTTTGGCCTGTGCTTAATTCCCATTATTGTCACGGCGATCGGCGCAAAATTAGAAAAAGAGGGATATAAACGAGCATTCAGATATTTAAATATTTCAGCACGAATTCTATATCCGATGATTCTAATTGCATTGATCTGGTTTTATGCTGCGAACTACGGCAGTAAGCTCTTCTAAATCATAGTTCGATCCAATGGATTGTTCTGGATTAAGTCTGCTTGAGCTTTGTTAACGTGAATTCGGTATAGCGTTTCAGGCTTTCCGATCCCTAACTGGCGTTTTTTTAGCTAGTCTGGAACTATCCTAGACATTCTGAGAAGCGTGAGGATAGGCTGGGTTTTCTATTTATTCTCCCTTGCGGAGATGGAGCATCCGATCGCCCACTTTTGATACAGACTGTCTCTATTGGCACCAAATTCAACTCTTTCATTAGCTGAGCTTTGGTTTTATGGCGATCGCTGATTCTCTCGCCCCTATTTCTGCGAGGATGAGTCAGCAATTCTGTTTCAGTCACAACGAGCTGAGTAGGCTGAAAGAATCGTAGTCTTGTTGCAATACCCTGAGTCCCCTCAAGATAGAGATCCTGTACAAAACCTGCTTGGGATTCCTCAGCTTCTTGGGCAGTTTCAAATGCGCCAAAGTAGTAAATACAGGGGGGCTGTGCGGTAAAGATTTCCAGCCACCAACCTAGTTCGTAGGGAGAGTTGCTCAATGTATGTCGCTCTACAGTGTTTGATTTGAATCTAACAATCGCCAAGTAACATGAATACTTAGGCAGCCCCTAATGCTCAGGCATGGGTAGGGCATTTTTGGGAATCTTTTAAGGCAGTTCTAGCTTCGGCAACACTGGAGTTAATCAAGGTTGCCGCTCTAATCGTGACCTCTGGCAGCAATTCTGGCAAAATTACTGGTATCGCACTAGAGGGTTCGAGAACTTCAAGTTCGTGGCAAAATATTCTGTCACTTAAAATAGCGCCAGCGATCTCACTGGTGAAAGTTTCCAATTGCGCTTCCACGGGAGCCTCAAAAAAGATGCGCTGAAGTGGAAAAATTACCCGCTCTAGATAAATATTATTACCATAGGAAACTCTGGCAATTTCGATATGGGGCGTACAATTGCTGTAGTGACAAAGAACTCGATCCATAGATTTAGTTAGCGACCCTCCATCGCTTGATTCTTTCATGTTAAAAAATTGCTGTATCTGTTGAATATCTCGATCGCTACCCGAGAGAATGACTACAAATCTACCTTTCTCGATCGTGCCGACATACCTTAGAGGCTTTTCTTTGATAATCTCTAGCCTGATCTGGGTATCTGGCGATCGCGGCACTGGCTCAGAACCAATACTGATAATCGAGAGCTTATGAGTATCAAAACTGGCAATTTTTAGCTCTACGACAATACTTGCTGCGTCGGCATAGTTTGAAAATGTGCCGACAATCACATGCTTGTAAGTCATCATAAGTTTGTTCTCTTGATTTGAACCATGCCCAAACGTCCGATCGCCTAAGCCGTTGCTAGTTGCAATGGCTGTTCTTTAACTAACCATGCGATTGACTCATCCTCGATCGCATGCCACTGCGGATCGCTAGCCTTGCCATCATTCCACTGAAATAAAACCTGGCTAAACTCCGTACAAATTTGTCTGTTGGCATAGTCAAGATCGTGTTCGATCCAGACTAAGCGATCGGGATTAAGTTGAAACTCTTGCACGATCCGAGTTGCCAGTTGCTCTAATTTATAGGGAATAAACCAACCAATTTCACAATTTCGATCTGACACGACTACAACATGCTGTCCAGAATGCATCCGAAAGATGCGTAAATGGCACTGTAGTTGCCAGAGACCAAAGGTCTCTCCTAGAACGTTGCACTGATAGGGGCGATCGACGATTTTCATGCTTTGATGCTTTAAATGGACAAGAGGGAAGGAAGACGAAAAGAGTCGTTTGGTTTAAGCCATAACTAAGGCTGGTTTCTTCTTTAAGAGGCTTAGCTCTATTCTCAGAGCAATGGGTGTTAATGTAGGTGGCTTTTCAAGTAATGGCATCTCTAGCCAGCAACTTCTACAGAACCAATATTCTTGATGGTGGCGGTAATGCCGAAGCATGGAGTTTGAGCAACAGGGGCAGGCGTTCATGGCTTTAAAAAATTATTTTATAAAGGAGGGGAGACATTCAAATAAAGGGCATGGGTAGTCCTTCAACGTTCTACATTTTGAATTTACTTGGAGATTCTGGAGAAAGTTTGGAGAAAAGAAGAAATTTGATAAAGTTTTTTTGCGAAACGTAAACCTCTTGGTATAAATGCTTATTCATCCATACAGAGCTAATTTTTTCGATAGAAGTTGTTGCAGTAAGGAGCCTATATATCCACCTGAATCTTATTAAAATCTTGGGATTCTTCTATCGCGATCGGCGCTTGATTGATTTCATGATTGCGATGATTGACTTTGTTACAAAACACAAGAAAAATAGTTAAAAGTATTGGTTTTAGGCTTCCTTGGTCAAAGGTTATCATCAGTCCAGAATTTGAATTTCGATCTGTTGCAAATTTCCTTGAAATGGAGCAGGGTTGAGGCGTTTACCATTTCAAGGCTTGAGTAATTTGCTGGACGAGCAGCACAGGAAGAAAGGGTTTAGAGATGGTCAGGACTACCCCTAGTTGTGGCAAAAGATCGGGATTGGGGATGTAGCTGTTTGCGGTTAACAGCACCACGGGAATGAGTTGGTTTTTAGATTCTGAGCGCAGGTACTGTAAAAAAGTAAATCCATCCATCTCAGGCATCATCACGTCTAAAACGATCGCATCTGGTTTTTCTTTAAGGGCTCGATCTAACGCTTCTTTTCCTGATGCTGCCTTTAAGACTTCCCAGCCTCCTAATCTTTGTAAGCAGGCTGCCAAAACTTCGAGGATTGCAGCATCATCATCAACGATTAAAATTCGCTTGGTGGTCACATTAACAGTTCGCTTAGTGGTCACATTAACAATCAACTTGGTGGTCATATTAACCACCTCCAATTTTTATTTCTAAACTATCCGAGCTCTCTGTTTCACTTTGACGCAATACTAGACAAAAGGTCAATCACAAGAATTACCCAAATAGAGGCTTCAGTGAATAGTCTCCATCCTTTGAAACGTCGCTCAGTCTGTCAGCATTTTCTCGCAAAACATGAAGGATGCTACCACGTACTACAACTTCTAAATATAAACGCTCTGCCAAAGGAGACTTATACGAACTTTTCGGTTTGTAAAGTGGGGCTGGTTGTCCTTCACCTTCGTTAAGGTTAGAAGTTTGACTCAAAATTCGATCGACGAGCTTTTGGCGAAACTCATGGGTCGAAAAGACTACTTGATATGGATGCTCTGGATAATCTTCCAAGACATCTTTAATTACGGTTGGCAGTGTGACGTTAACAAACTCGTGTGGCATTTTTACCTCTAATTCAAAATCGTTGACTACAAGAAAAGCATTGATTTTTGCAGCGATCGCCGATCGATTCGCCAATAGGGGTAGATGTAGCTTGCAGCTTTATGCGTACTACGCTCTAAATAACTGAAAACTCAGTTAAGGTCTTTAGGTTATGTAAAAAAGATGGAGAAAGTTTGGAGAAACCGCACGATTTCTTAAGCAATTGTTAAATTGTTTGCAGTTTTGTTACGCACGAAAAGTGATGAAATGGATCTTAAAAGATCGTCATTCCCCGATTCTTATTTCCTACAGTTGGCTCCAGCCCAGCAATCGATCGACATCTTTGGCGATCTGGAGCGGATCGAAAGGCTTAATAATTAACCCCTCTACACCAAGATGCTTATATTGCAATTGCTCGTTGGGCTGCACTTTTGCCGTGAGAAAAATCACGGGAATCGATGCTGTCAGTGGGTTGCTCTGAAGTTGTTGTAGCGTTTCTAACCCGTCCATCCCCGGCATTGAGACATCTAGTAAAATGGCATCAGGGCGATCGCTTACAGCTTTTTGAATGGCTTCTAGCCCTGATGCCGCAGTAATAGCTTTCCACTTTGCCAATTTTACCAAACAGGCACGCACGACTTCTCGAATGCGTTCTTCATCATCTACCACTAATATTAGCTTAGCCATGATAGCCAACCATTGCTGACTTTATTCCCAGCAATTCAATTCCCTTTGATTATCTTCTCACTTTTAATGGCGATCGCATTGAGATCTATCGATTACTTTGCAAAATATCGAGCTGTAGCTCAGTCGCAAACTTACAGCAAATTAACTTCAAAAGCACCACAGCTAGAAATCCAAAACCCAATGCGGAGCTACGCCCTGCGACCCAGCTTCGTGATAAATTGGCTCGAAAACTGCTGTAGGATCTGATTGTATTTAGCCAATTCCATAAATGCGATCGCGTCCTAACCTCTTGGCTTCATACAGGGCATGATCGGCAAAACCCACCAAAATCATAGGATCGTCCTGGGCAATGGGCATGAGACAAGAGATTCCACAGCTTATGGTCACAAAGCTACTGATAGCAGACCCATCATGAATAATCTCTAATGCTTTGATGTCGTCGCAAATTTGTTTGGCAATATAGCTAGCGCCTTCTATATCGGTATTTGGCAAAATAATTGCAAACTCCTCGCCCCCAAAGCGAGCGGCAAAGTCCGCAGGGCGATGCATAGTCTCTTCGATCGCACTCGCAACCCGCTTTAAACAGCGATCGCCAGCTAGATGACCGTAGATATCGTTGTAGGCTTTGAAAAAATCAATATCGCAAATAATCACCGACAAGACTTGCTGCTCGCGAGCCAGCCGATGCCACTCGTATGCCAAGCGGTTATCAAAGCTACGCCGATTATGGATTTGAGTGAGGTGATCGAAATTACAGAGACGATTTAGTTCTTGATTGGCTTGCTGTAACTGCATATAGAGCGTTGACTGCCGCAGGGCACTTTCTAAGTGAGTATCTATAGATAACAGAAAGTTCACATCCGTACGATGCCACTCACGGGGGCGGACACATGCATGCACCATCAAAAATCCCCATACAGTGACTCTATCTTCGACATTGAAGATCGGGATAATCAGACAGGATTTAATTTGTGCTTGCTCAAAGGCATCGCGAACTTCGCCTAGTAACGCCTCTTTTTGTAAATCGTGAACGATCTCAATGTCCCCTCGTTGGAACTGCTGAAAATGAGCAAAGTCCCCAAAATTTCCTAAGCTGCTGTTGAGCGTTGGGCAAACATTCTCAGCACAGCTTTCAGCCGTTACTCTACCTGTGTTATTGGGTTGCAGACAGTAAATTAAGGTGCGATCGGCTTGTAAAAATTGGCGGATTTCCGCTACGGTTATATTGAGGATGTCCTCTTGATGAATTGAGGCACTAATTTTTAAGATGATGTTTACAAGCGCTATCTCTTGGTTTACTTGCGGTTGTAACGCATCGTGATTAGAGGCGAGACAGCCTGAAAAAATTACATATTGCGGTGCGTCATGGGCGTCCAGCAGTAGCGTTTCTGTCCAGTTAATTTTGACGCGATCGCCTGTGCGGCTTCGCCAATGGTTGGTAGCGTGATAGGGAAAATCTAGGGGATCGAGGGAGGCAAATCGTAACCGAGCAATCTCGGCTTCTTTTGCAGGTAGAAACTTTTCCCAAAATATGCAGCCCTGCACTTCTGTAGAGGAGTACTTAGCGATCGCTTCGCAGGCAGGATTAAAAAAGACAACTCGTCCTTGCAAGTCTACGATCGTCACCAACGTTCCAATGCTCTCTAAAGCCTTGCCTGCAGGGTAATTGCTTAGCATAGGAGTACTTGGCAAAGGAGAAAGGACTCGTAAATGTTCTGTGGAACGGGGATCGATGATAGTTTGCAACGCTGATACCCTCTTTTTATATTGACAGGAGAAATCTTTAAGGCTCGAACAGTTGCCAAGGTTAAATCAATTCGAATTGTGCAAATTTATCCTTACATACCATCGGGCACACAATCTAGAACCGAATAGTTCGTTCCTTTAGATTAGAAAAAAAATCTGGAGAAAATCTGGAGAAAATCTAGAAGATATGTGAAAGAAATATTTGAGCGATCGCTCTCCTAATTCCAACCAAGTAAATGGCAAATCTGGTGTGATATCTCTAGCGGATCGAAGGGCTTAATAATGAGTCCTGCAATACCGAGCTGTTGGTACTGTAATTTTTCATTGGGTTGAACTTTGGCTGTGAGGAAAATCACAGGAATTGATACAGTTCTTGGGTGACGCTGAAGCTGTTGCAACATTTCTAACCCATTCATGTTTGGCATGGAGACATCTAACAAAATGGCATGGGGTTGCCACTCTAAGGCTTTTTGGATTGCCTCCAAAGCTGTTGCCACGGCAATGACTTCCCATTTCGCCAGTTTGGTCAAACACATGCTCACGACTTCTCGAATGCGTTCTTCGTCATCTACAATCAAAATCTTTTTAGCGGTCATGGCAGTAATCAATCCGCTGAATTTTAATCAGCATCGATTAGATCGATATCTACCGTCAGTTGGGATGGCTGAAAGCACTTGATTTCTAAATTTGTTATCGTAGCGCCCTCATGAGTAAGATCTTCTATATATCCCCCATGTAGAGTTTGGGCTTCGCGATCGCTGATAAAAGGACCAAAATAATAAATACAGGCTGGACTTGCCGTGATAATTTTTACCCACCAAGCCAGTCCCAATCGCTCTAAAAATGATGTAAAAAAAATTCTAGTAGGTTCGCCAAAATTCCCCATCAAATCTCTATAAACCATCTCTCATCAACTCCTACTTAAGTCGTTCACTTTTTTAACTTAACAAAGTGAAGTTTTATTTCTAGGTTTATTTGATTGATTACGTTGCAAAGCTTAATACAGCAAGGATATCGTTGAAAAATTTAAAAGAATTTTCCTGTGAGATTTATAGCACAATCCGAAACGAATATGCGATCGATCGTACGAATCCCATCTTTACACACAATCATTCATGCTTGTGCGTTACACCATCGAGACCTGATAAGTCTGTTTGTTGTTCTAGATTAGCTAACAAAGATGGAGAAAGTTTGGAGAAATGCTCTGATGAGACTACGATCTCGTCGGCAAAGCTACAAAAAAGGTGCTTCCTTGTAACCAAGTGCTTTCTGCCCAGATCTGACCGCCATGTTGCTGCACGATCGATTTACAAATCGCCAGCCCTAACCCCGTGCCGCCGCGATCGCGAGAATCAGAGGCATCTACCTGTTGAAACCGACCGAAAATGATTTCGAGCTTATCCGCAGGAATACCCCGTCCCCGATCTTTCACGGAAAAGAGAATGTAAGGAAGTGGAAGGATGGGATTCAGAATTTCTGTACTCTCTTCATTAGGCTCTTCATTTACGACCTCATTGACAACTTCAGCAGCGATCGACACAAAACTGCCTGCGGGTGAGAACTTGATTGCATTACTGAGCAGATTGGTAAATGTTTGAATAATCCGATCGGGCGATACCCAAATTTGAATGGACTGGGAGTGCATCTCCATTTCTAGGCGCAATCCTGCTTCTTGGGCGCTGCTTTCCATAATCTCTAGCGATCGTCGCATCAGGTCAGCGGCATCACAACATTCTCGTAGGAGCGAAATTTTGCCCATCTCTAATTTCTCTAGATCGAGCATGTCATTTACGAGTCGAACCAACCGCTCTGTATCGATTGCAGCAATCTCGATCATCCGTCTCATGGCTTCGGGTTCGTCATCCATCACCCCCGTCACCAGTAGCCCCAGCGAACCGCGTATGGAAGTTAGTGGCGTTCGCAGTTCGTGACTGACAATGGAAATAAACTCATCTTTTAGTTTCTCCACAGCCTGCCGTTGCGTAATATCTTCCCCGATGCCCGTAACACCAATCACTTCACCCTTAGGGTTTCGTAACAGGGTGTTGCTCCAGTTAATAACGATCTCTTTGCCCGTCTTGGTTAAAATCTGACCCTGAAAGGATGGATAGTTTTCCTGTTGGAGATTTTCTTGAAGCCTCTGACGTTGCTCTTGGACGCGATTGGAGGGCACGAAAAAGTCAAACCAGTTTTGCCCGAGTACTTCACTCTCTGTATAGCCTGTCAGTTTCAAAAAGAAGGGATTGACCGCGTTAATAATACCCGTCGTGTCCGAACTCACAACGGCAAGGTTGGTGCTTTCAAACAGCGATCGCCAGCGTCGTTCCGATTCGCGGGTCATCGCTTCCGCCTGCTGGCGTTCTTGGAGTTCGCGACGCAGTTTCTCGTAGAGTTCAGATTGGTTGATCGCGATCGCCAACTGGTTGGAAATTTGTTTGACTAGGTCAATTTCAACCTCTTGCCAGTGGCGAGGAGCGTCGCATTGATGAATGCATAGTAAACCCCATAAACCCTCTCCATTTAGCAGTGGCACAATTAGATTAGCGCGAATCTGGAACTGTGCCAAAACATCTCGATGGCAATCCTGCAATCCCGCATTGTAGATGTCGTCTACGGCTTGAATTCTACCCTGCTGATAATGGATGGCATACTGTTCGCCAAAACAATGATCGTGAATTCTAATCTCTAAAGCGGAGTTAAATCCCTCAAGTACAGATTCGGCAACAAACTCGCCATCGTCAAAATGCGATTCGGGATAGAACTTAAAGATACCGACGCGATCGGCATGCATAAACTTGCGAATCTCCTCCACCGCAGTCTCGAAAACTGTATAGAGGTCGAGGGATTGACGAATGCGTTGGCTAATCTCAAGCAAGAGAGATTCTCGCTCAGCCTGTTGCCTAATCAAGGCTTCTGCCTGTTTGCGATCGCTAATGTCGTTGTTGATCTGCAATACTTTGATCGGTCGATCCAGTTCGTCCGTCTGCAGCACCCAGCGGCTGTCCACTGTAATCGTCGAGCCGTTGCGGCAAGTGTGAATCAGTTCGCCTTCCCAATATCCTTGTTCCATTAGTTCGATTTTAATCTCAGCAAGAGATTGATTGGGAAATTGGGTCTGGAGGAGCGTATGGATGTCTCTGCCTAGCGCCGCTGCTTTCGTCCAGCCATACATATATTCCGCACCTTCATTCCAGAACGTGATCGCATCGTTCATGTCATGGGTCATAATTGTGTCGTGGGCGAGATCTAGCAGTTGTGCCTGCTCTTGCAAGATAATTTGGGAATGCTGCTGATCGATCAAGGTTTCTAGTAAGCGATCGTTCACTTGGGCAAGTTCGGCAGTACGTTCTGCCACCCGCTGCTCCAAGTCAATATTCAATTGTTGCAAAGCCTGCTCTGCCTGTTTGCGCTGGGCGAGTTCTGCTTTTGCTTGCTCAAACAAATCTGCTTGTTGAATGGCAATACTCACTTGGGCTGCGAGCTGCCACAGAAGCTCGATCTCAGAGGCTTGCCATTCGCGAGGTGTCGAACAGTGATGAGCCGCTAATAAACCCCATAATTCATCACCTTTAAGAATGGGAACTACTAAATTCGCCCTGACCTGAAAACTGATTAAGCGTTCGAGATGGCAGGAGGCGAGTCCAGAATTATAGATGTCAGACTTTGCGGTTATGAGACCTTGCCGAAAAGAATCAACGTAGGCGTCACCAAAGCAAGGATCGTCAATCTGAGTTGATAGGATGGGGCTCCAGCCTTCTTCCACAGACTCCACCACAACCGTACCACCCCAATTGGAAGAAAATTGGAAGACGATCACGCGCTCGGTTTGCAGATACTGTCGAACTTCATCTACGGTCGTTTGGAGAATATCTTGCAAATTTAGCGATCGCCGAATGCCCTGCGTCATCTCCATGATCAAGTGCTGTTGTTCGACCTGCTGAATTAGGAGAACCTGCGCTTGTTCGCGTTCCCTTAATGCTTCTTTTTGTTCGCTAATGTCGTAGTTTGTCCCAATCATGCGTAGCGCTTTACCCTCGGCATTGCGTTGCAGAAAAGCATTGGCTTTGAGCGTGCGAATCTTTCCGTCAGGACGTACAATTCTAAATTCAGGATCGTAGTTCTTTTTACCAAGAATTGCCTGCTGAATTGCTGCATTGGCGATCGCGCGATCGTCGGGATGGACTCCAGCTACCCATGCCTGGTACGCACCTGAGAAGTTCGAGCGAGCGATACCGTAAATTTCGTACATCCGATCGTCCCAAATGAGGCGATCGTTGACAATATCCCAGTCCCAAACACCAATCTGGGCAGATTCTAAGGCTAACCTTAGCTGTTCTTCTCTTTGACTCAAAATTTCTAGGGTCTGATTGGCTTGAATTTTCAGGTCTGCTACCTGACGCAGAAGTTCCACCTGTTTGAACGCTCTATCCAAGGCTTGATGCAACTTGTCAGCCGTTATGGTTGACTTATTTAGGTATTGTTGCACGTTCTGTTGGGGCAACTGCCCTGCCAGTTCCTCATTCCCCTGCCCTGTGAGATAAACAACAGGTAGATCTGTTTTGGGGCTTTGTTGTTGTAAGTTCTGAATAAATTCCAGCCCATTTGTATCTGGAAGTAAATAGTCCAACAAAATCGCATCAGGCAAAAATAAGCGATATTGTTCTAGCCCCTCTTCTCCTGTTTCCGCTTCCAAAACAGTGTAGGTATAGAGATCGTCTTGCTGTAGGTAGCGACGCAGCATTTCTCTGTCTTCTAGGCTATCTTCCACGATCAGAACGGTACGTGACACTTTAATCATGGCTATCCTTTCCTTCAGTACTGTAGTTGCTCGATGAGGGTTGTTCCATGAGGGTTGACATCAATTGCTGACGCCGAATTTGCCCAGGTTCTAAACGATTGAGCACGCGAGCGATTAACTCTGGCTCTAGAATAGGTTTGCGAATGTAATCATCTCCTCCTACGGCAAATGCACGGACAATGGTTTCTGCTTCATGGTGCGCGGTGAGGAACAAAATCGGCAAGTTGCCCCATTTGGCATCATTGCGCACGACCTGACAGAGGTCGATGCCACTATATCTTGGCATTTCTATATCTAAAATTAGCAGATCGGGAATTGTGCTGGTCAGGACTTCCCAAAAACGGGCTGGATCGGGCAGAAACGTTACCTGCAATCCCCAAGGTGAGAGCAAAACCGATAACCGATGCCCGATCGCCAGATCGTCATCCACAATCATTACCTTGCCTACCATGGCGCGATCGCCTTGATGCTCCTGTACGTTTGCTTGTCTGAGCGAAGATTGAATCGCCCCAAAAATTGGATCTAAAGCAATGGGCTTTTGTAGAAATGCCCGTGCGCCTAAACGCGCCGCTGCCACCCGATCGGATAGACTGTCTCGTCCTGTAAAAACTAGTACAGGAATCTGAGGGTATTTTTGCTGTAGGATTCCCAGCCAAGTCAACCCATCTTCTTTGCTATCGCCAAAGGTCAAATCCAGCAAGATCGCATCGGGTAAATTGCGCTCAAGTGTTTGTTGAGCGATCGCTAGACTTGCAGCTACTTCAATCCGAAGCGATCGCGAACTAGCCTCGGTCATTAACCTTACCGTTAAGAGATCGTCATCATCCACAACTAGCACCAAGGGCATTTTTTGAGGATCGATCGCTTCCTCGCCCCCGTCATGGGGAGGGAGATCGAAAACAGGTTCTTGCTTGAGTTCTTGCTTTAGCTTCGCAACCAACTGAGATATCTGCTCGATCTCTAGCACGCATAAATGGAGATTGGAACCCAACAAATCTTCAATCTGTCTCGCCAACACAGACCCCTGCGGGAAGCCATAGACGCCTAACGAACCAATCAACTTATGAACGGTCTGTTTTGCCGATTGCCATAACTCGGTCGTTAAGTTGCCATACTGTATTGCTACGATCGCCCGATCGAGGAGGGCAATCTGTTCGCCAAAGGAATCTTTAAACTGTTCCCAAAGCTCTAGCATCATGGCATGAGCTGCGATCGCTCCATCCAATTCCTTCTTGGTTTCCCGCTCCTCCATCTTCTCTTGTGGTGGGTGCTGCGCAGCAGGCTCTTCCTGTTTTGATGGGGAGGTGGAATGATGGGGAGGATGGTTTGCCTCTAGGGGGCGAAGGCGATAGCCAAAGCCATACATGGTCTCAATCAAATCCTGCGTCGCTCCCGCAGCCTTTAACTTTTGCCGAATCGCTTTAACGTGGCTGCTAATCGCGCTTTCCGTTGGAGTTTCCTCCATTTCCCAAAGGCGATCGATCAAGGCAGCTCGACTAAAAATTCTGTGGGGATTTAGCAAAAGTAGCTCCAAAATGCCATACTCCTTAGGCGTTAGGCGTAATACCTGCTCTCTATAGCGAATCTCATTTGCCCCACTGTCAAGCTGCAAGTTCTCCCAAGTCACGATCGAAGAGATCGTCGTTTTACCCCGTCGTAGTAAAGCTCTGATTCTTGCTAGCAGTTCTGGTAGATTGAACGGCTTGACCATATAATCATCCGCCCCAGCATCTAGACCCATAATGCGATCGCTAACTCCATCCTTTCCCGTTAACAACAAAATCGGGGTCTGACAGCCCTGCGTCCGCAGTCGTTTGCAAACGCTGATTCCATCTAGCTCGGGAATGCCCACATCCAGCAAAACCAAGTCGTATTCAAATTGTTCTGCTAAACCTATTGCCGAATGCCCATCGATCGCTACCTCGACGGTATAGTGACGAGTAGTTAGTGCATTCTCAAGCATCGTGCGAGTTGCTCGATCGTCTTCAACCAATAAAATTCTCACAGTGATGTTAGGTTGCTCTGAGCATGTGGGCGTGCGTTACTCCAAATCATCGTAACAGAATCAGAGACTACCTTCCCATTGGGAACTTGACCTGTAAAGGTTTCACGAGAGCGAGTTCGGCAATCATTTGAGCCTGCAAGTAACCATTTGTCGCCAAAATTCTGCCCGACTTGAGTATTGGTTCGCTGCCGTCATAGGCTGTCACCTTGCCACCTGCTTCTCTCACCAAGACAACACCTGCGGCTAAATCCCATACCGATAAACCGCGTTCCCAATAGCCATCCAAGCGTCCACTGGCAACATAGGCAAGGTCTAAAGCAGCCGCTCCACCTCGGCGCACGCCATGGGTTAAATGGGTAAAGTGGCAAAATTCCGCATAGTTGTTGTCGTCTGTACGGGTGCGATCGTAGGCAAAGCCCGTCACTAAAAGGCTATGACTCAGCTCTGTCGTACTAGAAACATGAATTGGACGACGATCGCAGGTTGCGCCCAATCCAGTTGCTGCCCGAAACAATTCATCGTGGAAGGGATCGTAAATTGCTCCCACAAAGGGTATGCCGTCGATCAGCAAGCCTACGGAGACTGCCGAAAAAGGGTATTGGTGAGTAAAATTTGTGGTACCATCTAGCGGGTCAACTGCCCATAGATATCGACTGTCTGGATTGCCGATCGCGCCAGATTCTTCCGCCAAGATACCGTGATCGGGGAAATGACGTTTGAGTACGCTTAAAACTGCAATTTCAGCCTGTTTGTCTGCGATCGTCACCAAATCTCCTGGTTGCTTTTCTTCGATTTCCTTCAGCTTGCCCCAAAACGACTTAAGCACCGCCCCACCCGCGCAGGCAGCTTCTGTAGCGATATCTAAAAAAATTTGCAAGCGATCGCTATTCTCAGAGTTCATAATTTCGCAACCATAATGTTGAAACAATCTACTTGAATATTACATAGACCCTAGGTTAACTCAGAAAATAAATCAGCAAAAATCAGCATTTGGGCGAGTTGACGAATGCGATGAATTGCAGGATTATCTATGGCTGTTAGGTGAAGAATGTAGCGTTAAAATTTTGCCTGCAAGTTTTGTCTGAATTTTTTATGGGTTTCTGGAAGTTGTTCGCTTCCTCCCCCAACCATCGTCGCATTCTTAGTGTCATCGTGTTATTTGTGAATCAAAAAAACAAACTAGGGACAAAGAGCGCTCTTTGCCTATCAGGACTTGTTGCTACATTCATTTCATTAGCAAACCTCCCCGCCGCTTTTGCAAGCAGTGCTGTAACTTCTACCGAGCCCCCTATCGATCAAGACGCAGAGGCATTGTGCGGCAAGCCTGTCCTTGCCGACTTAAAACAACATAAAGTGCAGTCAGGCGAGACCCTAGAGAGCATCGCCAAAAAATACGAACTAACTACAGCTACACTGATGGGGCTCAATCCCAGCGTTCGGGACGGCAGCGTACAGGTTGGTCAAACCATCGCAATTCCATCCATGGACGGAATCTCCTATCGATTTGCAAATGAGGAAACCTACAAAACCGTTGCCAAAAAATTTGGACTGAGAGCTGATGTGCTATTTGAACACAACGGCTGCCAAAATCACCCTAAAGTCGTGTTTGTGCCTGGCGCAGTTTGGAAGCCAGATCCAGTGGCAATACCATCCTATATTGCGAGAGGCGATGGGATCGTCATGGATACAGGTGGTTATCCACTTCCCTACTCCGTACCCGTTACCTCCAACTATGGCTGGCGGACAAACCCCGTGACAGGTGAATGGACGTTTCATAGTGGCATCGACTTAGGTGCGCCGATGGGAACGCCCGTACTAGCTGCAACATCAGGCAGAATCGAGTTTGCGGGTTGGGCAGGCGGTTACGGCAATATGGTGGAAATTATTCAGGGTTCCTCAGGTACTCGCTATGCCCACTTAGCAGCCATTTATGTGTCTGAGGGGCAAAATGTGGCAAGAGGACAGCAAATCGGTATTGTAGGTTCCACAGGTCGCTCTACAGGGCCGCACTTACATTTTGAAATTCTTGCACCTACAGCAGATGGCTGGGTAGCCTTCGATCCTGCACCCTATCTCAACCGACTGGCTTCTGCGATTCGAGATATTGTGACGCTATAGGCTTGCGAACCATAGCTTTGTAAACTTATGTAAACAAGCTCAAGTATCTACTCAAGCTGTCGAGACAGTTCGATAGCATTTTTCTGGATACCCATGGTTTAGATAAATTCAGAGTTGGATACTTAAAAAATTATGAGCGTAAGCATTGTGGCAACAGCCGCCTATGGGGTCTTGGCGATCGCAGGCGGCATCTTTGGTTATGTCAAAAGTCAAAGCAAAGTCTCGATGATCTCAGGCAGCATTAGTGGGGTCGGACTGTTGGTCGCTGCGGTATTACAATGGCAGGGTCAAGGCTGGGCAAAGTTTTTGGGTCTAGCGATCTCGGCGTTGCTAGTGCTGGTGTTTGCTGTGCGCTTGGTGAAAACGCGCAAGTTTATGCCTGCGGGAGTCATGATCGTTGCGGGTTTGGCTGCGATCGCGGCAATGCTCGTGCCCACTTAAACTTCAGCAAATTTGTAGGTAGAGATTACCTAAAAGAAGGTTTTTAGACAAACTTCTTTGGGTTGTTACATACAAAACAAAAATGTTAAGAAGTGTTATGAAAAAAAGCTCCTGTACAACGCAATGTATCAAAATACTCATGTGATTATTGATTTGTAAAACTGAATCTCCGTAGTAGAGATTTATCCCTTTGGGGTAAGTCTTGTCTATGAAGGGTCATCACATTAACTAACTGGTTTTCATTCTCAATTTTTAGATTGGAGGAAATAATTAAATGAGTGTAGTCACGAAATCTATCGTGAATGCTGATGCTGAAGCTCGTTACCTCAGCCCCGGCGAACTAGATCGCATCAAAGGATTTGTTGCCTCAGGTGCACGTCGTCTGCGTATTGCTCAAACCTTGTCAGAATCACGCGATCGCATTGTTAAGCAAGCTGGCGATCAAATGTTCCAAAAGCGCCCTGACCTAGTTTCTCCCGGTGGCAGTGCCTACGGCGAAGAAATGACAGCTGCTTGCCTCAGAGACTTAGACTACTACCTACGCCTCGTTACCTACGGAATCGTTGCTGGTGACATCACCCCAATCGAAGAAATTGGTTTGGTGGGTGCTAAGGAAATGTACAAGTCTTTAGATGTTCCCCTTTCTGGGCTAGCTGAAGGTTTTCGCGGTTTGAAGAGTGTAGCTTCTGGTTTGTTGTCTGGTGAAGATGCTGCTGAAGCTGGTTTTTACTTTGACTATCTCATCGGCGCGCTGTAATAGTTTCCCAAAACCATTCAACTCTTTGACACAACTTACTAACTAAATTAGAAGATATATCAAAAATGCAAGACGCTATTACCTCTGTTATCAACTCTTCTGACGTTCAAGGTAAGTACTTGGACGCTGCCGCTCTCGAAAGACTAAAAGGCTACTTTGCAACTGGCGAACTCCGCGTTCGTGCTTCTGCAACCATCAGCACCAACTCTTCCACCATCATCAAGGAAGCTGTTGCTAAGTCTATGCTGTACACCGATGTTACCCGTCCTGGTGGCAACATGTACACAACCCGTCGTTATGCAGCTTGCATCCGCGACCTAGACTACTACCTCCGCTATGCTACCTATGCCATGCTGGCTGGCGACGCATCCATCCTAGATGAGCGCGTACTCAACGGTCTCAAAGAAACCTACAGCTCTTTGGGCGTCCCTGTTGTTACCACAATTCAAGCTATTCAAGCTATCAAAGAAGTAGCTGCTAGCTTGGTTGGTTCTGAAGCTGGTAAGGAACTTGGTGTTTATCTCGACTACATCAGCTCTGGTTTGAGCTAGTTTTTCGGGCTAACAGTAAGGGCGGTGGAATTAAAAAGCTTATGTTAAGGTGTTGCAGGCTAAATTATTTGGCTTCAATGTTTTAACCTAGGATTTCTGATTCCCCGCCTAATTTGTGAAGGTAGCTCAATCGGCTCATATAGCTAGATATGTTTATATAACTAGACATTAAGGGCAGTAATTTTTTTGAGAATTTGATATTAATTTTTAATCAACTCTAAAGGAGAGTACCGCTATGCGGATGTTTAAGATCACAGCTTGCGTCCCAAGTCAAACCCGCATTCGCACCCAACGCGAATTACAAAACACCTTTTTTACCAAGCTAGTACCTTTTGACAATTGGTTTGCCGAGCAGCAACGCATCATGAAAATGGGTGGAAAAATTGTCCAAGTTCGTCTAGCTACTGGAAAATCTGGCACAAATACTGGCCTGCAATAATCTTCGGCTTTTCTACATTCTATTTCCCTCATAAATCTAGTCACATTGCTTACGGTGTAGGCTTAGTGAGTAAGTAGGTTGAATACCCTTTTGAGCGATCTTTAAAAATCGCTCTTTAGGCATATCTACTTATTGTGTAGCTATGATACATTTTAGTTATTCTTAAACTATTATTACGTTAGACATAACCTTGTGTTGGATATGTGCATACCTAAAGTTTAAGTTCCAACGACAACCTAGTCATGGCTGACCAAGAGGAGTAAAACACATGAGCGATTTATCCATTGAAAAGCAGTTTGTGCACACCATGTTTTGCCAGCAAGTTCAAGATCTAGATCTAGACTCAGCGAAAAAATTACTGACCGATCTGCATTTACTCTATCTTGGGCAGCAAAGTATGTTTGCCAAGATGGCAAAACAAGATATGAAAGATATGTTTCGGGGGATCTAAAGCTATCCAATAGCTTTTGGCTTTGAGGCTATATTGAATCTGTATATCCATAGGGGCAACTTGTTAGTCGCCCCTATTTGATTAAAGTGGTTTCGTCCAGTTTTTAAGCTTAATCAGAAAAAATTAGAAGCTTTTAACTGTTTAAGACAATCTCGACCGCAGACATCAGATTGGGGTGAATCTGGCTGGGTTGGTGCAGTTCTAGTTGCGTCCGATCGCGAATTCCCGAAAGAATCCCAATCGTCGTCACGTTAAAACTCCTGCCAGCAATAATATCTGCCTCTGTGTCGCCCACCATCCACTGATATTCGACGGGAGATAGGGTCGCGATCGCCCGTTCCATCAGTTTGGGTTTGTCTTTGGTGTCCCCTGTCTTGATGTAATCATTGCTGAGGCAGAACCTGTGGCTAGGTGGAAAAAATCTTTCCAAATTATATTGCTCTAGCACGGGCTCAAGTTCGCGGACGCGGCGCATGGTCATGACGGCAAGTTCGACACCTGCTTGTTGGGCTTTTTCGAGGGCAGCGATCGCCCCCTCAATGATGCAATCGTACTGAAAATAAGGCTCGGTATGCACGATTTCGCGACGCAATTGCGCAAAGGTTTTAGATTGCCCCGATTCCAGCAGTCCAGATTTGATGGCAATCTCGATTTCAGGCACCTGCGATCGCTTGAACGCCCAAAACTCAGCTTTAGTTAAAGGCGTCACGACCTGATCGGGTTGCTTTACTTTATCGAGACAGAGTTGATAAACGCGGAAATAGCGTTCGGACACATCCACGATGGGGCCGTCAAAGTCAGTAAATAGGCGCTTTGCTTTAGAGGTATTAGATAGTGAAGTGTTTAATGACATGATTCGTCTTTTAAGCATTGGCTAGATCGGGAGGCTGCCTAAAATTCCTCGCCGATAACTTCAATGTCTTCCTCATCGTCGTCGCTAGGGGCTACGGTTGTGGCAGAAACAGGGACACCTGCTGCGAGTTTCTCCCGTACCAATTTTTCAATTTCATCGGCAAACTCAGGATTTTCTTCCATATGTTTGATCGTGTTATCGCGCCCCTGAGCGACATTTTCGCCTTTATAGCTATACCACGCGCCTTTACGCACGATGATATTCATTTCTTCGGCGAGATCGACTAAGCATCCTTTTGTAGAAATACCTTTACCAAAGATGATGTCAAACTCAGCAATGCGGAAGGGGGGAGCGACTTTATTTTTGGCGACTTTGACTTTAGCGCGGTTGCCATACTCTTCGGTACCTTTTTTTAGGGTTTGAATGCGGCGAATATCGAGGCGAACCGAAGCATAAAACTTGAGAGCCATCCCCCCCGTTGTGACCTCAGGTGAACCGTAGGAAATCCCAATTTTTTGACGCAACTGGTTTAAAAACACGACAATGCAGTTAGAGCGTCCGACATTGGCTGTAATCTTTCGTAGGGCTTGGCTCATGAGACGGGCCTGTAAGCCAACGTGAGAGTCACCCATTTCTCCTTCGATTTCAGCACGGGGGACTAGCGCGGCAACGGAGTCGATCGCGATGATATCGACTGCCATCGAACGCACGAGGTTATCGACAATTTCTAAAGCCATTTCGCCAGTGTCGGGCTGTGAGACCAACAGGTTCTCAATATCTACCCCAATTCTGGCAGCATAGGTGGGATCGAGAGCATGTTCGGCATCGACAAACGCCGCGACGCCACCCAGTTTTTGGACTTCTGCGATCGCATGTAGCACTAACGTGGTTTTACCCGAACTCTCAGGTCCATAGACCTCAATCACACGACCTCTAGGTAAACCGCCTCCTAGAGCCAAGTCAAGGGTAAGCGCTCCTGTAGGGACTGTCTCTACTTTCATCCCTACGGCATCTCCTAGCCGCATAATCGAACCTTTGCCATGATCTTTTTCTATTTTCTGTAAAGCGACTTCAAGGGCTTTCTTCTTTTCTGGACTGATGCCGACAGATTTAGCTGGATTCTTTGCAGAGTTAGATTTTGGTGCCATTGCGGTTAGGATTGCAGTAGTGGGTGGGTTTCTGATTATGATTATGACCGATGCGATCGCATGTCAAGGATAAAACGTCAAAGCTCAAGGTATCTATAAGGATATTCTTTAACTTTATGTTTTAAGTTATTAAAGACAATGCGTATTGTAGATCGTAAATTTGATTATCGTACGCATATCAAAACATTTTAGCAGTTCTATCAAAATTTGCGATCGCTTCTAATTTCATGACATCTAGTTCTTTACAGTCCGATCCAACGGTTTACACGCAGCAATTACGGCAGCTCATGCAGGCTGTGGGAATTGATAGTTTTCGAGTTTTGGCAGAGCAGTCACAATTGTCGAGGCGTGCGGTTGACACAATTCGGCAAGGCAAAGCCGAGACTTTAAAATATCAGGATCTATTGCGTCTCAGTCAAGTCTTACAAATTAGCTTGTCCGACCTCATGGCAAGTTTCAGAAGTTTGCCGAGTAGTGTACCTGATGTACCCCAACCATCGATTACAACGGATGAAATTCACGCTGAATATGAGCGATTGAAACAACAGCTAGAACAGCAATGTCAGTTACTGCGATCGGAATTTCAACAGGAAAGCTTGCAAATATTAGAATCCTTATTGCTACAACTACCTACGGCAGCCCATGCCGCCCAGACCAATGCCACAATGCCAGCCCGAAATTTGTTGCCTTTGCTGCGTCCGATCGATCGCTTGCTAAAACATTGGGGAATTACAGCGATCGCTGAGGTGGGTGCAGAAATTGCCTACGATCCGCACAAACATAAACTGGATGAAGGGGGTGATGCTGAGATCGGAGCGCCTGCGATCGTGCGCTATGTCGGTTACGAGCAGGGGGAAAAGTTACTGTACCGAGCCACAGTAAGACTAAAGACTTAACGCAGAAAAATTAGCATAATGAATAATTAATGTAACCTCTAGGTTCAGGCGCGATCGCCCCTTCAATCCTCAATCCTTATGCCAATTTCCACGGAAATTGCCACAGATCGGGATTTGAGTTCCGTGCCTAGCGCAGTCTTTCAAAAGAGCTGCAACGCAGTTTTCCTGAAAACAATATTCAATTCACCCTTATCGCAACGCTACTTGGTCATGTCATGCCCAACCATCTCGCTCAATCTCAAAGCCTATATTTACGCAAACATGCTGAAAACCCGATCGATTGGTATCCTTGGGGCGATCGGGCTTTAGAGAAGGCGCGATCGCAGGACAAGCCGATTTTTCTCTCGATTGGCTACTCCAGTTGTCACTGGTGTACGGTGATGGAGCATGAGGCATTTTCAGACAGCATGATCGCGGACTATATGAACGCTCATTTTGTGGCGATCAAAGTCGATCGCGAAGAACGTCCAGACCTTGACAGCATTTATATGCAAGCGATTCAGATTATGGGCGAACAAGGGGGATGGCCGCTGAATTTGTTTCTGGCTCCAGACGATCTCGTGCCTTTTTTTGGGGGCACATACTTTCCGATCGAGCCTCGCTACGGTAGACCAGGATTTTTAAAGGTTTTACAGTCGATCGTCCAAATTTATCGAGGGCGGTATCAAGAGATTCAAACCTTTAAAGGTCAAATTATCAGTAACCTCACCGCCGTAAATCAACTGAGTTCCGTACCGACCCTCAACGACGATACCCTATTTACAGGAATTGCCAAATGCGCCGAAGTTGTGGTTAGCCGCACGCAGGGAACTTGCTTCCCCATGATTCCCTACGCCGATCTGATACTAAGAGCTAGCCGATTTGAAGCCTTGAATGACGAACTTCAAGCTAAAGCAAGGCAACGCGGCTTAGATCTCGCCTTGGGTGGCATTTTCGATCACGTCGCAGGGGGATGGCATCGCTACACCGTTGACCCTACTTGGACAGTTCCCCATTTCGAGAAAATGCTCTATGACAACGGGCAGATCGTGGAGTACTTGGCAAATCTATGGGCTTCGGGCTTGCACGAACCCGCCATAGAACGAGCGATCGCGAAAACAGCGACTTGGTTGCAACGGGAAATGTTGACAGAGGAGGGCTATTTTTATGCCTCTCAAGACGCTGATAGCGAAGGCAAAGAAGGAAAGTTTTGGGTTTGGAGCTATGGGGAGTTGCGAAAGCTATTCAGTGACTCCGAACTGCAAGCATTGATGGAAGCCTTTACGATTACAGCGAATGGTAACTTTGAGGGCTTAAATGTTTTACAGCGTCGCCGTTCTGGGCAATTGCCGGGCATGGTGGAAACCTGTCTCGAACGCCTGTTTCGTTGTCGCTATGGGGAATATTCTCGTCCTACGGATGCTTTTCCAGTGGCACGCAGCTTAGAGGATGTCAAAACAATCGAGTGGGCAGGACGAGTTCCACCTGTTACCGACACCAAGATGATCGTGGCTTGGAACGCTCTGATGATTTCGGGTTTGGCAACCGCCTATCGCGTATTACGCCAAGATCTCTACAAACAACTAGCAGTAAATGCCGCTGACTTTATCTTGCAAAACCAATGGATAGACGATCGCCTGCAACGTCTCAACTACAACGGTCACCCTCTGGTCTCCGCTCAGTCAGAGGACTACGCGCTGTTAATTAAAGCACTGCTAGATTTGCAGCAAGCTTGCCCAGAGCTGGGCGATCGCTATCTGGCAAAAGCCAAATATTTGCAAGCAGAATTCGATCGCTACTTTTGGGATCGCAAGTCGGGTGGTTACTTCAATACGGCAAGCGATCGCAGTAAGGAGTTGTTAATGCGCGAACGCAGCTACCAAGACAATGCCACACCATCGCCTAATGGCATCGCGATCGCCAATTTAATTCGACTGGCTCTGTTAACCGAAAATCTTGAGTACCTCAATAAAGCCGAATTTGCTCTAAAATCCTTTGGCCAAGCGATCGTGAATAGTCCGATTGCCTGTCCGAGCCTGCTAACTGCCCTCGACTGGTTTCGCAACCATACCTTAGTCCGTACTACGGTCGAGCAATACACCCAATTACAGCCGCAATACCATCCCTTAACCCTATTCAAAATTGCCGACGACTTACCCTCACCCGATACCCTTGCCCTAGTCTGTCAGGGATTTACCTGTTTTGAACCTGCCACGAGTGTGGAAATGTTGCAATGGCAACTGTCTGGAAGTCAAACCCGCATTCACAGCTAATTAACTTTGCCGCAAAGGCACTGCTGATTATAAAGGAATGATTTCTGACTACGATCCAGATCTGGCAGCATTTTCGCGTTCCTATTTTGCATGAGAATTACTGCTGCTACAACATCTTTGATCATTTTCTTCAGGACAAAGTATGATCGGTTGATACAGTTTTGGCTTTAGTAAGTCACCTAGGGTGTTTTCGGTGTTGTTTGTCTTTCTTCACTACACTGAAGTGCGACATAGCTGGGATTGGCTTTACTACTTTGGGTTTCTAACAAGATCTTGTTAGAGACCTATGTTGCGTCAGTTAATACTTAATTTCGAGTCGGTGGGGCAATCATTCAGAGCTTTTAGGAAAGCGTTTAGAATTAAATTTTTTTGAATCTGAGCATTTGGCTTAACTGAAGCCTCTGATTGAGTTTTATTTTACGAACAGCTTAACGAATGTTGTATGTGTAGCTGAGGAAAGTACAGATGCTACCAAATCATCAAGATACTCAAGGTAGTCAAGTACTAGGGTTGATTAAATCCTATCAAGACTTACCGTCTGCCAAGCTACAAAAGCAATTGGTAAAATTGCACATCGGGTTGGTGCATACCGTCATCGACTGCTTACCCAATCAAGCCGATCGCGAAGACAAAGATTTACTCAAAGCAGGATCGAGCGGTTTAAAACAGGCATTTAAAGAATACGACCTCCAGTCCGATCAAGATTTTCAGTATTTTGCTGTCTTACACATTCATAAGCATATTCAAGTTTTTTTAAAAAAGCAGTCTACTGAAATTGAAGTACCCAAAGCACATGCCGAGGACGATCGGTCTGACTTCTGTGAAATTTCCCCTGAAGCTGTCCAGCATTATGAGACGCAAGCATTACAACAGCAACCCAAATATCAGAGCTTTCGGTTAGCGAAAGAAGATACTGAAGTCTTACAACAGGTTTTACGTAACCTTGAAGAACGGGCACTCAAAAAAACTGAATCAAAATCTGAGCCGATTCTTGAATTAAAATCTGAACCAATACCTGAATTAAAAATTGCGAGATCTAAAACAAAAGCTGACACCGATGACACGACTGCTTCTGGGCAACTCAAGCAAGAAACCCTAGAGCTATTACAGTCCTATCGCCAACAACCTACGCCCCAACTCCGCAATCGCTTGGTCAGTCTCAATCTGGGGCTAGTTAGAAAAGAGGCATATCACTGGGTTAACCAATGCACAGAAGGGTTTGAAGATTTAATGCAGGTGGGCTCGATTGGCTTGATTCGGGCGATCGAGCGGTTTGATATGGAAAGGGGGCATGCCTTTAGCTCCTTTGCCGTGCCCTATATTCGGGGCGAGATTCAGCATTATCTGCGGGATAAAAGTCCAACGCTGCGCGTTCCGAGAAGTTGGCTGACCATTTACAACCAAGCTTGCAAAGTCATTCGCGAACTGCGCATAAACTTACGTCGCGAACCCTCTGACCTAGAAATTTCCAAGGCTCTAGACATTCCACTCACTGAGTGGCAAGAAATTAAATTAGCCTGCCAAAATCGCGCCCCCATTAGTCTCGATACGCCGATTGGGGATGGCGATGAGGATTCGACCTTGGGCGACTTGATGACCGATACAAAATATCGCAGTTTTCAATTGGCGCAAGAAGATAACATGCGGTTGCAGCAAGCTCTCGATCTCTTAGAAGATCGGACGCGCCAAATTGTGGAATTTGTCTTTCTTAAGGAGTTTACCCACCGAGAAGTTGCAGAAACCTTAGGAATTAGTGTCGTAACTGTTTCTCGACAAGTAAAAAAGGGGCTGAGTCTGTTAAAAAACATCATGACCACCCCTTTAGATTAATATTTAAATTTAACGTATCGTTGGCTGAGCGGAGGTCAGTGATTGATGTCAAACTGAGCCGAAGCCAACTACTAATGAACTACAGAGGCGCTGTTGCTTGCAAGCGAGCGCGAGCAGTTTTCACAGCCTGTTCGGCTTGAATTTTTCCTTGCTTATCGTCTTCTTTAAGCGATGCAAGTTTTTGCTCGGCGGCAGTAAGCTCGTTGCGTGCAGTTTCGGCATCGATGTCTTTGCCAGCTTGTGCGCTTTTGACGAGGATCGTGACTTCATTGTCTTCGATTTCAGCAAATCCACCTGTTAGCGCGATCGCTGCCCAAGCCTTGTCTTGTCGATAGCGCAGCACACCAATATCAAGGGCTGTGACCAAAGGAGCGTGATTGGTCAAGATACCAAGTTGTCCAGTCGTGCTTGGCAAGATAACTTCTTCAGCCTTAGCATCGAGAACAGTGGAACCTGGGGAAATAATTTTTACAGTTAATGTCATATTTCAGTTGTCAGTTGTCAGCGATCGGTCGATGTCGCGATCAGTTGCCAGTGGTTTGTATGAAACTTACACCGACAACTGACTGGGAATCTGAATCTGAATCAAACTAGGCGGATTTCATCTTTTCAGCTTTAGCGATCGCTTCTTCGATGTTACCTACTAGGTAGAATGCTTGCTCGGGTAGCTCGTCTAGCTCACCAGACAAGATCATCTTAAAGCCCTTGATGTTTTCTTCGAGGGTGACGTACTTACCAGGCGAACCTGTAAACACTTCCGCGACAAAGAAAGGCTGAGACAAGAAACGCTCGATCTTACGCGCTCTTGCGACAACAACGCGATCGTCTTCAGACAATTCATCTAAGCCTAAAATTGCGATGATATCTTGCAGCTCTTTGTAACGTTGCAAGGTTTGTTGCACCGCACGGGCTGTTTCGTAGTGCTCAGCACTGACGATGTTTGGTTGCAACATCGTTGACGTAGAATCCAGTGGATCGACCGCAGGATAAATACCCTTAGATGCCAAACCGCGAGACAACACGGTGGTTGCGTCAAGGTGGGCAAAAGTGGTTGCAGGGGCTGGGTCAGTTAAGTCATCCGCAGGTACGTAAACAGCTTGTACAGAGGTAATCGAACCATCTGTGGTACTGGTAATGCGCTCTTGCAGATCGCCCATTTCAGTTGCCAGTGTTGGCTGATAACCTACAGCAGAAGGCATCCGACCGAGTAGTGCAGATACTTCAGACCCAGCTTGGACAAAGCGGAAAATATTGTCAATAAACAGGAGCACGTCTTGCTTAGAAACATCACGGAAGTATTCTGCCATGGTTAGAGCAGACAGCCCCACACGCATTCTAGCTCCGGGGGGCTCATTCATCTGACCGTAAACAAGAGCGAGGTATTGCAGCACACCTGACTCTTTCATTTCGTTGTAGAGGTCGTTTCCTTCACGGGTACGCTCGCCTACACCACCAAATACAGACACCCCTGAGTGCTTCTTCGCAATGTTGTTGATTAATTCTTGAATTAATACAGTTTTGCCAACACCAGCACCACCAAATAAACCGATCTTGCCACCCCGACGATAGGGAGCGAGCAAGTCAATGACCTTAATGCCAGTCTCAAAGGTCGAAGGCTTGGTTTCTAAGCTGGTAAATGCGGGAGCCGGACGGTGGATTGGGAAAGTTTCTTTCGTATCGACAGGGCCCAACTCATCAATGGGCTCACCTAGGACGTTAAAAATACGTCCTAGGGTAGCATTGCCTACAGGAACTTGAATGGGAGCGCCTGTATCTTTTGTTTCCATGCCACGAATCACACCATCTGTGGTGCTCATTGCTACAGCACGAACGCGGTTGTCACCTAATAATTGTTGGACTTCGCAAGTGACATTGATATCCTGCCCTGCTTCATTCTTCCCTGAAATGACGATGGCGTTATAGATTTCAGGCAGCTTGCCGTTGGGAAATTCCACATCGACAACAGGACCGATAATTTGGGTAATGTACCCTATGTTTGCTTTCTCTGCAGTTTGTACCATGCTTGCTGATTACTCCAGCCCTTTAACTCAAGTTGAATAAATGGAAACTCGTTCAAGATTCTTTACTAATGATTAAAATATCATTTTATGGTGACGCAGAAATTAAACCCTGACATTTTCTCGTTGCGCAAACTTGCGCCCATATTGTGAATCTTTAATCTTTGATTTGACGCAGAGTATAGACTCGAAGAATTCAAAATAAGAATTCAAAACAATATAGGGGCAATCCCCCTGTGGTTGCCCTAGATATCGCGGGGTAACACAGGGGCGCTACCCCTACATAAGGTAATTTGTTTGTTGGAAATCTCCTTAAGACATCCCTTGGATCATGAAGTCAAAATAGGGTGCTGTGGTTTCAGCGTCTTCTTTGCTCAACAATGCCAAAGCAGCATCTTTGAGGCAACGGAGCGAATCAGCCATTCCACTGACTGGGACACCCAAGGAGTTGTACATTTCTCTTGCGCCTAGAATACCAATTTGGTCAATGAGTTCTTGGTCGCCTGCTAAAACGCCATAGCTGGCTAGGCGAACATACCAACCAAAGTCGCGCAAACACTGGGCGCGTTGCTTTTGTCCAAAGGCGTTGCCACCGGGGGAAATGTAGTCAGGATGGACTTTCCACAGTTCTGCACTGGCTTTTTTGACAATCTTATCTGCGTTTTCTGCAAGTGTTGTGGCGATGCGAATCCGTTGATTACCGGTTTTCAAAAAGTTATTGATACCTTGCAATTCACCCAATGTGGGGTAACGAAGTTCGTCGTCTGCTTTCGATAAAACTTGGCTTACTACACTCATAAATTAAGATGGTTTTTCATATTTTCATTCAGTTTACCAAAAGCGGTCTCAGCAGGATGTCCCAAACGATAAGATTTGCAGAAACGATCGCTTTACCTTAGTTAAGTTTTTATTAAAACCCTAAAGCTGACCCCTCTCGCCGAGGGTCGGCTGCCCCCTCAAGACTCCCATCTGCCTTGACTACAATGAGATTGGCATGTCCCCAGTTACTGCGCTCCTCGATTTTGTGACCCCTTTGCCGCAGATCGTCTAAGGTTTTGATATCTAAGCCCCAACGTTCTACGGATAGGCGATCGGGTAGCCATTGGTGGTGCAAACGCGGTGCAGACATGGCTACCCCAGCATCCATCCCATAAACCAATAGATGTAAGACAAGCTGTAAAACCTGCGTAACGATCGTGCTGCCGCCTGATGAGCCACAGGCAAATTGCAAATTTTGCCGATCGCGATCAAAGGCAATGACGGGGGTCATGCTCGATAGAGGCGTCTTTTGAGGCGCGATCTGATTTTTGGTTCCGCCGACTAAACCGAATAGGTTGGGTGTATTGGGGGCGATCGCAAAGTCATCCATTTCGTTGTTTAGCAAAATTCCCGTGTTTGGCACAACTACACTTGCCCCGAAGGGCCCATTCACCGTAAATGTTAGGCTGACAGCGTTGCGATCGCGATCGATTACCGTCAAGTGACTCGTATTAAGGGATTCGGTTTGCGGTAAAAATGCCAATTTCCCAATTTGTTCGTACCTTTCTTGGTCATCTTCCTTGACGCTCAGCTTTTGCAAGGCTTCTGGGTCGTAAATTTTTACTGCTTGGGAGGGTGTTGCTTTGTGTAAGTCAATTTCTTGGCGACGATGGGCAGCGTAGCGAGGGCTAATCAAGGCAGCAGTGGGGACAGCCACAAAATCGGGATCGCCGAGATGAATGGCGCGATCGGCATAGGCAATCCGAAATGCCTCAGTTAAGAAATGTAACGTGTCAGGATGATGCCAGCCAAGGGATTGCCAAATTTTGCCATCCCCTAACATATTTAAAATTTGTAAAAGGTGAACACCTCCCGACGAGGGTGGAGGCATCGAGCAAATGTAGGTTTGCATAAACTCACCGCAGAGGGGCGATCGCCAGATCGGTTTGTAGGCTTTTAAGTCTGACTTGGTAACGATCCCACCGCGATCGCGCATATCGCGGGCGATCGCATCGGCAATCTTGCCCGTATAAAAGTCTTGGGGGCGTCGCGCGATCGCTTCTAAGGTCTTGGCGAGGTCAGGCTGTTTGAGATATTCCCCAAGGGCGTAGGCTTGACCGTTGTGGGTAAACAATTCCTTAGCAGCAGGATTTTGCAGGATCGCCGCTTCCCGTAATTTTGCTAGCTCCACAAACCGCTGATTAACAGGAATACCTGCTCGTGCCAGTTGAATGGCAGGTTTGACCAAGTCTTGCCAAGCCAATTTGCCATGCAGGCGATGGACTTCGACTAGCCCAGCGATCGTGCCGGGGACAGCAACAGCTAAATGTCCGTTCAGACTCTGCCCTGCACGAACTTTCCCCGTTGAATCTAAATACATATCGGGGGTTGCTGCTAGGGGCGCACGCTCTCGAAAGTCTAGTGCCTCGATCGTCGGCTTAGAATTGTGACCCGCTTGGGAATAGAGCAAAAATCCGCCGCCCCCAATACCTGCGGAGAAGGGTTCTACCACGGAAATTGCCAAGGTTGTCGCCACAGCTGCATCTACGGCATTGCCCCCTTGACGCAAAATCTGCAAGCCCACTTCACTGGCAAGGGGACTGGCTGAAGCCACCATACTGGTTTGGCTGCGTTGGGGTAAGAGGGTGGCTTGGGTTGAAAAGAATGGGCATAAAGCGATCGCGACGATCGCACTCAAACCAACAGCGATCGCCCTAGAAAGGATCTGCATAGATTCAAAGCGGTTACAGTAGTATTTATTGCTTTGCTTCCTATACTAGAGTTGTTAAAGTCTGTAAGTTACTTAAAGCTTTATCATTTTGAGCTAGCCAAGTTACAGTTTTATCCAACACAAGTTATAGACTATTTGCTGAGTTCAACCCTAAATATCCCAAAACTGTTATGCCAGACGATAACGCCAGCGAATCCAAAAGCGATCGCAACGTAGAGGTAGATCCTGCTCTACTCGCCGAATTAGCGGAAGTTACCAACGATCCCAACCAAGTCATTGACATGGCAATTCGTCAGTGGTTACAAAGACGTGCGATCAAAGAGGCAGATAATTCTCGCCCTTTAACTATGAATCCTGTCGTGCCCCCCCGTGGCGAATGGAATGATTGAGGTCAATGGAATGCCTGAACAATTGCGATCGTTCCTTTACAAATCTTTAACGAGTTCGTGAATTCTTTGCGATCGATTCCTTACAGTAAGTTTCTGGTGACCTAGGCTTGATGAAACATCCTGTAACTTTTCCAAAGAATTTATATGGACGACTTTTTCCTAATCAATAGCTTGTTTTTAGGGGTAGGCTTGCTGTATGTGGGACTAAGCTTGCCATTGATTGCAGAAAAGATTAAACCCAATAACTGGTATGGTTTTCGCACTGCCAAAACCCTGTCTAGCCCTAGAATTTGGTATCCCGCAAATAAAGCGATGGGCTACGACTTGCTGATTGCAGGGAGTGTAGTTAGCGTGACTGCCCTAGTGATTTTAACAACTGGACGCAGCTTAGGACTTGTACCCGCAGGAATTATTAATGGGGTCGTTCTGCTTTTGACCCTTGCTGTAGCCGTCTTACATAGTTTTTCAGTCCTGCGTCGCCTCTGAGTTAATTCCAACTGTTAGGGGCGAAGCATTCACATAAAAATCTCAGCTTTTTTGCACAAAAACCTCCTAGGCGAACGCTTCGCTCTCTTGCCTATAAGACTATAGGTATAAACCACCGATATGGGGGTGCTATACAGTAAAATATCAGTTTAGATACGCTATTTTGCCATTTCACCTGCTTCCCTAGATGAGCAAGTAGGTTAACAGCGAGGTTGTTTATGAAGCCTGATTTGAACAAGGGGCAATTAATAAAATGGAATGACGATCGGGGCTTTGGATTTATCAAGTCTGGTGAAGGGGGAAAAGAAGTCTTTTTGCACATCAGCGCAGTCAAAACAACAGGTCGTCGCCCAAAAGTCGGAGATACTATTTTCTATGCGTTAATCACTGCGGCAGATGGAAGAATTCGCGCTTCCGATGCTTCAATTCAAGGTGTTGTTTCTCAATCTTCAACTACACAAAAACTAAAGCCTACGCCAACCAAGCGAAAAGTCAAGAAATTTCGAGTAATCGAAACTATCCTTGGTATTGGGGGGGTGGCTGCCATTGTGCTTTTTCAGATGCAGTTCAGACCTAATCGTTTGTCTACACCAACCTCTACGCCAATCACAGCGATCGCGACACCAAGCTGTGTTGTCAAAGGTAATATCTCGATTGCCACAGGGGATAAGCTTTATCATGTTCCGGGGATGGAAGACTATGATGGAACGATCGTTGATTCCGCAAAGGGGGAAAGGTGGTTCTGCTCAGAAGCAGAAGCAGTTGCAGCAGGTTGGCGCAAAGCTCCAAGGTAGCCTCATCAGCTCCAAAATTCAGTTGCAGCCGACGGTCGAAAACATCCCATCAAAATATTCACTGAAAAGCAAAAAGGGTGCATAAATGCACCCTTTTTGCAGAATTTAGTTTTTAGTTCAACGTGAAGAATTTAAAAACTATGTACCCACTGTCCATGAATTCATGTAAGTAATTTGATCGTCTGTGAGCGTGTCGATCGCAATGCCGATTGCTTGCAATTTCAATCGAGCGATTTCTTGGTCGATGTCATAGGGAATGGAAATGACACCTGCATGGAGCTTGCCTTGATTTTTGACGAGAAATTCACAGGCTAGAGCTTGGTTAGCAAAACTCATATCCATCACACTAGCGGGGTGTCCTTCTGCGGCTGCCAAGTTTACCAAGCGACCTTCGCCCAGAACGATTACGGACTTGCCAGACTTGAGCTTATATTCTTGGGTAGAGTTGCGGACAAAGCTGTTGGATACGCTTTGCTCGTTCAAGGCTACAAGGTCAATTTCTAAGTCAAAGTGACCAGAATTGCAAACGATCGCGCCGTCTTTCATTTGAGCAAAGTGTTCGCCGCGAATCACATGCTTGTTGCCAGTAACGGTGATAAAAATATCGCCGATCGGTGCAGCTTCAGACATAGGCAGGACGCGGAATCCATCCATCACTGCTTCGATCGCTTTGACTGGATTGATCTCAGTAACGACGACATTGGCTCCCATACCTCTAGCTCTAAGGGCAGCACCTTTGCCACACCAGCCATAGCCAGCTACGACGATGACTTTACCAGCCAGCAAAATATTGGTAGCGCGGATAATGCCATCTAAGGTGGACTGACCCGTACCGTAACGGTTGTCAAAGAAGTGCTTGGTTTCCGCATCATTCACAGCGATCGCAGGGAAAGTGAGCTTGCCATCTTTAAACATGGCATTGAGGCGAACTAGACCTGTGGTGGTTTCTTCGGTGGTACCGATGATTTCAGGAAGCTGATGGGCGCGATGCAATACAAGACTGGTGGTGACATCACTACCATCATCGATGATGATATTGGGTCGGTGGTCTAGGGCAATTTCGACATGGCGGTGATAGGTGGCATTGTCTTCACCTTTGATCGCAAATACGGGAATACCATAGTCAGCCACCAAGCAAGCGGCGACATCATCCTGAGTAGACAGGGGGTTACTAGCAATTAAGACAGCATCTGCGCCAGAGGCTTTAAGCGCGATCGCAAGGTTGGCCGTTTCACTGGTGACGTGACAGCATGCAGCAATGCGGATCCCAGCAAGGGGCTTTTCTGCGGCAAAGCGATCGCGAATTTGACGTAAAACAGGCATTTCTCGACCCGCCCACTCGATGCGTTGCTTACCCAATGGGGCGAGGCTGAGATCTTTGACTTCGTGCTTAACTGTGGTGTTTGCTTCGACAGTTGAGCGTACAGGTGTAGTTGTCATGGATTAGGTTTAGCGTGATTAAATTTGGACTGAGCTTAGAAGCGTTAACTTTTTGTTCTTCGACGAACAGTTCACCTAACAGTATAATTGCCTGTTACGATTCGGTAAGCGATCGCTTTACCTCATCCCAGAAAAAACTCGGTGACGACCCTCGACACTGACGCATGAATTGCCTCTACGATTAACCTGGCGGCCATTGCATAGCTCGTCCGCCTAGGATATGTAAGTGCAGGTGAAACACGGTTTGTCCGCCATTATCGCCATTATTAATCACCACGCGAAAGCCTCGATCGAGACCTTCATCTTTGGCAATTTTAGCCGCTACCAACAGCAAATGCCCCAACAGAGCTTGGTCTTGATCTGTGGCAACTGCCAACATCGGGATCGGCTGCTTGGGAATTACGAGAATATGTACGGGGGCTTGTGGCGTAATGTCTCGAAAGGCAAGAGCTAAATCGTCCTCGTAGACAATATCCGCAGGAATCTGCCGATTGATAATCTTGCTAAAAATAGTTTCAGGGGGCTGGCTCATGGGATCTCGGTAATTTTAGGCTGGTGATTTTAGGATGCTCTTTTAAAAATTTTAGCGATTTACGGCTCGATGCGATCGCAACTCCGATTTGAGGGGTAGTCTTGACATAGTCTCGACACACCCTAGAAGTCTTGCCAAGTATGCTGCATTTCTTTCTGACTGGCTATGCCATCCGCGAACATAGTTATTCTCGCTATGAGTTTTATAACTTTGAGCTAGCCAAGTGGGCAGAATACTACTTGAGTCAAAAAGTCTCTTTTCATCAGTCCAACTGGTGTACGGGGAAAGTCACAGAAAATCCCCAGGATATTCTTTTAGGCCATCCCACATGGGACAATCCCGAGCAAGCCGAAGCCTCAGGCATCGGACAGATCAAGTGTGATTGGGTCAAAGATAATGCCCTAACTCCCCAAGCTGCCTGTCATCCCAACACCTATATCATCATGCCCTGGGTTCCCGAATTTCCCCAAGAATGGGTTCCCAACTTGGTCAAGGTCGAAAGCCAACTTTTGGCGGTTAATAAAATTTTTACGCTCTGCGGTCAGGTTTGGTTCGATCGCACCCTCGCCAAAGTAGATGATTCTATTCAATCGCGAGTCAGGCACAAATTAATCCGTTCCAATATTGGGGTGGCCTTACAGAATTTCCCCTTTGTCAAACAGCAGTTCAATCCCATTGGCAAACGTCAAATGCTGCATGTCAGTACCCTCGGTTCATATAAGGGTTTTGATGTGACTTGCGAAAGCCTAAAAGGTCTAGACGTTCTACTCAATGTGGCGAGTCAGTCGCTCAAAGCCCCTCAAGGTATGGTGGATGTTCGCATTAACGATCGCCAATATAGTTTCAACTTTTTAGGTGGCATCAATAATGGCGACCCTAATCTAAATCAATGGGTTGTGAATACCTGTGACTTTTACATCCATACCGCCACACTGGACGCACAGGCAACCGCGATCTTAGAGAACTGTGCCAGAGGTTTAATTCCATTAGTCACACCCGAAAGTGGATTTGATTGTCCCGATGCGATTTTCTTGACCCACGACCCCGATCGCAATCGTCAGATTATCAAATGGGCTTTGAATCTGCCCGAAGCTGAACTACTCAGCCGCAGTCAAAAAATCCGCGATTATCTACTCCGAGAACATAACTGGGAAACCATATTTGACAAGGTTTGGGATGGCATTCAATCAGATATAGAAGTTCGCAAACATGCTTCTAGCAAATCTGGATTGGAAGCTTCGCAACCCCAATATTTTGACTTACAGGCAGATCTAGCCAATCGGAGTCAGTCAAACTCACTGGTGGAACAAATAGAGCAAGCGATCGCACTCCTCAGCGATGCTAAACCTCTAGCAGCTTTGGGGATTGTAGAAGCACTGTTAGCCAAGGATGCCACCCTGCAGGGTATACATTACCTCAAATCCCTATGTTTGAGAGCATCAGGACAGATCCCAGCCAGTCTCGCTGCTGTAGAAACCGAACTTGCCCTCAACCCCAGCCACTTTTACGCGGATGAGGCAATCAAAACCCTGAGGATTCTGGCAGACAGACAAGCGTATAAATCCCCCACCCATGAGCGAGTATGGGAGTCCAAGCTAACTCGGGACAACATGCTCCCAATCGAACTCGGCGCTCATCTTTATTCCTATAAGGGCATTCCCATGCTCAAGAATCCCTTTGACTTAGCACTCTATCCGCTCTTGCTTTGGGAGGTAAAGCCGCGATCGATTATTGAGATCGGTTCCAAATATGGCGGTAGCGCGTTATGGATGGCGGATTTGCTGGATAATTTCCATATTGATGGGCATATTTACTCTGTAGATCTAATTCCTGTGAATCTCGTGCGCAGCGATCGCGTCACGTTCCTTGGTGGTGATGGTCGTCGGTTGGAAACGGTGTTTTCACCAGAATTCCTCAAGGCTCTACCTCGTCCCTTATTGGTGATTGAGGATGCCGATCATACCTATGAAACCACATCCAAGGTCTTAGAATTCTTTCACCCCTATCTCAGACAGGGAGAATATATTCTCGTTGAAGATGGCATGACCTGTGAAGGTGCGCTTAAAGCATCAAAGGAATTCCTCGATACAAGAGGTGATGCCTATGAAGTCGATCGCAACTACTGCGATTTCTTTGGCACAAATGTAACTTGGAATATCAATGGCTATCTGAGAAAAACAAAAGATGCATTCCCAATAGAGACAGAATCAATTTCTCTAGATTTCCTACCCTTAAACGATATCAATCTAATTGTTTTCCCTGACTGGTCAGCTTCACCTGATGACATTCGTGAATCTCTCAGCCAAGCGATTCGACAGGTGCTTTTACACAGCGATCGCGGCGCAATTACACTCTTGATCGATGCCAGCGATACGGATGTAAACAGCGGGGATGAGCTATTAGCCGAGCTAACCATGAATCTGATTATGCAAGAGGATATCGATCTAGAAGAAGAACCTCAAATTGCTTTGATTAGCGACCTAAGCCCTGTTGAATGGCAGGTTCTGATCGGTCAAATTAACTCAAGGATTACAACTGATTTGGATGATAGAGAAAGAATTCAACACACAGGAGCCGAGAGCTTAAAAACAATTGCCTCAGAACAACTATTAGCAGTGCAATTTACCGAATAGCAATATCATTTTCAAAAAAGCGACGTCGCAGCTTTTTGAAAGGTCGCGCGTAGCTCATACCATTTTCAAAAAATGATGCAACGCATCTTTTTGAAAAGACCGCGCTCTGCGCGGAACACAAAATCCGATCTGTTGCAAATTCAAGAGAAATTGGTATCAGATGAATGGTGAGTAGGAACCTCAACATTCAAACTTGCTGAGGGTAGTGAATAATTGCTAGAAAGCGAATCGGCAGTTCAATCAAGCGTTCGGGCCCGTGAGGGATATCTCCTACAAAGGTTAGAGAATCTCCAGGTTCTAGAAGGTAAGTCTTTTGTCCGTGCCGATAATCTAGTTTGCCTTGCAACATATAAATAAACTCAATCCCTGGATGCTCAAAGGTGGGAAATACCTCCGATGCATCATCCATAGAGATTAAAAATGGTTCAAAATATTTATTGGGGCCTTGGTTATAAGACAGCAGATGATAGGTATGCCCAGATTTTGTGCCTCGCCGCACGACTTCCATTCCCTGTCCTTGCTTGATCAATTGCGCACCACCTTCGGGAGGATTGTAGTGACGAAAAAGAGTAGCCATCGAGACACCGAGCGCATTGGCAATCTTTACGAGGGTTTCGAGGCTGGTAGCAGTGAGTGCGTTCTCGATTTTAGAGAGCATTCCCCGCGAGATGCCAGATTTTTCGGCGACTTCAGCGATCGTCAGTCCATGCTTTTGGCGAAGGTCTCGGATAGTATTGCCTAGGTAACGCGCCAAACTGTCACTATCGGCGGAATGTTGGGATGAAATCGAATCTTCGTACATGATGTTGCCGCCAACCATTTTCTATCCAAATAACCTGAGAAATGACTTGTTAGACTTTGTGGAGTTCTACGTTACCTCCTTCAAAGACTTGAATTATGAGTTGATAGCCTTCCATCAATGACATTCCAACAAGAGGTTCTGAATCAGCCTCATCAATTGGGACAGTTAGATAATCTCCATCCCAAACTAAAATTGCTTCATAGACATTAAAAACACATTCACTACCATCACCGAGAATAGCGCGTCCTCTCCTTTTCCAACTCAAGTCCAACTGAGAAATCAAATCTGGAGGTAATGAAAGCCAACCATTAAAACCCGTGTCTACGATCGCATCTTGTGTGTAAACTTTTCCATCAGAACTACATATCGAAAGTGAGATAATCGGTTCAAAATCAGCGCTAACGATTCCTGCGATCATATGGCTCTCTTTGTGCGCCCACCAAATCGACGAACATATCGGGAACCAATACGGACGATCCAAATTTGTGCATCTGGATGACGTGCTTCAAGGCGATCACAAGCAGCTATTTCACTCGCATCAACTTCAAAGTCTTCAGTGTCAAGGTCGATCGCCACAATTTTGCCACGATTCCCTGACTCAACTCTTTGACGTACTTGAGTCTCATAAATTCGATCGCCCCGCTGGGCAAATTCTTCTTTACTATAGCGAGGTTGCAGAATCGCCATATGTTGACCTCTTTTCAGGATTAGCACCTGTAGGAATTATAGATCGAGATCGCAGGCTGGGAAATCACAAAAAAAAGCCCGAAGGAGTTACCCCTCGGGCTAGACGTTTGTAGATACGTCGCTAGTAGATCTATTGTTGCTTTTTCAAGGGGTTAGCTGTGCGATCGCGGTACTTATTTCCAGTGATTATTCCTGATGCTTTGTGCGATCGCGATCGCAGGTTGGGGAATCACAATAAAAAGCCCGAAGGAGTTACTCTTCGGGCTAGACGTTTGTAGATACGTCGCTAGTAGACTTATTGTTGCCTTTTCAAGGGGGTGGCTGTGCGATCGCGGTACTTATTTCCAGTGATTATTCCTGATGCTTTGTGCGATCGCGATCGCAGGTTGGGGAATCACAATAAACTGGACTTTGGACTAGAAAAAGAAAAAAAGGCAGCAGGTGCTTGGCACAAACTGCCAAAAGAGCAATGATCAATTAACCAAAATTGACATTGACAATAATGATTTTCCAGAAACTCCAAG